>CALAGS010000174.1 GCA_937891665.1 uncultured Burkholderiales bacterium | reverse complement strand
GGAGAGAACTTTCAAAGTTTGAACACGCAAGGACTGTACCCCGCTGGGGAAGGCGCAAGCTATGCCGGCGGCATTTTGTCGGCGGGTGTAGATGGCATCAAGGTAGCAGAGGCCTTGGCGCAGGCCTTGCTCGCAAAGGCCTGAAAACTCTGAATGGCTCATGAAGGCCACGCATCAGTAGCTTTGTTTTTTAGAACGTGTACTTGGTACCCAAGCTGAATACAGACTTACCACCTTGCTTGCCCCATGTACCGTCGATTTGCAGACCGGGCAACACATCTTTGCGCAAACCCACACCCACCAAAGGTTTGGCAGCGCGTTGGGCCACTGACTCAATGTGACCTGTCCATTCGCCAAAGTTTTGCTCCCAAGCCAAACCAAAGGTGGGCGCATCACGACCCTCAGCATCGCGCGTACTGACCAAACTGCTGTGAAGTGCACCACCTGCCATGTTGCAAGTGGCATTGGCACCGACAAATGAATTTTGTCCATCGCCCTTTTTCCAGGCTGTTGCACCCAGCACCCACGCAAAATAGCAGCCCTGATCTCGCGCGGCGGTGACTTGCATTTTGGCTTGAAGGGTTTGACTGTGCGAGCCGCCCGATAAAGTGCGTGTGTCAATGGCCGCCAAATCAAGCCCAGGCAAAGGAGAGTAAGCGGGTGCCACAGTGAAGGTACGCGAGCCATCGGCAGCGCGAGACCAAAATGATTCAACGTGCGCTACGCCTTTCTCATTCACATTGGCATCGTCCACACTCATCGGACGTCCGGCTTGAACGGACATGCTCAACAAAGCAATTGCCAAAAGGCTAAGGGAATTTTTCATCACAATGACTCGCTTCAACGTCAATTAAAAAAATTTCAACAAAAATCAAACCCATAAAACGGGAATCATGGAGATGACCAACAACAAGGCCATCGTCCAATTGAAAAATCGCCGCGCCGTGTTTTGTTGCAAATAATGCTCGAGCTTGGCGCCCAGCCACACCCACAAACCCACACTGGGAAAGTTAATGGCGCTGAACATCATGCAGGTGAGCACCACAAAAGTAAGTGATGCATCGGTGGGCATGTAGTTGCTGAAATAACCAATCGACATGATCCATGCTTTAGGGTTCACCCACTGAAAAGCAGCAGCCCCAAAAAAACTGATGGGCTTCGTTGCTTCTTCACCATTGCGCTCAGGTGCACCACTGCGTGCAACGCCCCATGCCAAATAAACCAGATAAGCGAAACCCACCACCTTCATCACTTGGTACACAAAAGGGTAAGCCTTCAACAAACTTTCCAAGCCTGCGCCCACCAAAAGAAGCATCACAAAATGGCCCAGTGAAACACCCAACCAATGTGGCAATGTGCTTTTGACACCGAAGTTCACACCAGAAGCCAGCAACATCATGTTGTTAGGACCTGGCGTGACAGACGTCACGAACGCAAACATGGCCATGGCAGCCACCAGTTCAACATTGAAGTTCATGCGAGCTTGCCCTTGGACCACTGGGTGTGAAATTTGCCCGGCTTGTCCAAGCGCTGATACGTGTGTGCGCCAAAGTAATCTCGCTGAGCCTGCAACAAGTTGGCTGGCAAGCGTTCGGTTCTGTAGCCATCGTAATAACTCAAGGCGCTCATCAAAGCAGGGACGGCCACGCCGCTTAAGGCAGCCATGGCCACCACCTCGCGCAGGTCTTGCTGGCACTTGGCCATGAGGCGTGCAAAGTGGTCATCGATCAGCAAGTTGGTCAGATTGTGTTGGTTGGCAAAAGCGCGGCGAATGTCTTCCAGCAAACGGGCGCGAATGATGCAGCCTGCGCGCCACACCGAAGCCACTTTGTCCATGGGCAATTGCCAATCGTGTTCTTGGTCGGCGGCCTTGATCAAGGCAAAGCCTTG
>CALAGS010000173.1 GCA_937891665.1 uncultured Burkholderiales bacterium | reverse complement strand
AAAATGGCATAAACGTCGGAAAACCGTCAGACACCTTCTCCTTTTCACAACAAGCCGCATCAGAATCTCTCAAGCTTCTCGGGTTGATGCCGAATCAGAGGGTGAAGGACTTCAAGTCCCACCTCTAACAAGGAACTGAACATGAAACGCGTGACCACACTGTGCTTGGTATTTGGCTTGGTTGCCCTGACAGGCTGCAAATCCATCAATTTGGCAATGCCGGCGTCTAAATCCACCGACAAGAATGCCATGGCTTCTCCGTTGATCGAAAAACGCGAAACCATCACAGCCACGGGCTATGCCGTTGTGGCCGTGCAAAACCACAAAAACCCAGCGCAACAACGCTTGATGGCCATTCGCGCCTCCAAATTAGACGCCTATCGCAACTTGACCGAGCAGGTCTATGGCCAGCAACTCGATGCCAGCTCTACCGTGGCCGACATGGTTGTCACCAACGACACCTTCCGCTCCAAAGTTGAAGGCGTAATTTACGGCGCTCGCTTGGTCAGCATTACCCCAGTGGGCGAAGACACCTACGAAACCACTTTGTCGCTTGACCGCGACGTGGTGCAAGATCTGCGCATTTTGTTCATGGGCCAGATGGCCGCTAAAGGTCGTTGATCATGAGAGCTGGTATCCATTGCCTCCAACTCAGTGCTGTGTGCATTGCGCTTAGCGTAGGCATGAGTACGCAGGTTATGGCCCAAAACAAAACTCAAACTCCAGCGCAAAATAACACCCAACAATTGCCCAAAGGCTCGATTGCGCCCCAAGCCCCGCTCACAGCGCAAGAGAGACTGGATGCCATTCGACAAAGCCTGGTGGATGCTTCTTTGCAAAATCCGACCCGTGTTTCAACCACCACCTGGATTGATCCACAAGGCAGTCTGCGAGAGAACAGCACTTTTAAAAATGCCTTGGATGTTCAAGGCGTCAAAGTCTTGGGTTATGAACGAGATGATGCTGGCCAAGCCAAGGCTCGCTTGCAATTTCCGTCCAATATGGCTGCCCAACAAGCCGTACCTAAAAACGAGACACCCCGCATCAAAGAAACAGGCCTGCAGGGTGCCATTGATAAATTCAGCCAATTGATGGGCAAAACTTTGGGTTCAGGCAAAACAGCAGCGCCTGCTGAGGTCTTGGCACAAGACAGTTCATGCACCCAAAAAGTGGGCGCTCGCATGAACCATTTGGTCAGCTTAGACGTGCAAATTGACGCTAATGCATCTGCGCTTGTCTTGCAAACACTGCTGCCACACATTCAAGCACAATGGGTTCAACCCAATGTGCAAACTGGCAAGGTCAATGCATGGCGCGCCGTCAACAATTTGCCAGCTGCTTCTATGGCCAACACCATGACAGCCTACGAGCGAGCACTCATTGGGAATCGCCCAGACACTTTGCCCTGGCAAGCTGTCATCAAGGTCAAAACTGAAAACGTCAAAGCGAGTCCTTTAGAAACTTACTTAGGTGCTCAAAATCTTGCCGCTTCAATGACCCTTGATTTTCAATTGGTGGGCACCGACGGGCAAGCTGTTCAATTCGAAGACAGCTCTACACTCAATCTAGATTTTGAGCGTTCTTCTTGGGCGGCTCCCAAAATGGCTGCAAGCAGCGTTGCCGCCATCCAAGAACAACTTCAAAGTTGGCGAAACGCTGCTGAAGATTGGCTCAATTGCCAACAAATCAACCCTGTGGTCACTGCAGCCATGGGCCAACAAATTGAAATCAACGCAGGTGCTCTGTCTGGTGTTCGCAAAGGCGATGAGTGGCTTGTTGCCAACCCAGCCCGTTTTCCTGCCGAGCTTTTGAGCAGAGAGGGCGCACCGCAAACCTTGTTGGCAAGCGTTCAATCTGTCACACCTTATGGCTCGCAACTGGTGGTGTTGGCAGGGCCTGCCCAAGCCGTTCAAGCCAACTGGCGCGCATGGCCCACTGAAACCCTTTTGAAGGAACCCTCTGTGTTGCCATCTGCACGAGGCGCTGTGACTTCCAAACGACCCGCCAAAGCCCCTGTGAGTGAAAACGCCAACTTCACTTTGACACCTTACTGATATAAACGAGCTAGCCATGATCTCTTCTAAGCGCCTCAACCTGTTGAACATCACAAGCACATCCACTTGGTTGCTGGTGGGCGCCATGGCATGCTTTGCTTCAAGCAAAAGCCATGCAACTGATGCATCGGCGGAACCACAGATTCCAGTTGCATTGGTTCAAATGAAAGTCGAGCAAAGCACGCCCATCGACAAATTGGTGCAAAAGATCTACCCCAACAGCCCCATTGCCATTGTTATACTGCGGCAAGCTTTGGTTGAGGCCAATCCGAAAGTGATCACAGGCAATCCACAACAGCGCGTGAAAGCGGGCGCTGTTTTAATGGTGCCCAATCATGCGCAATTGGCCAGCAAAGTTCTGGCTCCCCTTGCCGCCGAGTACAAGGCCAAAAGTTTAGAATCCGGCCCCTCCGCTAGCGACAATGCTGTTCGCAAGCCCTGGGTCCGGTTCCCTT
>CALAGS010000172.1 GCA_937891665.1 uncultured Burkholderiales bacterium | reverse complement strand
GCGTAGTCGTACAAGGCTTTGCCGTCCTTTTTCAAGGCGCTGTACATCGGTGGAATTTGATCAATGGGGCCAGTGAACTTAACCTGTACCTGCTGAAGCTGTTCAGGCGTAAAGCTCACAGGCTTTTCAGCAACAACTTCACCCTCTAGATCGCCTGTGCGGGTTTGAACCCCCAAAACGGCAATGGCTTCATAGGTTTTATCAGCGTCTAAATGCAGCTGGCTGAACTTGGTGGCTGCGCCAAAACACAATGGCAAGACGCCTGTGGCCAGAGGATCTAAGGTGCCCGTGTGCCCTGCTTTTTCAGCGCGCAACAACCACTTTGCTTTTTGCAAAGCATCGTTACTCGACAACCCATATGGTTTGTCTAGCAACAGCACCCCATGCACAGGGCGCCGTTGCACCCTGGTGCGTGGCGCGTTCATGTTAGACCTCGTCTTTGGAACGTGAAGCCACTGCCTTGGAGATCAAGGCATTCATGTCCGATGCACGCTCGGTGGTGCGATCAAATATGAAATGGAGTGTGGGTACCGTGTGAATTTGCAAACGCTTGAACAAGCCATTTCGCAGAAAACCAGCGGCAGCATTTAAGCCTTCCGTAGCTTCCTCTGGCTTGCCAGTGATCAGACTGAAAAACACCTTGGCATGTGCGTAATCGGGAGTCACCTCAACCGCATTCAAAGTGACCATGCCCACACGGGGATCTTTGAGCTCGCGCGCAATCAGCTCCGACAGATCCCTTTGAATCTGGTCGGCCACGCGAAATCCGCGATGGGCTGAGCTGGTAGGTTTGCGAGCCATGGTGACTGATTGATTGCCTGATGGGTTAAGTTAAATTGTCCGAGCGATTTCTTTAACTTCAAAGAACTCGAGTTGGTCGCCCACGGAAATGTCGTTGTAGTTTTTGAGTTTGATACCGCACTCGAAGCCTTCTTTGACTTCGCGAACGTCGTCTTTGAGGCGTTTGAGTGAATCAATATCGCCGGTATAAATAACCACGTTGTCGCGCAGCAAACGGAATTTGGAGGAGCGCGTAACCTGGCCATTGGTGACCATACAACCCGCAACCGTACCAATTTTGGAAGCCACAAACACGGTCCGAATTTCGGCCATGCCAATGACTTCTTCTTTTTGCTCGGGTGCCAACATGCCTGACATGGCCGCTTTCAGTTCATCGACAGCGTCATAAATGATGTTGTAGTAATTGATGCTGACGCCATTGCTTTCGGCTTGTTTGCGAGCACCTGCATCGGCACGCACATTGAAGCCAATGACGACCGCTTTGGAAGCGATGGCCAAATTGATGTCGGACTCGCTAATGCCACCCACCGCAGCATAAACCAATTGAACTTTGATTTCGTCGGTAGACAGTTTGAGCAAAGAAGCGGCCAAGGCTTCTTGCGAACCTTGTACATCTGCTTTGACAATGATGGGCAAAGTTTTGACTTCGCCAGCACTCATGTCAGAGAACATGTTTTCCAACTTAGCGGCTTGCTGCTTGGCCAGTTTGGTATTGCGGAATTTGCCAGCACGGTAAGTGGCAATTTCACGGGCGCGACGTTCGTCACTGAGAACCATGAATTCGTCACCCGCTTGCGGCACTTCCGTCAAACCTTGAATCTCGACAGGAATGGAAGGACCAGCCGATTTAATGGCCTTGCCGTTTTCATCCAACATGGCTCGTACACGGCCAAATGTTTGACCCGCCAACACCACATCGCCGGTCGACAAGGTACCCGACTGAACAAGAATGGTAGCCACAGGACCACGACCTTTGTCCAAACGCGCTTCAATGACCAAGCCTTTGGCAGCTGCAGCCACAGGGGCACGGAGCTCAAGCACCTCGGCTTGCAACAAAACTTGCTCTAACAAAGCATCTATGCCAGCACCTGTTTTGGCGGAAACTCCGACGAAAGGAGACTCACCACCAAACTCTTCAGGCACCACTTCTTCTGCGACCAACTCGCCTTTGACACGGTCGAGGTTGGCATCGGGCTTGTCAATTTTGTTGATAGCCACAACGATTGGAACACCTGCTGCCTTGGCATGCTTGATGGCCTCTTTGGTTTGTGGCATCACGCCGTCATCGGCGGCAACCACCAAAATCACGATGTCTGTGGCTTGTGCACCTCGGGCTCGCATGGCCGTAAAGGCTTCGTGGCCTGGCGTGTCCAAAAAGGACACCATGCCACGATCTGTTTGAACGTGATAAGCGCCAATATGCTGCGTAATGCCACCGGCTTCGCCAGAAGCCACTTTGGCACGGCGAATGTAGTCAAGCAATGAAGTTTTGCCATGATCAACGTGACCCATGACGGTGACCACTGGCGCACGTGGCAACAATGGCGCATCACTTTGTGAGACTTCTTCATCGGTAAATGCTTCTGGGTCGTCTAGCGCAGCAACCACAGCTTTGTGGCCCAACTCTTCCACCAAAATCATGGCTGTGTCTTGGTCCAAAGGTTGGTTGATGGTGACCATCTGACCCAATTTCATGAGCTGCTTGATGACCTCAGAAGCCTTGATAGCCATCTTGTGCGCCAACTCGGCCACGGTAATGGTTTCTGGCACGTGAACTTCAATGACGCGTGCTTCTGCAGGTGCAGCTTGCACCTGTTCTTCGCGATCACGTTCGTTGCCTCTGCGGTTTTTAGGACCACCGCGCCAGTTGTTTCTTCCTACGCCACCGCTGGTATCGCCACGAGTTGGAATGGCTTTCTTTTTGGCAGGATCGCCCGCCCAACTAGATGAAAGCTTGGCAGATTTAACTTCCTTGTTGCCGCCTGGTGCAGCATCTTTGACTTCAGTTGTAGCCGCTGCTTTTTTGGAAACAGCGCCAGGCACTTGAGCTGGCTTGTGGAGCGTTCCTTTGGCAGCTTTTGGATCAACTTTAGGAACTTCTTTAGGGGGGGCCTTTTTAGCTGGGCCACTCATCATGGCACGAATGGCTTCGGCTTCTGCCAACGCTTTATTGCGGCGTTGATTCAGATCACGTTCACGAACTGCTTCATCTTCGATGACGGCTTTTGCATCAGCATCAGCCTGATCTTCTGCAGCTTTGATCTTGGCTGCCTTGTCAGCTTTGACCAAGGCTTCAGCCTTCACACGATCGTTTTCGGCAGATTGGGCGATTGAGGGATCAACAGGCTTAGAAGCAGCATTGATACTGTCTGCCTCGTGTTGAGCAGCGGCGGCCTTGGCACTGCGAATGGCCGCAGCTTGGGCCGCAAGCTCTTCAGGTGATTTCGCAACAGCAGCGTCATCGGTTTCAGACGCTTGCTTGGCTTTAGCCTCTTCGCGTTTGGCCAGTTCCTTGGCTTCACGTTCACGGCGTTTTTCGGCCAATTCTTCTTCTTGGCGTCTTAGTAACTCGGCCTGGCTGCGGGCTTCTTCTTCGCGCTTTGCCAATTCAGCATGATCAATGAGAGGCGCCGCAGGTTCGACAGGCTCAAGGGATGGCGTTTCAACTTCGTCATCGCGCTTGATGAAGGTGCGTTTTTTACGCACTTCAACTTGGATGGTTCTTGCTTTGCCTGTGGCATCGGCTTGTTTGATTTCGCTGGTAGATTTTTTCACCAACGTGATCTTTTTACGCTCGCCGGCGACAGTGCCATGGCTGGCTTGCAAATAGCTTAATAGCTTTTGCTTGTCGTTTTCAGTCAGCGCGTCGGTGGGTGCTGACTTGTCGACACCTGCTGAGTGCAACTGCTCTAGCAAAGTATCTGGTGATTTTTTGAGTTCGCTAGCGAACTCGGCGACAGTATTACTGGACATATGGGGTTCTAGCCTCCTTGAGATTAGGCCTGACCAGCGAACCAATGTTCACGGGCTTTCATGATCAGGGCGGTGGCTTCACCATCGGTTTGTCCGGTGATGTCGGTGAGTTCGTCAGTGGCTAAGTCGGCCAAATCGTCGCGTGTATTGACACCCGCTTCGACCAATTTAGCAATCAGTTCTGGGGTCAGGCCTTCAAGATCACGGAGGTCTTGAGAGACATCGTCAACACTTTCTTCTCGCACGATTTCTTGTGTGAGCAAAGCATCTTTGGCGCGAGTGCGCAGTTCATTCACAGTGTCTTCATCGAAGCTGTCAATCTCCAACATTTCTTGGATAGGCACATACGCCACTTCTTCCAAGCTCGTGAAGCCTTCCTCAATCAGAATGTCTGCGATTTCTTGGTCAACATCCAATTTGTCCATGAACAATGCGCGAATGCCGGTTGTTTCTTCAGCTTGCTTTTGAGCAGATTCAGCGGCATCCATGATGTTGATTTTCCAACCGGTGAGGTCGGAAGCCAAGCGAACATTTTGTCCGCCGCGACCAATGGCAATGGCCAAATTTTCTTCATCAACGACCACGTCCATGGCGTGCTTTTCTTCGTCCACCACAATGGATTGAACGTTGGCCGGTGCCAAAGCGCCAATGACAAATTGAGCGGGATCTTCACTCCACAGCACAATGTCAACACGCTCGCCGGCCAATTCGTTGGTAACGCCATTGACGCGGGTACCGCGAACACCCACGCAGGTGCCGATTGGATCAACGCGTTTGTCGTGAGACAACACTGCAATCTTGGCACGTGAACCGGGGTCGCGTGCGCAAGATTTAATCTCTAGCAAGCCTTGTTCAATTTCGGGAACTTCTTGACTGAAAAGTTCAATCATGAATTCGGGAGATGAGCGAGACAAGATGATGGGAGCGCCACGCAGTGTGAGATCGACTTCCATGATCATGGCGCGTACACGGTCGCCATTGCGAAGGTTCTCTTTGGGAATCATTTCGCTGCGACGCAGACGACCTTCAACACGGCCAGACTCGACAATGATGTCTCCCTTGTCCATGCGCTTGACGGTACCGACCAAAATTTTCTCGCCGCGCGCCATGAACTCGTTGAGTAACATTTCTCGCTCGGCATCGCGAATCTTTTGCAAGATGACTTGTTTGGCCGCCATGGCGCCAATGCGGCCGATGGGCAAAGATTCAACCGACTCTTCGATGTACTCGTCGACTTCAATGTCTGCAATTTGCTCTAAAGCTTCAAACAGCAAAATTTCTTGGTCGGGCAATTGCAAACCAGCTTCATCTGGCACCACATGCCAGCGGCGGAAAGTTTCGTAGTTGCCGCTGTCGCGGTCAATGGCTACGCGTATATCGACATCACCTTCGTAAAGCTTTTTAGTGGCTTGGGCTAAAGCAGATTCAACGGCACCAAAGACGATGTCACGTTCAACGTTCTTTTCACGTGATATGGCTTCAACCAGCATCAACAGTTCGCGGTTCATGTTAATTCTCTCCTAAGTCTGTTTTGGGCTTACGGCCCTTGAAATCAACCACTGGCGCGAGTCGCGCCTCTCTTAATTCATTCAAATAAAAACCAAGCACTTGCATGGGCACTGGCGGACGATTCTTGCTGACACGCGCACCTGGCTTTGGCGCGGGCGCATCTGACCAAACAATTTGCCATGTATTCTCGTGATCGGCTTTTTCAAGCGTTCCCCTGAACTTCTTGCGCGTTGCGTTGACCAATCCGGCAGCAGCCTCACCCATGGGGGCCTTTAGCGTGATGTCAATTAACTCGCCTTCAAATCGGGCCAAGTCTTTTTCATTGCGCAGCGGTCGGTCAATACCAGGCGACGACACTTCTAAACGGCGGTATTCAGCACCGTCTACCTCTAGTGCAAACATCAATTGGCGATTGACCTTTTCACAATCTTCAACGGTGACCAAGGGTATGTCGAATCGGTCAACACCGTCCTGCCAGTGGTTATCGATCGTGATGCGCACGAGACCACCGGCTGAGCGCTCAATCTCAACCAGTTCGTAGCCCAAACCGGCTACGGTTTCTTCAACAATCTGCTGCAATGCCACTCGAAATGGATCTTCTAAAAAAGGGTTAACTCAAAATTGCTTCAATTTTCAAAGGATTTTGGAGCGGTAAAAACCCTGCTCACTAATCGATCGCCCAAAAAAAACGGGCGGTGAAAACCCGCCCGTTTGGTCGTGAACCCGCATTCTAATCCATAAATACTTGATTTGGAACGATTTTGCTGGAAAAAAGCGGCAACTTAGGTCAGTGTCTGGTTCAGTTGAGGCACAGCTGAAAGCAAAGTTTTTGTATAGGCCGCCTGCGGATTGTTCAAAATTTGAGAGGCATCTCCAATTTCAACAATTTCCCCTTCATGCATGACAGCCACTCTGTCGGCCAAATAAGCCACAACACCGATGTTGTGGGTCACAAAAAGGAAGCTGACACCCAACGAATCTTGGAGTTCTCTGAGCAAATTCAAAATTTGCGCTTGAACCGACACATCCAATGCCGATGTGGGTTCATCGCAAACGATCAGACTTGGTTTAACCGCCAACGCTCTCGCAATGGCAATTCTCTGTCGCTGGCCGCCTGAAAATTCGTGAGGATACCGGTCGAGGGCATCTTTGCGAAGCCCCACCTGGTCCATCAAAACCTTCAAGTCAGCCTGACGTTGATCGCTTGTCCACTCGGGGTGAAGGCTCTTCATGCCCTCTTCCAATATTTCCTGCACTCGCATGCGAGGATTTAATGAGGCAAAAGGATTTTGGAAAATAATTTGCAATTGACGACGCGAGGCCATCAACTCGCGCCCCTTCAATTGGAACAAATTTTCCCCCTGGAGCACAGCAAGGCCAGTGACCTGGGTTTGAGGTGTTAACAATTGAAGCAATGCTTTGCCAATGGTGGTTTTGCCGCAACCCGATTCTCCAACCAAAGCCAATGTTTGGCCTTTTTGAATGTCAAAACTCACGTTCTTGACGGCCTGAAAGCTTTGACGCCCCCCAAATACCCCCCCACCCATTGAATAAGCAACGGACAAGTTTTGCACAGATAGCAAGACTGAGTGATCCGTTGCCGCAATACTGGAACGATCTAGCAAGGGTGGCAGAGACATGGCTTGAAGTCCGACATCATGAACCCTGACGCATCGAACATGGTGATCTTCAGTCAGGTCCGTCATTAGGACTGATTTTTCAGCACATGACTCTGTTTGATAGGGGCATCTGGGCGCAAAGCGACAGCCATGAAAAGTTTGCGTTAAAGCCGGAACCGTGCCATGAATGGCCGCCAATTGACGGCCTCTTAAGTCTTCTCCCGGCAATGCCTGAAGGAGCAACTTGGCATAAGGATGCGACGGCCGAACGAAAAAATCTGCTGCCGAAGCGACCTCGACGATTTGGCCGGCATACATCAAGGCCACTTGGTCCGCCATGCCACTCACAACGGCCAGATCATGGGTGATGAGAAGCATGGCCATGCCACGCTCCTTTTGCAGGCTTTTCAGCAAGTCTAAAATCTGCGCTTGAATCGTCACATCAAGAGCCGTTGTAGGCTCGTCTGCAATTAATAAATCTGGTTCTGCCGCCAAGGCGATCGCAATCATGACCCGCTGCAATTGACCGCCTGACATTTCAAAAGGGTAATTGCCCATTCGCCTTGCAGGCTCTGGCAAGCCTACTTTGGTCAGCCACTCAATGGCGCGCGAACGCGCCTCATTCCCTTTCAACGAAGTGTGCTCAGAAATGACTTCTAAAATTTGATCACCCACCGTCATGACCGGATTCAGGCTGGTGGAGGGCTCTTGAAAAATGATGGAGATTCGGCGCCCCCGAATCGATCGCATCTGATTTTCACTGAGCTGAAATACATCAACATCCGATAATTTGACTTGGCCACTTTGGATCACAGCATTGTCAGGTAACAGGCGAAGCAAAGAAAGTGCGGTCATGGATTTACCGCAACCGGATTCGCCGACCAATGCAAATGTTTGGCCTTTTTGCAGCGTCAAATCAAGTGCATCCACCGCGCGGGCCATGCCCAACTCAGTCTGCAAATCAACCACCAGATTCTTAACGTTCAGTTGCTGGGTCATGCTGCCACCTCTTGTGTCGGGGCTGTTGCTGAACTTGCATTGCGAAGTCTGGTTCGAGGATCGAAGGCATCTCTGATGGCATCAGCCAGTAAGTTGGCACTGAGAACAATCAGGAACATAAAACCGAAGGCCGTCGTCAGTGACCACCAAACCAAAGGCGTTGCCGCCAGTTCCGCGCGAGCGGTGTTGATCATGACGCCAAAACTGGCGGTCTTTGGATCGACGCCCACGCCGACATAGGACAAAACAGCTTCAGCCAAGACAAAGCTAGAAAATTGCATCACGGTATTGATGAGCACCAAGTGCATCAGGTTAGGAACGATGTGACGCCATAAAACGCGAGGCGTCGAAACACCAAAAGCTCTGGCAGACTGGATGTATTCCAATTCGCGCAACTTGAGAGTTTCACCGCGAACCAGTCGGCACAGCCCCGTGAACGAGGTGATACCTAAGATGATGCATAAGAAAAACAAACGGGCATCGGCACGTTCTAAAGATGTTTCAAAAATACCTTGATTTTTGTCGATGAAAACTTGAAGCAGCAACACCGAGGCTGCAATCAAGAGGACATCTGGAATCGATGCAAGCAGGGTGTAGACATATTGAATGGCCTCATCCACCCAGCCGCGCAAATAGCCCGCCATGACGCCCAGCAGCAGCGCCAAAGGCAATACCACCAACGTCGTTAACCCACCAATGACCAATGCGGTGCGGACACTTTTCATGGCAAAAACCAATACTGAATTGCCAGTTCGATCAGTGCCAAACACATGGTAAACCTGTGACAGAAACGCCACCCAGCAAATTGCCAGAGTCATGAGCGTGAAGGTGATGGCCATGGAGCGCCATGGCCATTCCGTTTTTCCATGCATAAATTGAGAAGCAACTGTTGCCAAACTTTGCTGACTTCTATAACTGGCCAGTAAAAGTCCAAGCATGAGCACGCCAACCACAATGCAGGTTCCCCAACCAAGTGCAACGATAGTTCGTTGGGAAATATCAGTCGAAAGTTGAAGCTCAGGTTGGTCGAGGTGTTTGCCGCCAAACCGCAGGCGCGGATAGTCACGGACTGACACCCCATCGCGCTCGAAAGTTTCTTTTCTAAATGCAACTGCTGACAATGGTTCAGAATAACTTCGCTCTCTGGCAGTTGCGAGGGGTTGCAATATTTCATCAAGAACTGAATTGGCTTCAGACGAATATTGAATAGCCTGGCCTGGTTCTGATGGCAAAACTTTTCTGTAATGAATAGAGTCTGTGAACGCCACCAACAAAAAGAAACCCAAGACCATGCTGCTGACCATGGCCACAGGCCGTTTCATGGCCAAGCGCCAATTGGCTCTTAAGTTGCGATCTGACCGAACATGCCAGATGTACCAAAGTACAAACACCAGGATGGCATAAACAAAAATATCGGTTAACAGGAATACGGGTTGCATGGTGCCCTTACTGCAAACGAATGCGTGGGTCAGCCAAGGTATAGCTGATATCGGTCAAGATCAAACCAAGGATGTACAAAAATGAACCAACGAAAACCATCGCTCGAACGATGGCAAAGTCTTGACCTGCAATGGCTTCTATTAAATAACTGCCTAAACCTGGAATGGCAAAAAAGGATTCTGTGATCAAACTGCCCATGAACAGCAAAGGAATCACGGCCACAGAGGCGCTCAAGATGGGGATGAGTGCATTTCTAAGCACATGAGCCAAAAGAACCCTGCTTTCAGACAAGCCCTTGGATCTAGCGGTTCGAACATAGTCCTTGCTAATTTCTTCCATGAAAAGCGTTCTGTTAAATCGCACCTCGCCACCCAGCCTAGACAAGATACCCACAGCAATGGGAAGCACCAAGAAACGCCAAGCATCTAGCCCTGGCGCAAAGCCCGATACGGGCATCAGCTGCAACACACGCGAGAACATGAACTGCCCCATGACAATGAAAAACAGCGACGAAATAGACATCAACACCACGCACAAAACGGTGCCCCAAAAATCAAGGTAGGTGGCTCTAAAAAATGCCAAGCCCAGAGCCAACACGATTGAAACGCCTAAGCCAACAACAAAGGTCGGCAAAGCCAGGGCAACAGAAGGCCCAGCACGCCTCACAATTTCTGAAGCAATGTCACGACCACTGTCTGCACGACCAAAGTCAAAGGCAAACATTCGCAAAGAACTGTCCATGAATAATGTGTTGCTAAATTTTGCAATGCCCTGCTCTTGTTCATTGAAAAACAGTGGGCGGTCATAGCCCCGTTCTGCCTTCCATTTTTCGATGGCGTCGGGTGTTACGCGTTTACCACCCAATTGCATGCGAGCCATGTCGTCTGGTGTATTGACTTTGAAAAAAAGTACAAAGGTAAGTAAATTGATGCCGATCAAAATGGCCAAACCATAGGCCAGCTTTCGTGTTAAAAATCGCAACATCACAAACTCCTTGGTGTAGCGACGGCTGTTTGCACGGCTCGCTGTGATTGACGCCTTCGCCAAGCCCGCCATGCAGGCCAAGCCACTGCAAGTAACAAGAGTGGCAGCAAGGCAAGAGGCCACCAGATGGCTTGGTTCCATTCTTTGATTTTGCTAGAGCGCAGAGAAGCATCGATTCTCAAATAAGGCAAGCTGTCACGAATGATGTTGGAGGGCTTGCCGTTACCTACCCACTGATGGTAGGCGCCGCCAAATTCTTCAGACCAACCAAACAGCATGGGCATTTCTTCCTGCATGATTTCAATCATGCGGGCGATCATGGCAGCCCTCTCTGGCGTATCTTC
>CALAGS010000171.1 GCA_937891665.1 uncultured Burkholderiales bacterium | reverse complement strand
AACGCATACTTGCCCGCGACACGCGCAGTGCCACTGAAAAGGCAATGGCTATGTTCGGCCCCGATGTGTTGATCATCTCTAACCACCGTGTGGAAGGTCAAACCGAGTTGATTGTGGCATTGGATGTGGCGGAAGCTTCACTGGATGAAATGCTTGAAACTGATGCAGAAGAACAAAGCCAAGAGTCCAACTCAGTGACTGTGACAGCCAAAGGCCCTCGTCAACCTCTTTCCAGCACGCCTTCTTCTGTCAGCAGCCCCTTCAGTGATCATTTGCACCAGTTGTTGCAACCCGCTTCAAGAATGGCACAGCAAGCAGAAGCCGAGCCCATTGCCCATGCCAGTACGGAGCATCTTTTGACGCAAGGTCGCGAGCAAGTTCGCAGCCAAGAAATTGTGTCCTTGGTGCGAGAAGAGCTGGCCGCATTGCGTCAGGAATTTCGCTTGAGTCAGCAAACTGCCAACTGGCAAATGAACCAATATTGGCCAGCGCACATTCAGCCGCTGGTTCAGGCCATGACGGAAGCCACAGTCCCCACAGCCTTGCGTGCCTTGTTGCAAGAGGGTCTGCGTGAGCAACCCACTTTGGACAGTGCCTTAGACAGCATTCGCGCCCAACTGACGCACAATTTAGAGCGCCCACAAGAAGGTTTTCCAAACAAAGGCGTTCATGTGATGGCAGGCTTGTCGGGTTCTGGCAAAACCTTGATGGTGGCCAAGGCTGCACAACAAGTGGCCCTGCATTACGGAACCGAATATGTGGCGGTGGTCAGCTATCACGACATGCGTGCGGGTGCTTGGAGCCAAACGCAAATGCTGTGCGCGCAATTGGGCGTAGATTGCTTCCGCGCTGGCAGCCCAGAAACTTTGAAACTCTTGCTGGATGAGTTGTCTCCCAGAAGAATGATTGTGATTGACACCCCAGGTGTTCAAATGAGCGAGCGCTTGGCTGAAATTTTGCAAGTTTGCCCTGAAGCTGGTTTGCATGCCGTAGTGCCTGCCGACTCTTCGGCGGTGACTTTGTCACGCATCATGTTGAAATCTAAGTTGCCTTGGCAGTCCCTCATGATCAGCAAATTGGACGAAGCCAACTCACCTTGGCCCTTGATCCAATTTTTGATTGCAGAAGGTGCGCAATGCGTGGTTTCTGCCGGCGGTGGCTCTGACAATATTTCCGACGGCTTGAAATCTTCTGGTTTGCAAAAACTGATCAACATGGCCATGACCCAGTTGAATCCCAGTTTGGATGCTTTTGGGGCTGATTTGACTCAAGCTGCTGCAAAACCTGCGACACTAGAGACTCCGGTTAACGAGGTAGAAGCTTCCATTGAGCCACTCACCCATGCGATGGGTCTGAGCCGTCCTAATTGGTCGCTTGAAATGCCTCAAAGTGAACTTCATGGATAAAGCAAAAACAACGCAAGTCATTGGCATTGCCAGTGGCAAAGGAGGAGTGGGTAAAACCACGGTCTCTGTGAACTTGGCTGTTGCACTGCAAGCCATGGGTCACCGCGTCATGTTGTTTGATGCCGACATGAGCTTGGCCAACGCCCAAATCGCTTTGGGTTGCCGATGCCCCTATAACCTGAGTCATTTTTTAAGCGGTGAAAAAACGCTGGCAGAAATCATTGTGACCACCCGTCAGGGCGTCAAACTGGTCCCAGGCGCCTCTGGCATTCAAGAAATGGCTGCCCTAGGTGACATTCAAGCCTCCAACATCGTGCGTGCTTTTAGCGCCCTTGACGATGACATCGACTTTCTCATTGTCGACATGGCCGCAGGTATTTCACCCGAGGTTTTGGCATTCATGGCCGCCTGCTCAAGGCGCTTTGTGGTGGTTCGCGACGACCCCTCCTCCATTGCCGATGCCTATGCCACCATCAAGGTGCTCATACAAGACCACGGCCTGGACGAAATTTATTTGGTTCCCAATGGGGTTGGCAGCGCCCAAGAAGGGTATCAACTGTTTGAGCGAATCAACCAAGTTTGTGCGCGTTTTCTAAACCGAACCGTGCGCTATTTGGGCTCGATTGAAAATGATGAACTGATATTAACGGCGCTGAAAAAGTACCAACCCGTGTCCGAATTTGCCCCCGGAAGTGCGGGCGCGCGAGATTTCAGGCGTTTGGCGGAAGCCGTGCGCCAACTGGAGCCCATTGAAGAGGCTTCGGGCGGCTTACAATTTTTTGTGGAGCGTCTGGTGAAAACCAGCGCATAAACAACATGGCCAACTCCACTCGACTTTACGAACAGGTTCAAAACAACAGCGAAGCGCTGGTCATGGCCCATTTGGGCATGGTCAAGCGCGTCGCTTTGCACCTGAAAGTCAGGCTGCCGCCCTTCATGGAGTTGGACGAACTGATTCAAGTGGGCATGATTGG
>CALAGS010000170.1 GCA_937891665.1 uncultured Burkholderiales bacterium | reverse complement strand
GGCAAGCTTTCACTTGCAGTGACCACTCTTTTTTGGGGCATTGGTGCGGTGGTTCAATTTGCGGTATTGCTTTGGGCCAAGGAGGCGCTGAACATGCCTTTAGAACAAGCCAGTTTGCTTCAAGCTGTGGTTGCTTTTGGGGTCATTTTTGGAGCGGGCATGGCAGGGCACTATGTGGCACTCCAAAACGCTTACAAGGTCCTTCCACTCGGTTTGTGGCTAGGCTTGTCATTGCCGGCCCTTGCTTTTTCAACATCACTTTGGATTGCTATTCCACTAATGTTGATCACTGGCTTTGCAGGTGGCATGCTGATGGTGCCAATGAATGCGATGCTGCAAAACCGAGGCTACACATTGTTAACGGCCGGTCGATCAATTGCCGTTCAAGGCTTCAATGAGAATGCCAGCGTCATGGTCATGTTAGGTGTGTACAGCGGCTTGTTGGCGTTAGAGCTGCCGCTTCAATGGGTGATGGTCATCATGGGCTCTGTCATGTCTTTGGGCATGATTTACCTGATGCGAATGGCATCCCAAAAAACAGATTCAACTTGCTCTGCAATTTGATCCCAGTCTAAGTGCACCACTTGTTGTCTGGTACTTTGTGTAATTTGGTCTAGCAAGTCTTTGCTGTTAAAAATAGCGACTGCTTGGGCTGCAAAGCCCTCAGGATTGTTTTCTGCAACCAACCACCCATTGACGCCCGTTTGCACCCAATCTCTGGCTGCTGCGCAATCAAATGCCAAAACAGGGATACCACTTGCAAGTGCTTCTAAAGTCACATTGCCAAAGGTTTCAGTTTGACTAGGGAAAATGAATAAATCTGAGCTTGCATAGTAAGCAGCCAAATTTGACTGTGACAACATGCCAGGGAAAATAATTTCTGGATAGCGCTTTTGAAATTGCTCTTTCAAGGGGCCATCACCCACCATGACCAACTTGAACGCTTGGCCTGTGACCTGAAGGGCCTCATAAGCCTTGAGAACTTGATCTAAATTTTTTTCAGGGGCCATTCTGCCCACCGAAATCAGAACCTTGGTGTCGTCTGTGGCTCCCCAAGAACTTCTCAAGCTTGTGTCGCGTTTGGAAATGTTGAACAGTTTTGTGTCGACCCCTCTCGACACAACCTTGAGATTGGCAAAGCCATTCTGACTCA
>CALAGS010000169.1 GCA_937891665.1 uncultured Burkholderiales bacterium | reverse complement strand
CTTGCTGAAAGGCAGGAACGGCTTGATGCCTCCCATGGCGGCTGCAGTGGGCAGCCCTGAAGATGTTCGCAATTTGGCGCAATACGTTTTGAGCTTGTCCAAAAGCCCTCACGACTCCTTAAAAGCTGCACTGGGTCAACCTAAATTTGTGGCCTGTGCCGCATGTCATGGTGCAGACGGCAAAGGCAATCAAGCCTTGGGTGCACCCAACTTAACGGATGACATTTGGCTGCATGGTTGGGGCGAAAACGCCATTGTGGCCATGATCAACAATGGCAAAGCAAACCAAATGCCCGCACAAGCTGGCAAGCTCACTGACCCTCAGTTGCACGTGTTGGCTTCCTATGTTTGGGGCTTGTCAAACAACCCTGCCAAAGTAGCGGCAAAATAAATTGAGAGAGTGATTTTGGATTCTCCTGACAAGCCAGAGAAGGCGCCGCGAAAGTTCATCCCCATCGTTGCCTTGCAAGATGCAGCGGCTCCAGACGATACGGAGGAGGGCGCTTGGGGTGAGCTGTATCAAGCTCACCAAAAAATTTACCCCCGCAGTGTCCAAGGCATTTTTGCCAAGTGGCGCTGGGGTTTTGTTTTCCTCACTCAAATTATTTTTTATGGGCTGCCTTGGCTAGAGTGGGGTCAGCGCCAGGCCGTGCTCTTCGATTTAGGCGCTAGGCGCTTTTATATTTTTGGCATTGTTCTTTACCCTCAAGACTTTATTTACCTCACCGGCTTGTTGGTGATTTCTGCTTTTTCATTATTTTTATTCACTGCCATTGCAGGCCGATTGTGGTGCGGGTTTGCATGTCCTCAAACGGTTTACAGTGAAATTTTCATGTGGATAGAGCGCAAAGTGGAGGGCAATCGGACTGCCCGCATGCGCCTTGACGCGCAAGCATTCTCACTCGAAAAATTGGTCAAGAAATGGTACAAGCATTTGCTCTGGCTTGGATTTTCAATTTGGACAGGTTTTACATTTGTAGGCTACTTCACTCCCATTCGTGATTTGGGCATGGAGTTCTTCTTGGGAAACATGTCGTCTTGGGAAGTTTTCTGGATTTTCTTTTATGGCTTTGCAACCTATGGCAATGCAGGTTTCATGCGCGAGCAAGTTTGCAAATACATGTGCCCCTATGCACGCTTTCAAAGCGCCATGTTTGACAAAGATACCTTGATTGTCACTTACGATTCAGAGCGAGGAGAGCCGCGCGGTTCACGCTCTAAAAAAGCCTATTTCGCTTCCTTGAATTTGGGGGCTTGCGTTGACTGCAGCTTGTGTGTGCAGGTCTGCCCCACTGGTATTGATATTCGAAATGGCTTGCAGTACGAGTGCATTGGCTGTGGTTCTTGTGCCGATGTGTGCGACACCGTCATGGACAAAGTAGGGTATTCGCGTGGTTTGGTTAAATTTTCTACGCAACACGCTATGGAAAACCATTGGTCTTCTGCCCAAACACTGCGCCATGTTTTTCGGCCCCGTGTGCTCATTTACACGGGCATTTTGCTGTTGGTCACTGCAATGTTGTTTGGAAGTTTATTCGCACGCAAATCTTTCAAGGTTGATGTGGTTCGAGACCGTGCCTCG
>CALAGS010000168.1 GCA_937891665.1 uncultured Burkholderiales bacterium | reverse complement strand
AACCTGGCTTAAATCATGATTGATCGTTTTGTCTTTACTGCAATGACCGGTGCCAAAAGCGCCATGGGGCAGTTGGCCACAACGTCTCACAACATGGCCAATTTGCAAACGCCAGGTTTTAGAGAAATGTTGTCTTCTTTCAGGGCAGTGCCTGTAACGGGTGGCAGCTCTGACTCGCGCGCCTTTGTGGTTGATTCCACGCCCGGCGCTGACTGGACACCTGGTGCTGTGACCGCCACCGGCAATCCTTTGGATGCCGCCATTCAGAACGAAGGCATGTTTGCCGTACAACGTGCAGATGGTCAAGAAGCCTACACACGGGCCGGCAAGTTTCACATGGATGCCCAAGGTTTCTTGGTCACTTCATCTGGCTTAAGTGTGTTGAACGAACAAGGTCAGACCATTCAAATTCCGGTGGGCAGCCAAGACGTGGTCATTCAACCTAACGGCACGATCACAGCCACACTGCCAGGTCAAAAATTTGAAACACCTGTGGCACGTTTGAAGTTGGTTAACCCAGCCCCTCACACTTTAGAGCGTCAGGGCGACGGTATGTTTACCTCGAACGAAGATTTGGAATCCTTGGACGACATTCGTTTGGTACCTGGTTCTCTAGAAGGCAGCAATGTGAGCGCGGCGCAGGCCATGGTTCAAATGATTGCGCAAAACCGCTTGTTTGATTTGAACATTCGTTTGGTTCAAGTTGCTGAGCAAAATTCGAAAACTGCAGGGACCTTGATGTCTCTGTCTAGGGTTTAAACACCCGTGAAATGAAGGAGCGAGAAAATGTTGAGATCACTATGGATTGCTAAAACAGGCATGGATGCACAGCAGACCAGCTTGGACACCATCTCCAATAACTTGGCCAACGTCTCGACCACTGCCTACAAGCGTGTTCGCCCTATTTTTGAAGATTTGTTGTACCAAAACATTCGCAGCCCAGGCTTGAATGAAGACTCTGGCAGCTATGTGCCTGCAGGTTTGCAAGCGGGTAACGGTGCGCGTATTTCTGCCACGCAACGCATTAACAGCGCTGGCTCTTTGGTGCAAAGTCAAAACCCACTGGACATGGCCATCAATGGCAATGGTTACTTTGCAGTGTCTACGCCCAACGGCGTGGCTTACACACGTGCAGGCAACTTTATGCGCAACGACAAAGGTCAAATTGTGACGGCCAGTGGCAATGTGTTGTTGGGACAAAGCAGCGTTACTTCTGCCAGTGCCAGCGCAGCCGGCATTGTGATTCCATCTAAAGCAACTTCTGTGGCCATTGGATCAGACGGAACCGTGAGCTACAACTTGGCGGACTCTACAGCGCCTGCTCAGGCCGATCAAATTGCCATGGTGAACTTTGTCAACCCAACTGGCTTGGCATCTGCTGGAGGTGGTTTGTATTACGAAACCATGTCTTCCGGTGAGGCTCAAGTGGGCGTTGCTGGCAAAGAAGGTTTTGGCTCGATTAGCCAGTACTACACAGAGCAGTCAAACGTGAATGTGGCTGAAGAGTTGGTATCTCTTATTGCAGCGCAGCGTGCCTATGAAATTACGGCCAAGTCTGTTTCTGCATCCGATCAAATTCTGCAGAAGTTAGGACAACTGTGATGAAAAAAATTATTTTTCTTATCGCTGTGCTTGGCGTTTTGGCAGGCTGTGCTGAGTTGCCATCGGCTTCCAAGCAATCTTTCATTAGCGGTTCCACCACTGCCAAACCCACTGCCCAAGAATTAACCAGCGGCTCTAAGGGCTCGCTGGTCCCCAGCTCAAAAGTTGCAGTGAATGCGCCCAAAGGCTTGTTTGAAGAGCGTCGAGCTGTTCGAGTTGGCGATACCTTGACCGTGCTGTTGAATGAGACAACGCGCGCCAGCAAAGACATTGGCACCAACGCTCGCCGAATTTCCTCCAATGGTGTCAATGCAGGCTTCAACATGAGCACAGGTGGCACGGCAACACCCGTGGCCATCAATGGCGGCTTGAACAGCAACGGCAACACCAACTTTGACAGCAAGGGCGGCTCTTCTGCTTCCAACCAATTCTTAGGCACCATCACTGTGACCGTGCTTGAGGTATTGCCCAACGGAAACCTCAATGTCGCTGGCGAGAAGCGCTTGGCAGTAGGTCACGAAGAGGAAGTCATTCGCTTTGGCGGCATTGTGTCTCCCGCGACATTACAAGGCAATTCTGTTTTGTCTTCTCAAGTGGCCGATGCACGCATTGAGTACAGAGGTCTGGGCATTACCGATCAAATTCAAACACCTGGCATGTTGACCAAGTTGTTTGCTCGATTCTCACCCAACTGAGGCTACGGTCATGAAATCTCGTTCATTGTTCTCTTGGATATTGCTCATTAGTTTGCTGCTAGGCACATCCCAAGTCATGGCCGCTCGCTTGAAGGACATGGCAGTTGTATCAGGTCAACGTCCAAATCAATTGATTGGCTATGGCTTGGTAGTTGGCTTAGACGGAACAGGCGATAACTCTGGCGCCAACCCTGTGACGGGCCAGTCCGTGATCACGATGTTGAATTCATTGGGTGTCTCTGTGCCGCCAGGCATTAACCTGCAAGCACGCAATGCCGCTGTGGTCATGGTGACTGCAGAGTTGGCTGCATTGGCTCGACCTGGTCAAGCCATGGACGTGACGGTATCGTCTTTAACCAATGCGCGCAGCCTGCGCGGCGGCACACTGCTCATGACACCTTTGAAGGCAGCCAATGGCCAAGTTTACGGCCAAGCTCAAGGCTCTATTGTGGTTCCTGGCGCTTCTGTCAGCAGTTCTATGGCGCGAACAACTGTCAATCAATTGTCTGCCGGCCGTATTCCAAGTGGCGGCATGGTGGAACAAGCCGCCCCCGAAGCCGACATGGACCCCGTAGTTGAGTTCAATTTCCACAAAGTGGATTACGCACAAATTCAGCGCGCTGTAGAAGCCATCTCTAGGGTGGTCAGTGAAGAAAATGCAGTGACCGCGGTCGATGCCAGAACTGTTGCAGTTCGTGTGCCCGTTCAAAGATCACAGCGCGTCAGTGTGATGGCGCAATTGCTTGAACTCGACATTCAGCCCGCCATCGACATTGCCAGAGTGGTGGTCAATGCACGCACAGGCTCTGTGGTGGTCAATCAATCGGTTCGTTTGGCACCTTTCGCAGTGACGCATGGCAACATGACCATTCAAGTACAAGCGACCAATCAAGTGGTTCCGCAATCTTTGGTGTCACGCAACCGTCCTGTGAACCAACGCAATGAACGTGTCAGTATTGATCCTGGTCCTGCTGGTCAAATGGTGCGGGTGGAAGAAGGCGCATCTTTAGAGCAAGTGGTTCGGGCAATCAACATGCTGGGTGCCACGCCGCAAGACTTGATGTCCATTTTGCAAGCCATGAAAACTTCTGGCGCATTGCAAGCTGAGTTGGAAATTATTTAACATGGCCGACCTCATCGTCTCTGGTTTGATTTCTGCAAAGCCGCTGCCGAATGGCGCGGCCGATTCAGCACAAATCAAGAAAATCAAACAAACAGCTCAAGATTTTGAAGCTGTGTTGTTGCGCCAGATGATGCGTGAGATTCGCAATTCGGCTTTTAGCGAAACCAGCAAGGGTGGCAGCAATGCCGCCTATTTGAGTTTGGCAGATGAGCAATTGGCCAACAACATGGCAGCCCAAGGCGGTTTTGGCTTTGGCAAAGCCATGGCCCAGCAAATGATTCAGCAAGCTCAAGCAGCGCAGTTAATCAACTCTGCTGCCAATGCCGTAAAGCCTTAAGCACATCGGAACCATTCAGTGAGAACAGCAGCCCTCTTCGACAGCGCCATGGCCGGACTCCAGTCCGCTCAGTCGGGCATGTTGGTCACTTCCCAAAACGTCACAGGATCGTCTGTTGAGGGGTACGTGCGCCGCACTTCGAGTGTTCGGGTGAATGGCTTGTCGCCTTCGTCAATTGACCTCACAGGCACTTCTTTTGCGGTTGAAGGTTTCACACGTTATTTTGACAATTTGCTGCAAGGCCAGCTTCTGTCGCAACAAAGCAAAACCAGCTACAGCCAAGCACTGACTCAGTCGGTGGCCCCCTTAGATGCCATGCTCACTGAGCCGGCGACTTCCATTGCCACGGCATTGGGCAATTTTTTCAATGCGGCTGGCTCGATTGCCAATGAGCCTACCAATTCAGCTTACCAACAAAGTTTGATTGGCAATGCACGTTTGGTAGCCGATCGGGTGCGTGGCTTGGCAAATGCCGTAGGACAAATTGCAAGCAATGCGTCTCAAGCTTTGGCCGATGTATTGAATCAGGCCAACTCGTTAACGCCTCAACTGGCTTCGATCAATGCCAAGATTCGCGCTGCAGCCATACCAGGCCTTGCCGCTGCGTCTCCCGATTTGCTTGACGAACGCGACCGCATTGTGGGCAAGCTACAAGAATTGGTGGGGGGCACCACCCTGATCAATGAAGATGCTTCTGCCAGCTTTTTGCTCAATGGGCAACATTTGGTTGACCGCGAAGTGGCCAACAAGTTCACCAATACTGCAGGTACAAGCGTGATTCGCAGTGATATGCCCTTCAGTGATCTGAAAATCAAAGTGGCATCTTTAGATGGGCGCAATCCTGTTTACGTTAATCTGGTGTTGCCTTCGGTGGCACAAAAGCAAAGCAATGGCGTCACACCGCTGCTTGATGCCAATGGCAACTCTGTGATGGTGCCTGGCCAAACAATTTTGCAAGATGGCAAGGCAGGCGCCTATGTTCATCTGCTTCAAAACTTTGTACCAACCGTTCAAAAAAGCATTAATTTGCTGGCCACACAACTTGTGCGAAGCATCAATCAAGTGACCAACGCCGCTGGCAATGCCATTGCACCGATATTTGGTTTTGCTTCAACCACCTCAAGCCCCACCCCACTGACGGGCATCAGCACGGACACTGCAGGCAAAACTTTGCTTGATGGCCTTTGGAAAAAAACGGACGGCACGGCTTATGTTTACAGCGAGCTGGTTGAAGGCTCTAATCCGCAGAGCAACAACTATCGCCAGACCATCGATGCTGCGTTAAGCAAGGCAGAGTTTGATGCGCGTCAGTTCAAAGTAGTGGGTACGTTTGACAACGCACAGTTCACCAACATGGACGCCACAGCTTCTGCAACATTGCAAAGCAAACGTGACTCTTTCACATCCCCCGTGACTTTCATCACAAGCAGTGTGGCTACCACCATTGCAACTTGGAAGAACACGCTGCAATCTGATGAAGCCTTGCAAAAAAGTTTGGCCAATCAAAAGTCCTCTATCACAGGCGTGAACTTAGACGAAGAAGCGGCCAACTTGGTCAAGTACCAGCAACTCTACAACGCCTCTAGCAAATTGATGCAAACAGGCAAACAAATGTTTGACACCTTGCTGGGCATGTTGTCATGATGAACTTTAAGCAAGGACCGACACCATGAGAATTAGCAGCCAGCAGGTCTTTGACAGCGGCGTATCGTCGATGCAGCAGCACACCTCCGATGTGGTTAAGTATCAACAGCAAATTTCTTCGGGCCGCAAATACCAAGTAGCCTCTGACGACGCCTTGGCGGCTGGCTTGGGTGTGCAGATTGATTTGGACAATGCGCAATTTGCCATGTTCCGGGTCAATCAAAATCACATCAATGCTTCTCTGACATCCACAGACTCTCAATTGAGCGGCATCAACATTGCTTTGACTAAATTTCAGCAAATGATGGTGCAAGCGGGCAATGGCACCTTGGGTGCTGATGGTCTTAAAACTTTGGGTCAGCAGGCTAGCACCTTGTACAACACCGTGAATCAAATGTCCTTGGCCAAAGATGCCAATGGCGAGCAGATTTTGAGGACCGCGACACCGACCAGCGTTTTGGTTGCCCCCAATGTCAGTTTAGAAACTGCTTTGAGTTTTACTGAAGTCATGACAGCTCCTACTGGCATGGCTCAAAACGTGATCACTTTCTTGGGGTCGGTGCGCGACAAACTCAATGCTGGAACGACTTTGTCTTCCAGCGACATGGACAATATTCAATTGGTCTTAAAGCAAGTGACCAAGGCCCAAGTAAAAACTGGCCTTTTACAAAATCAATTGGATGCCGCAACAGAAGCTGCAGATGTGCAAAAAAACAATGTAGAACTGCAACGCAGTAACTTGCTAGACACTGATTTGGCCACTGCAACGGCAGGACTGGTCAAATCCAATGCCCTGCTGCAGGCCGCCCAGTCCATTATGACGAAGCTAGATTCGAATTCACTTTTCCAAAAATTGTGAGCTCAGATTTCGTGCATTCATTTCAGACGAATGTTGTCTTTGAATTTCAAACTTGTAATGCTCTGCACATTTTTTGATGCTACTATTTTTATTACTTTTAACCTCATAGCGGATTTCGCTTTAAAGATATGAACATTGGTGCTGGTTGGATCATTGCCTTTGGCTGCTCTATTTTTGGCTTCATCTGGCTGGGTGGGCATATCGATCAGCTGTGGGTGCCAGAAGAATATTTGATCATTTTCGGTGCCGCTTTAGGCACCTTGATGGCTTCGAATAAATGGCGCAATTTAAAGAGCATGTTTCGCGCTTTTTTTCGAATATTTTTACCTTCCAACACGGGCAAAACCTCTAACTTAGGCTTGCTTTGCCTGATGTTTGAGTTGTTGCAAAGAATCAAACGAGATGGCGCTTTGTCGATTGAGTCAGATATCTCCGACCCCAAGCAAAGCGAGTTGTTTGCAAAGTACCCCTCTGTCTTAAAAAGTGATCGCTTGATTGAATTCATCACCGATTACTTCAGAATGATGATGGATGGCACAGTGACTTTGGGTCAACTCGAGTCTGTCATGGCACAAGAAATTGAGGTCATGAACCAAGAAGCGCTAGAACCCTCCGAGTCCATTGCCACTTTGGCAGACAGCATGCCAGCTTTTGGCATTGTGGCGGCCATCATTGGTGTGGTTCATGCTTTGACTTCCATTAAAACTGGCATTGGCCCTGGCGAAATTGGCGACATGATTGCGGCAGCCTTGGTTGGCACTTTGATGGGTGTTTTCTCGGCCTATGCCATGATGCTGCCCATCAGCCGCTCTATGGAGCAGTTGGCTGCTGCAGACCTTAAACCCTTCGAAGCTGTGAAAGAAATTTTGATTGCCAACTACAGCAATTTCTCTCCCATGATTGCTGTGGAATACGGACGTAAAGTGATGTTCACAGACCAACGGCCCACCATGACCGAGCTGTCTGAAGGCGTCATGGCCACCTCTGGCAACAAGTTGACCGGTTAAATCTATGGCGTCGGAAAACGTTTCTGAAGTGCCAGCTGGCGGGGTACCAGAGGGTGGCGTGCCAGCTGGAGGCGTTCAACATGAAACGCCAGAGCTGCCTCTTAAGCCTGGACCAGGCACCAAAACAAAACCCGTTGTTTCAAGACGTGTCTTCAAAAAACGCATCAAAAAGAGCACCTCTCACGGCGCATGGAAGCTGGTCTATGCCGACTTCGTCACGGTGCTCATGGCTTTCTTCATTGTGGTGTGGGTCATGTTGTTCGACAATATTTCCAAACGCGAGCGCATTGACACTTCCTGCATTGAACCCGTTGCCAAAGAACTGAAAGAGCTCATCGCCGGCGATGCAGGTCTTCAAACCGGCAAAGCTCCTTTTGACATTGACTACTCCACAGACGGTTTGCGCATTACCCTGAAAGATGCAGGCGAGCCCTTGTTCCAAAGAGGTGGTACCGTTTTGTCTGACTTTGCCAAAAAACAATTTCAAAAGATTGCGGGGGTCGCCAATAAATGCCCCACTCACAAGTTAAAAATTGAAGGCTATACCGATGCAGAGCCTTATGGCGGCGGTGGCACTGTGGGTTATAGCAATTGGGAGTTGTCTGCCGAGCGTGCCAATTCTGCAAGGCGCGAATTGATTTTGGAGAAGGTACCCACTGAGCGCATTTCACAAGTGATTGGCTATGGCGACAGCGTGCCTTCCATGCCACAAGACCCTACCAACCCATTGAACCGCCGAATTTCCATCACGATCATCCCACCCAAAATTGGAGGTCAGGTCAAAATGGGCGGCTTGTCTCCCGTCTAAACAAAAGCCCTTGCCTTTCTTCAAATTAAGGCTTGGGCTTATTGGCCTTATTGGGCTTATTGGGCTCAGACTGGTTGGTGGCCACTTGCACCGAGGTAATGGTGACATTGGAAGACAACTTCAAACGTGAAATGGTATTTTTAGCGCGGTCAACCGACCTGAACGGGCCGGTCATGATGGCAAACCTGGCTTCTTCTTTTCCTAAAGTAAAGACAGGCGCAATGCGCGCATTGACCAACCACTCTTTGTCTTTGGTAAATGCCCTGGCTTCTTTCACGGTGTCAAAGCTTTGATGTTCTAGAACATAAGCATCGGTGGGCAAGCTTTTAAGCCAGAGCCGCCCTTTGATGGCTGCATCTGGCAACTCGGTGATCACTTTGGCCGCTGCTTCTTTGACCGGCTCGGGTGGCGCAGGCGGTGGTGTCACTGCTGAAGGTTCAGGCACCAGTTCAACCTTCGGTTCTAGTTGACTCAAGTTAGGAGCGCCTGGCGGAACTTCCTTTCCGTCAGCACCAATCGTACCGGGTACTGGCTTTTCATCAGCTTGATTGGCGGCCGCGCTGTCTGATTTTTGATTGGCTTTGCCAGACACATTCACCAAGTCAGTGACCTTGGCCAAAATTTGACCGCCCACTTCTGGGTTCAACCAAAACGCAACGCCCATTGAAACTGAAAGCAAGGCGGCAATGGCCACACTGACTTTCAGACCATTAGACGTTTGAGGGGTCTTTCGCGGCGGCGGCGGTGCTGCTTTGGCAGGTGCAGCAGCACTGGCTGCAACGCCTGCACTGGCTGGCAGTTTCTTCACAGCCGATTTGCTAAGCCGATTGAAGAAATCAACCGCGGCTTCTTCTTGGCCATTTTTTCGCGCCTGCTGAATGGCCGCCAATTTTTGCTCAGCGCTGGGCCGCTCTAAGGACCAAGCTATAAATTGTTTGTTTTGGTTGGCAATGGCATCACCTTGCGATGTGCCCTCAGTGAACATCAAAATGACGCTGATGCCTGCCCCTGGAAACTGTTGGATGAGCCGAGTCAGCAGTTGAATTTCATGACCGCCCATGGCGTTGGCATCGTGTACCACCCAAACTTTTTCGGGGGCCAAGCCTGCGCGCTGTTTGGTGGCCACATCCAATGAAAGGGTGTTGAGCAATTGGTTGAAGCGCTCGAGCATGGCCTCGGTGTCGCGCGGCAAGAAGACTTCGAGTTGCGTTTGCGGAAGTTTTTGCTTGATTCGGCGAACAAAGGCAGCGCCATAGTGGTCAATGAGTTCGTTGGAGTCGCTGGATATGACCACACTTTTGCCGTCTTGCGCCACGGCCGAGAGGCAACTCTCCATTTGGAGGCGATCTGTCACCCTGAAGAAAAACTCAGAAGACGAATCTTGGCCGCGTGCTCCAAACTCACTCATGTCATGCAAACAATCTATAGGGTCTAGTATCAGTCAGTTGTCTGGCAATGATACTCAAAATTGACCCATTGTAGGCGGGGCCAGAAAAACCACCCCGAACACACACTCAAGTTGGGTTTTTGACTGACTGGGCCGTTTGAATGGCAGCTTGAGCACCCGTTGCAGAGTCTTCCATCGTTTTGTTTTGAAGAATCAAGCCCGACAACTTGGCGCCGTGTTCAACGGCAATCGAGCCATAAGAGACATCACCTTGGACCAAGGAGTCTTTTTGAAATTCAACACGGTCTGCTGCGTGAATGTGGCCAAAGACTTTGCCCGCCACCATCACACGGTGGGCTTTGATGTCGCCTGTGACTTCACCCGTTGGGCCAATGGCCACTGCAATTTTGCAGTCTGGCGCCGACTCCACATTGCCCACAACCCGGCCGTCAATGCGAACACTGTCTAACAACACCAAGGTGCCTTGGATGGTGGTCGTTCGTCCGATGATGGTGTCAAACTTTTCAGAATTGACGGCCATCGATTTGTTGCTGAATTTTTCGAACATGGTGGACCTTTGTTGTATCGCTGAGTGAATGAGTCAATGCTTTGCGTTGAATGAGTCAATGCTTCGCGTGAATCAATGCTTTGTGGCTGGCAAAACAGACAGCGGGTTAAGCACTTTGCCATTTTGAAAAATTTCGTAATGCAAATGCGGGCCGGTAGATCTTCCGGTGCTGCCAACATTGCCAATGTGGGCTCCGCTTTGAACCATGCTGTTCTCTGTCACAAGCCGTTTGCTTAAATGCGCATAGCGCGTTACAAAATTTTCAGCATGCTTAAGTTCAATCACATGGCCATAAGTAGGATCCCACTCTGAGCGCACCACCTGCCCTTTCGCTGGAGCCACCACAGGCGTTCCTGTCTCTGCAGCGAAGTCGATTCCTTCGTGCATGGCTATTTGGCCCGTAAAAGGATCGTTGCGCAATCCAAAGCCGCTGGCAAGTCGAAAGTCACTTTGTATGGGCAAGCCGATGGGCAGAGCCTCTAACCATGTCAAATGCTGCTCCCAATTTTGCTGCTGCATTTCAAGCAACTGATTGACCGACTGAACTTGTGACGCCGTTTGTTGAAGTTCTGTCTGCAAGGGTTGCTTGAAAATTTGACCCATTAGATTTTGACTAAACCCAGGCAGGACATAAGGCCCACCTTTTGAGTTTTGCAATGAAGGGCTCCGATCTTTCAGACCTGCTGGTGTGGCCAATGCCATGAATCTGTTTTTGAGGGCTTCCAGTTTTTTAACGTCTTGCACCGTTTGGTCTAAGGACGTTTGAAGTTGTCGAAGGTTTTGTCGGTACACCGCTTCCATCCGCAACTGCTCGGCTTCAGTGGTCACGCCGCCGAGGCTTCGCGCAAGATCGGGGTTGTATTCAACAGCCACTCGCAAACCGACCCAGTTCAAAACGAAACCCAGAAGGAGCAAGGCCATGGCCAAAGCACCCGCCGCAATCAAGATATTGCGCGCAGTGACAGAGACAGATTTAACCTGGCCTGTGGGGCCAGAGAGCCACATGAGTTGCATGAGATTTGAGGGTTAGGGTGCCGGATTTTAGGCAGTCCCAATTGCCTCGTCTAGGGCGTCTCCTCAGGTTTTCCCTCTAAAAAATGACCTAACTTGCTGTTTTATATGTAGAACACTAGAATTGAGTGTTGAGAAATATTTAGTACCTACCTCTTCAAGCCCCATGAACAAACCTGAGTGGACGCCAGAACTTGGCCTGCTGTTAGAAAGTTTGCGCATTCAAGCGGGGATGGACCTTGCCACAATGGCACGTCGCAATATGCTTTCGACACTTCAAGTCAAGCAGCTTGAAAAAGGGGGCAGTTCTGGTTTTTACAATGACGCCATTAAGTTTTCAACAGGGCAAAAACTTTTAAAGTTCTTCGG
>CALAGS010000167.1 GCA_937891665.1 uncultured Burkholderiales bacterium | reverse complement strand
TTACCTAATACCCAGCAAAATCCTGATATTCCTTTTTTGTGGGGCTAGGTAGATCCTGTATCAGTAAAGACATGCATCAGGGACGCCCCCCCTGCAAAGCTCTTTTGACTACCAAAAGTAAGCTTGTTGTCCCCAAAAGTGCAGCCTGGGAATAAATAAACTGCTCAACTTGTGGGAACAGTAGTGGTAACTTCTATTGGACTTCATTGCAAAGCCCAGTAAATGTGGGTGCTTGGCGGAATCGGAGTCCGACATTCTGTGACTGATGTGGGTCAAATCGTGGTAAATTGAGACTCATCACATTTATCACTACTGTTTTTAACCTTGGTTTCAGAATATCTAGCTTTATAGCTAATTCGCATCTGTTTATTAAAGGTTACTCGACAACTGAGAACCCATCCCTAAGCATTAGATCTATGAGATTTAATCGCGGCCCAAGCTAAAAACATTGAGTGATACCTTTTTGAAAGGTGATCAAGGCGCAGCCCGTTGCATCGAAGCTTTCAAAGTGGAATTCAGTGCATCCAATGCATCTGCATAATGCGCCCGAGTTGTTTTTGATAAGCTAGGTTTAGTTAGAGTCTTTTCTAGTAAGCCAGCCAACTGACGCGCATTTTCACGCATGATGCTGCGTGCATCCGCAGGCCATGGACCAGCAGGCTTGACCAACACGTCGGTCATGCGGCGCAGTTGTTCACGCTGCAAGTTGCGGCGAATGAGGCTGGTTTCTTGGCCAGTTTTGGCCTCTGACCAAATGGCATCTTGAATGGTGTCATACACGTCAGACAAACCCAAGGTCTCTTTTGGATCGTTCACCTTCATGCCCACTTCGGCCAAGCGGGTGGCTACCGTGGGTGAATAAACATGGTCAAGGATACCCTTTTGAACACCGGCTACCAATAGAGCCACCGAAGTTTGCATACTGCCATCGCTCATGGTTCGTTCAAATCGATCAGTGGCCAAACGGGCAATGAACTCAGGCTTGAACTTGAAACTGTCAGTGCCAAAGAAATCTTTGGTGATCAAAGCCAATGCTTCTTTTTGCTTGGCTGCACTGACGGGCTCAAACACGCCAACTTTACTGCCTGCGCGCTCACGGCGAATGTGCACACCGCCAATGTATTTGGCGGCCAATGGCGCCACACGGTTGAGTTGATTAAAGCCGCTTCTGAAGCTGCGAGTTAGGCGCTCATAACTTTCACCTGTGGCCAAGTTCATATTTTGCAGCCGATCCCACAACTCGCGCGACAGTTTCATGCGCTGTTTATAGTAGGCCAGCGGATCGGCACCCAAATCAAAGCGATTGACCATCGGGTCGACGCCCCCCATGCTGCCAAAGCCTGCATCTTCATCAGAATCAAATTGCAATTCTGGCTGGCTGGCCTTGGCCAAAATTTGCGCAAGTCCCTGAGCTTCTTGGCCAGGTGCAAATTGTTTGTAACCAAACTCAATGGCCCAATAGTCGTAGGCGCCAATTGTGGACATGACGTACTCACCTTGCTTCTCACCTTTAGGTGAAATATTGAAGGGCGTGTAATCCATCACAGAAGTCGCTACACCATTTATCTTCGTAAAGTTAGGATCTTGAATTTGCTTCAAGTCATACATCGTGGACGCGCGGAAGTTATGACGCAGACCCAAGGTGTGGCCCACCTCGTGCATGATCACGTCTTTCAAATAAGCTTGGGCCAAAGCTTCGGCCTCAGGGGTGTCAAGCTCTAAGCCGCGTGCTTCTAACAAGTCCAATGCGTAATGTAATTCTTGAGCGGCCGCTTCTGCGTGGTCGCACAACTCGCCATCGGCACCGCGTACACGGCCCAAGTCTTCAACGACAGCGCGACGTGCGCCGCGTGTAAACACATCCGACATGCCAATGTCTGCGTCCAAAATTTCGCCGGTGCGCGGGTCGGCTTGTGAGGGGCCAATGGCAAAGCCTACATCAGCACCAGTGAACCATCGAATGGAAGTGTGCTTTGCGTCCATGTTGTTGAAGTCGTCAGTGGCCTGTTGTTGCTTGACCATCAACGCGTTTTTGAAGCCTGCTTTTTCAAATGCTTTATTCCACTCCAACACACCCTGCGTCACACTGGCGCGGTATTTTTCTGGAATGTTTTTGTCTAGCCAATAAACAATGGGCTGTTTGGGATCAGACACCGCGGCATTAGCGTCCATCTTTTCCAAGCGCCAACGCTTCAACAAATGCGCTTTGGATTTGATATTGAGATCGGTGGTGTAGTCGGTTCGGGCTACCGTGAAAAAGCCCACACGCTCATCGGCCAAGCGTGTTTGCATGGGTTCAGGCAAGGGCATGAAACTGTAATAAAACGAAACAAACAAACTTCGAGGGTCGGGCGTAGCAGAAGGTGGCGGTGGCATGGGCACCGGCGATGGCGTCATGGGAGGCGCTGACAATTTGGGGACGGCAAAGTGTGCTTTCACCTCCAGCCCCGTCAATGTGTTTGTGTTCTTGGTAGCAGAGAAAGAGGTATTGCGCGTGTCTAAACTGAATGGCATGCGAAACGAGCCTTCTAAGCGCGTTTGATAACCTGGAATGTCAGTGAACAATAAGGCGTTGGCCTCAATCAAAATAGATTTTGTCTCAGGATGCGGCGCAGACACCACAGCGGCACTGCTCATCAAGCTGTCGGAAAAAGACTCCGAAACGAACTGCGCCTGAGGAGTGCCCTCCTTGGCAAAGAACTGGGTGTTCTTTGCAATCAGTTGAATTTGATTTCCTATTTTTCTAAATTCAACTAACTTTGAGCCACCCATCTGGCTGCCATACAAACCCCGTTCGCCTACCGAGCGAGGAATGTTGTAGGAGAAAAAGAAGGGTTGGTTCAATTGACTGGGCAATATCTCAAGCCAAACCTTTTCGTCTTTTTGATGCAAGGTGAAAAAGCCAGGCGATGACTTGGCGTCTTTCAGAATGTCTTTCATGGGGCGCAGCGCACCGGGGGCAGCGGGTGGTGTGGCGGGAGCTGCAGGGGGCGTGACGCTGGCGGGAGAAATTGACGGCGCTGCGGGTGAGGGCGGCGGCGTTTGTGAATGCGAAGGACTCCAAGCCATCAGGGTGAAGCATGCAACAGACATTAAAGAGAGTTTGAAGCAAGGTGATTTCAGAGCATGAACAGCCATGAAGGGTTCCTAATTAAAGACGGTCAGATAGATGTCTTGCATTCTAATTTTTCGGACACTCGGGTTTACACCAATACTTGTAATTGCAAGGGTCACTCACGGTAAAGTTTCAAACAACAGGGTTTGCACGTGTCTGATGTGGGCAGACTAGCTTCGAAAATACAAGAATGACCCCGCTTATCTTGATCAACCCCCATGCAGCAGGTGGCCGAGCACGGAAGCTGAAGGGTCCTATTCAGGCATGGTGCGAAGCACTGCCCGCTCAAAGCGCACCACCTAAAATAGTTTCACCCGAAAGCATTGAGAATGCCCACTCTCTTCTTTCCGAGTTGCCACCTCGTACACGCGTGGTAGTGGTGGGCGGTGATGGCACGCTGAATCAAATGCTCCCGGTCCTCTTGCATGGCGGACATGAAGTGGGATTGGTGCCATTTGGCAGTGGCAACGACTGCGCACGCGCCTGGGGTTTGCATCGCATGTCTTGGCAACAAGCCCTAGATCATGCACTGAATGCAACATCGAGGGCCATTGACGTGGGTCGCTTAGACTTGGATAAGAAGACAGTTCATTATTTTCATTCCAGTATGGCTGTTGGCTTTGATGCATCGGTGGGTCATCGTGCACTGACTGGGCCCAAGTTTTTGAGTGGTCTGCCCCGCTACTTGCTAGCTACTTTGCGTGAGTTAGCTCATTTGAAAAACTGGTATCTAAAAGTAGAAGTTGATGGTCTTTTGATATACGAGGGTCCCACTCTGCTGGCCTCTGCACTTAACACACCCACGTATGGCGGCGGCATGCCTGCTGTGCCTCA
>CALAGS010000166.1 GCA_937891665.1 uncultured Burkholderiales bacterium | reverse complement strand
GTGAAGACACTGAGTGCGATACGTTTTCGTCTACAGGGCAAATGGATTCTTGGCCTGCAAGTGGCTCGCGAATGATGCCGCTGAAGAACGAGGATGCTGCGCCATTGGGCTTGCCTGGGCGTACAGTGACTGTCATCAAGCGTGCAGCTCGGCCATCGATATAGCCTTTGCGCGTGAAATCTGCCAGCAAATATTCCAGCATGAGTTTGTGGGTGCCGTAAGACGTTTGGGGTGAGGGCAGGGTGTTGTCGGCCACGATGTTGGGCATGGGGTTGCTGGGGTCGGGACCAAACACAGCGACTGAGCTGGCAAACACCATGCGCGGCACATTGCCTGCTTTGCGCAAACCTTCTAACAACAAGCGCGTGCTGTCTAGGTTGGAACGCATGCCCAGATCAAAGTCTTGCTCGCACTCACCAGACACGGCAGAGGCCAAATGGAAGACGCCATCAAAGCCGCTTTGAAACAATGCGCCTTGCTCCAGCATGGGGCCAGCATGGCCTTTGACACGAGAGTCTGCCAGCAAATCAGCTGGCGCAGGGAACAAGTCGGCAATGTGCAACTCTGTGACTTTGTGGCCGTTGAGTTCGCCCTTCTTGAGAATTTCGCGGGCCAAGCGTGCGCCTAGAAATCCGGCGCCACCGGTGATGAGTAATTTCATAATGAATACTTTGTAAAGTTGAAAAGAGTGAGATCAATGGTTGTCTTTAGGGACAAATGAGCCGCGCTGGCCCACCAAGAAATCGAGGTCGCAACCTTCGTCAGCTTGAAGCACGGTATCAACATAGAGTTTCCAGTAACCAGACTTTAAGGGAGGCTCGGGACGAACCCATTTGGCCAAACGTGCTTTGAGTTCTTCATCGCTGATCAGCAATTGCATTCTGCGCTCGGGGACGTTCAGCTCAATCATGTCGCCATTTTGAACCACGGCCAAGGGACCACCATCGGCTGCTTCGGGTGTGGTGTGCAACACCACAGTGCCATAGGCCGTGCCGCTCATGCGCGCATCGCTGATGCGAACCATGTCGGTAATGCCTTTGCGCAAGACCTTGGGAGGCAGTGGCATGTTGCCCACTTCGGCCATGCCGGGGTAGCCTTTGGGCCCACAGTTCTTAAGCACCAAGATGCAGTTTTCATCAACGTCCAATGACTCGTCATCAATGCGTCTATGAAAGTCATCACTGTCTTCAAAAACCACAGCACGACCTGTGTGCACCATGAGCGCAGGTGTGGCTGCACTGGGCTTGATGACTGCGCCGCGTGGCGCCAAGTTGCCTCGCAAGATGGCAATGCCTGCTTTTTCTTTGAAAGGGGCTGCGACTGTTTTAATGACGCGTGGATCGTAATTTTCTGCACTGGCCACATTTTCGGCCACAGTCTTGCCGCTCACGGTCAAGATGTCTTTGTGCAGAAATTCTTGTATCTCTTTCATCACAGCTGGCAGTCCACCGGCATAACAAAAGTCTTCCATGAGGTGGTCGCCAGAAGGCTGCAAATTCAAAATGTTGGGCATATCGCTGCCCAATTTTTCGAAGTCGTCTATGGTAAGTTGAATATTCAGACGGCGAGCAATTGCAATCAGGTGAATCACCGCATTGGTAGAGCCACCAATGGCTGCCAAAGTGCAAATGGCATTTTCAAATGCTTCGCGTGTGAGAATTTGAGAAATCTTTACATCATTGTGAACCATGTCCACAATGCGTCTGCCTGATTCACGCGCCAACACATTGCGGCGGCCATCGACGGCGGGGTAGGCTGCATTACCAGGTAAGCCAATGCCCAAGGACTCCACCATGCTGGCCATGGTGCTGGCCGTGCCCATTGTCATGCAGTGACCATGACTGCGGTGCATGCAGCTTTCGGCTTCAAAGAAGTCTTGCAGTTTGAGGGTGCCTGCTCGCACTTGTTCACTCATGCTCCAGACGCCTGTGCCAGAGCCAAGTTCTTGGCCGCGCCATTTGCCGTTCAACATGGGGCCGCCTGAGACGCCAATGGTGGGTAAGTTAACGCTGGATGCACCCATGAGCAAGGACGGTGTGGTTTTGTCGCAGCCCATCAAAAGCACCACGCCGTCGATGGGGTTGCCGCGGATGCTTTCTTCCACGTCCATCGAGGCTAGGTTGCGATACAACATGGCCGTAGGACGCAGCAACGTCTCACCCAAAGACATGACGGGAAATTCGAGGGGAAAACCACCCGCTTCGTAAACGCCAATTTTGACCTGCTCAGCCAAGGTGCGAAAGTGTGAATTGCAGGGTGTGAGCTCGCTGAAAGTGTTGCAAATGCCAATGACAGGCCGACCATCGAACTGATCGTGCGGTACGCCTTTGCCTTTGACCCAGCTTCTGTAGGCAAAGCCGTCACGGTCTTGGCGGCCAAACCACTTTTGGCTGCGCAGGTCTTCAGGTTTTTTCTTGGGGCTTTGAGTCATGGCAATTCTCTTCTTTGGGGGTTGACGGTTGGTTCAGTGCTGACAATATTATCGTATGATGATAGGTGATTTGAGTTGCTTTTTGAACCCACCAGCACTCGTGCAAACCCTCAATCCATTTGCCGTCAGGGCTGTGGTTTTTTTTGTGACCAGGAGATTCTCAAAATGAACATTCACCATCCAGAAATCGTTGTGACCTCGCGCATTCCCCCATTCCTAACAACGGGCTTGCAAGAAAAATTTGTGGTCCATGAGCGTGATCACATCCGCGATCGTCAAGTTTTTGGCCGTGTGCGTGCCTTGGTGGGGGGTGGCGAATCCAAAATTGATGGCAGTTACATGGCCCTGTTTCCTGCCTTGGAAATGATTTCAGTGTGTGGTGTAGGTTACGACGGTATCGATGTTGCGGCTGCTAAAAAGCGCGGCATCATGGTCACGCACACGCCTGAAGTTCTGAACGACGATGTGGCCGATTTGGCCTTGGGCTTGTTGTTGTCAGTGGCTCGCAAAATTCCCGCTGCCGATCGCTTTACCCGCAACGCCGATTGGTTGGATGGCCCTTTTCAACTCACACGCAAACTCACGGGCGCCAAGTTAGGCATTGTGGGCATGGGCCGCATTGGCCAAGCCATTGCCAAACGTGCAGCTGCATTTGACATGGTCATCAGCTACACCACACGCAATCAGCGCTCTGATGTCGCTTACAAGTATGTGCCCAATGTACTTGCTTTGGCGGCTGAGGTTGACTTCATGGTTGTGATCACACCGGGTGGCGCCGCCACCAAAAACCTGATCAACGCCGAAGTGCTCAAGGCTTTGGGGCCGCAGAGTTTCTTGGTCAATGTGGCGCGCGGCTCTGTGGTCGATCAAGCTGCCCTCATCGAAGCCTTGCAAAAGAAATGGATTGCTGGCGCAGGCCTGGATGTCTACGTCGACGAACCCAATGTACCTGCCGAGCTGAGAAAGCTCGACAACGTGGTGCTAACCCCCCACATTGCCAGCGCCACAGTTGAAACACGCAAGGCCATGTCGGCCTTGGCTTTGGCCAATTTAGAGGCATTCATGGCCGGCCAGCCCGTACTAACCCCTGTGCCTGAATGTCGAACTTGAGCGTCCATTCAAGTCTATTCAATTTTCGAACCATTGACCCTCGCTTCGAATGATCAAAAACGTTCACGGCAACACGGTTGACTTTATTGGCGAGGCCATCGTAGGCGGCAAGTACCCCGTGGGTGGCAGCTTGCCGCCAGAGCCTGTTTTGTGTGAACAATTGGGTGTCAGCCGAACCGTGATTCGGGAGTCAGTCAAGTCTTTGGTTGCCAAGGGCCTTATCTTTACAGGCCCCAAGGTCGGCACCCGAGTCTTGCCAGAGGAGCAATGGAATTGGTTTGACCCTGATGTCATTGCGTGGCAAGCCAAAGCCGGACTGACCGCCGAATTTTTGCGCGACCTTCAGGAGCTGCGCAGAGTGGTAGAGCCTGCGGCTGTACGCTTGGCAGCAGAGCGCGCCACCGCAGCTGACATTGAAGTTGTGTCTGCCGCTTATGCCGGCATGAAAAAAGCCATCGAAGAGGGCGGTGATTACGTCACCCACGATATGCACTTTCACACAGGCATGTTGGTGGCTTCGCACAACCGAATGATTGTTCAGATGAGCAAGGCTTTAGGGGCTTTGCTGCGAACCAGTTTTGAAATTTCAACGGCGCGCAAAGATGCGCCCAAAGCTGCTTTGCCTTTGCACAAGGCGGTGCTAGATGCTGTCATCGCCAAAAATCCAGACAAGGCTGAAAAGGCCATTCGCGTTTTGATTGAAGGTGCGCACCACGACATGGAGCATGTTTTAAACTCACGCAGAAAATTGCCCAGCCTGTCGGGCCCCGCAAAACAAATCAAAGCGCCCTGATTGAATTAATTTTTAAAAACCTTTGCATCATGACAAATTTCACCAAAGTAGTGCTGTTCACCGACACCGACGGCAAGGCACGGTTCAAAGAAGAGACCATGACCCTGGGCGAGGGCACTGTGCAAAGTCAGTTGACCGAAGTTTTCTCAGCAGAGGGCTATCAACTTCGATACAGTCCGGTTGGATTTCGGAGTCAATTTCATGTCACGGGCAAGCCTCAGTGGGTCTTTATTTTGTCGGGTCAAATGGAAATTGGTTTGCAAGATGGCAGCTCGCGCGTATTCTCTGCAGGCGAACATTTTTACTCTGCCGACACCTTGCCTGCAGGTGCAAGCTTTGATCCAGCCGTGCATGGACACTGGAGCCGACAGGTCGGGGAAGAACCCTTGCGAACTTTGTTCCTCAAGGATTAATCTGACACCTTGAGAGGCATTCAGTTTGACGGCCGATGAAGTTTGAACAACTGTTCTGGCCCAATTGAAAAATAGTCTGCAGGTCCACCACCGCGAAGCACATGCTGTGCATTGGCTGTGTCGTAAATGCCATTGTTCAAGAGCTTCTCATCGATGTGAACACCAATGACTTCACCAAAAACCATCCAAGTTTGAAGCAACTCGCCTTGTAAATTTTTCATTTGCAAAATTTCGGTGCATCGGCATTCAAAACTCACAGGGCTTTCGGCCACACGAGGCACCTTGACCAATCGGGACGGAGCTGTTGACAGTCCTGAGATTTCAAACTCATTGACTTCAGGGGGCACCGCTTTGCAGGTCTGGTTCATGGCTTCAACTTGCGGGCGCGTGACCAGGTTCCATACAAATTCGCCTGTAGCTTCAATGTTGTTGAGTGAATCTTTGCGCCCAATGCTGGAGAAGCCAATGAGCGGCGGAATGTAATTGAAGGCATTGAAGAAGCTGTAGGGCGCTAAATTCAGAATGCCGTCAGCACTTTGCGAAGAGACCCAGCCAATAGGGCGAGGACCCACAATGGCATTGAAGGGATCGTGTGGCAGATTGTGTCCAAGGCGGGGTTCGTAAAAATAAGTCATACTTCAAATAGAGCTGTTGGTGAGTAATCTCGCTTGCGCTGCAATAGCATCTCGTTCTTCATTAGAAAGTCGATTGAGATTTTTAAGCTGCATTAGCATTCTAGGATTTTTGGCCAATACATCGACATGTCGGTTCAGGTAGTCCCAATAAAGGGTGGTGAAGGGGCAAGCATTCTCCCCAACTGAAACGCCCGGATCGAAACGGCAGCCTTTGCAGTGGTTGCTCATGCGGTCAATGTATTTGCCGCTGGCCACATAGGGTTTGCTGGCCATCACACCGCCATCTGCAAACTGGCTCATGCCCAAAGTGTTGGGAAGTTCAACCCATTCCACCGCATCCACATAAACACCCAAGTACCAGGCATGAACTTCTTTAGGAACAACACCCAGCAACAGCGCATATAGACCCGTGACCATCAAGCGTTGAATGTGGTGGGCATAGCCGTGGTTCATCGTTTGAGAAATGGCGTCTCGCATGCAAGCCATTTCTGTGTCACCCGTCCAGTAAAACGCAGGCAAGTGTGCTGAGGCCTGCATTTCATTGCGCTCTAAATACTCTGGCATTTGTGTCCAGTAAATGCCGCGCACATATTCTCGCCATCCTAAAATTTGCCGAATAAAACCTTCCACTGCAGGCAATGGCGCATGACCCTGTTTGTAGGCTTTTTCTGCAGCACTCACTACTTCTTTGGGGTTGAGCAGTTTCAAATTCAAGGCGCTGGCAATGTGCGAGTGATACAGCCAAACCTCACCCTCCCACATCGCATCTTGGTACAGGCCAAAAGAGGGCAGTCGGTGCTGAATGAAGCTGTCAAGTGCTTCAAGGGCTTGCGTGCGTGTGACGGGCCAGCCAAAGCTGTTCAAAGTGCCAGGGTTTGCAGCCAGTTTTTCATTGACCAGATTCATCACATCTTGTGTGATGCTGTCGGGTTCAAACCGCAAAGGTTTGGGCAACAAGCCCGGGCCTGCCTTGCCAAAGCTGCCGCGATTTTCTTCGTCAAAGTTCCACTGACCACCGATGGGTTTTTTGCCGTCCATCAAGATGCCAGTTTTTTGACGCAACTCTCGGTAGAAATACTCTTGGCGCAATTGTTTACGCCCCTTGGCGTGCTCTGCAAAGTCACGCACGGTGCTAAAGAAGTGCGCGTCATCCCGAACGTCCAATGTCAAGTCATTATTTTTAGCAATGGCTCGCAAGCTTTGCAAAACTCGCCATTCCCCAGGTGCTGTCATGAGCAGTTTTTGCGGTCTTATTTTTTGAATGGCTTTGTCGAGTTCACCCGCTAAGGTGCCCGTGTTGTCTGCATCACTTAGTTGCGTGTAGACAAGTGGCCATGCTTTGGCTTTGATGGCGTCGGCAAAGTGGCGCATGGCGCTGAGAAACAAAGTGCTCCGTTGTTTGGACGAAGCAACATGGGTTGACTCTTCCATCACTTCAGCCATCCAAATAATGTCTTGTGTGGGGTCAAAGTCAGCCAAGGCTGTTGAATCTAGGTTCAGTTGATCTCCCAAGATCAAAACCAAATGACGCAGTGATTTAGCCATGTTGAATATTTCCTTGCGGAGCTGAAGATTTTTTCTTTCTACATGCATCGGAGCAATACAAAACCTGATCCCAATTTTTAGCCCAAGCCTTGCGCCAGGTCATGTCCCGCCCGCACACGGTGCAGGGTTTACTAGGCAGTCTTTGTTTGTTGCCTTTGAAAGAGGTCTTCATGGGGCTATTGTGGCGGGAAGCCGCTGGTGTTTGCTGGCTTGCTCGATAATGTCCCTACCCCATAGATCAACTCGTTTGTTTTTTCAACTTCATGCCTAAATCACCTGAAACTTCATTGCCCCTCAGCCCTGGGGATGTGTCCGCCGTGATTCAAATGGCATGGGAAGACCGCACCACCTTTGAGACGATCTTTGAACGAACGGGCGTGACTGAACCCGGCGTGATCAAAATCATGCGCGCCGAACTCAGTTCGCGTTCTTTTAAAATGTGGCGCGCCAGAATGCGCGGCAGGGTGACCAAGCACCGTGAGCTGCGCAGCCCCGACATGAGGTTCGATGATCGGGCCATTGCCGATCACAGGCGGGCGAATTGCTGATTGACTTCTAATCAGCGACCGAAAGATCGGCCGCCGCCATTGCCGCCACCGTAGCCACCGCCACCGCCACCACTTCGGCGGCTACCACCATTGCCGCCGCCAAATCCACCACCACCACCGCCGCCGCCATTACGGCGCGGACCGCCGCGCCCACTGCCAGCCAAGCTGTCGATGCTGGTGCGAGTTGGATCGGGTTGACCGCCACCGCCACCGCTGTTGCGGCGAGGCGCACCTTGACGTGCAAATTGATTGGTCATGAGCGGGTCAATGTGACGTGGCAACTCATCGCCACGCGGGCCGCGGTCATGGTCTCTGTCCATGTTGCGGTCATTGGGTCCATCATTGGGACGGTCATTGCGACGATCGCCGCGCTCATTGAAACGGTCCGATGGGGGGCCATCAAATCTTCTTTCGCCACGATCTTGGCGATCAGTGCGTGGACCCTGTGCAGGACCACCACGACGTGAAGGAGGGGGGCCATTGCGTGAGCGACCGGCGCCACCTTCAGGGCGGGCTTGACCACCGCCGTTGCCGCTGGGGCGACCACCTCGTCCACCGCCACCGCCTTCACCAGCGGCACCTTTGCTTTCGCGAATGCGTTGCATCATGTCAGAGCGTGCTGCTTTGGCTGCTGCTTGCATCACATCACGGCTTGGTGGACGGCCTGCACCGCCCCACAAAGTTTGACGTCCCATGGCAATAGGCTCAGGCTTCTCGCCCGGCTCTGGTCCAAAGCCTTCCAAAATTTGGACTGGAATTTCTTGTTTGGTGAAGCGCTCGATTTCCATCATGAAGCCTTCTTCGTCCAAGCACACCAAACTGACCGCTTCACCGCTAGCGCCGGCGCGACCGGTACGGCCGATGCGGTGCACATAATCTTCAGACACATTGGGAATTTCATAATTCACGACATGGGGCAAGTCTTCAATGTCAATACCACGGGCTGCAATGTCGGTAGCGACCAAAACGCGAATGTCGCCACTCTTGAATCCAGCCAAAGCTTGGGTGCGAGCAGTTTGGCTTTTGTTGCCATGCAATGCCATGGACTTGATACCGTTTTTGGTCAGGTAATCAGCCACGTTGTTGGCGCCAAACTTGGTGCGTGTGAACACCAGAACTTGACTCCAGTTGTGCAGGTTGATGATGTGCACCAACACTTCTTTTTTCTTGCCACGACCCACTGGGTGAATGACTTGAGAAATGCGTTGCACCGTGGTGTTGCTGGGCGTGACTTGAATGCTCTGGGGGTTCTTTAAAAGCGTGGCAGCCAGGTCGCGAATTTCATCGCTGAAGGTGGCGGAAAACAACAAGCTTTGTTTGTCTTTGGGCACCAAGGCCAAGATTTTTTTCACGTCATGGATAAAGCCCATGTCGAGCATGCGGTCGGCTTCGTCCAAGACCAAAATTTCAATGCTGGCCAAATCGAGCAGGCCTTGGCCTTGCAAGTCGAGCAAGCGGCCTGGGGTGGCCACCAAGACATCGACGCCGCGTTTGACGCGATCTACTTGGGGTTTCATGCCAACGCCACCAAACACAACGGTGGACTGCAGGCTGAGGTATTTGCCGTAATCTTTAGCGGACTCTTCAATCTGGGCTGCTAATTCACGTGTGGGCGTGAGCACCAGTGCGCGAATGGCTTTGCCGCCAAATTTATTTCGACCGGCCTCTGAAAGGCTCAGTTTGTGCAAGATGGGCAACATGAAGGCGGCTGTTTTGCCGGTGCCAGTTTGTGCGCCAGCCAACAGGTCATGACCTGCCAAGACGATGGGAATCGCTTGTGCCTGCACGGGCGTGGGAGTGTCGTAGCCTTGCTCTTGCACGGCCTGCAGAATGGCCGGAGCCAAATTCAATTCTTCAAATTTCATGATGGCGCACCAAAAACGGCGCATGGCATCGGTTTGTCAGGCTGTTTGGAAACAGCCGCCAGTCAAAGACCGATGGGATTCACAGGTGGGTATGGAAACCACAGGCGGGTGCCTGGGTCAAACCCCAGCAGAAGTGCTGATGTTGCGGCAACTGGAGGCGGCAACGTGCAGATTGTCGCACGAATCTGTCAACTCACAAATTAATTCTAAAGAATGAATAATTTAGGCCTAAAGAGCTTTTTGGTGTTTAATTTAAAGTAAATACAAAAACTATTGAATTCTTCTACATGAATTTTTTGAAAATCTTGGGTTCTTGCTTTCAAAAGCTGTGGGCTTGGGTGCCAATTGGGTCACTCAGCTATCTGCCCCTGCTTGTTGTGACGCTTGCCGTCTTGATGCCCAATCAGGCCTTGGCACAAACCACTCGATTAGAGCGTGTACTGGCCAACAAAGAATTGCGTGCTTGCATATGGCCCGAGTACTACAGCATCAGTTATCGCAATCCCAAAACCCGAGAACTCAGTGGCATCGACATTGCCATCACGCAGGATTTGGCGCGGGAACTCGGGGTTAAGTTGAAATATGTGGACAGTAACTTTGCGCAACTGTATGAATCCCTAGAGCAAGACCGCTGCGACATTGCCACACACGCCATTGGCATCACAGAAGAGCGTCAGGCGCGCCTGCTGTTTTCTCAGCCCTATCTCAAAAGTGGTTTGTTTGCCGTCACCCTGAAAAACAAAGAGGGCCTTCAAAACTGGGACAGCCTAGATCAATCAGGGCGCGTGATTGCAGTTGCTGCAGGAACGATCATGGAATCTGTCATGTCAAAGTCTTTGAAAAAAGCCAGACTGCTTAGGGTTCAGTTCCCAGGTACCAGGGAACAAGAGGTTTTATCGGGCAGAGCCGATGCCTTCATGACCGACTACCCCTACAGTTTAAGAATGATTGACTTGACCGATTGGGCTGCCGTGATCCAGGCGCCTAGCAGCATGACCGCCACCGAGTACGCCTACGCTTTTGCCAAAGGCGATCAAAGTTTGCAAATGAGAGTCGATGCATTTTTGAGTCTGATCAAAAAGGATGGACGCTTGCTTCAGTACGCAAAAACAAACAATCTTGAGCCCATCGTGTTGTTGAAATAATGGGCACACCAGCTTGAAAAGCAAGTCACTCTCCAGTTCACCGCTCTCCCAGAATGCAACTTCTCAGGGCGTCTACCGATTTGGAATAGCAGTCGCTGTTTTTATCGCCTTGGTCGCTGGCGGCTACCTTTGGAAAGACAGGCATGACACCCTTGATCGAGAGGAAGCGAGGGGTGATTTGTTGACGCGTATTTTGTTCAATCATGTGAGCCGAACACTAGAGTCATCTTCCGCCATCATGACAGTTGCCAATCAGGGGTCATCTTCAAATGTGCCCACGCAATCTCAGCTCAAATCCGCCATTGAAAAATCCAGTTTCATTCGTTCTTTGTCCATGCTGACAGAAGACGGTCGGGTATTGGCAAGCTCAGAGGATGGGATGGTCAATCAGTCTGTGAATTGGCAGCAACTTGGACTAGACAGAGATGTTGGAAACGATTTAGCCGCTGGACGTTGGCAGCCCTTTCGCAATTTGATGGACTTAGACCAAACCGATCATCACTTCAATGACACTGCCATTTTGCCCCTGTCAATGCGCATGAAACGTGCAGATGGTCAGGTGGTGCGTTGGGTGATATTGATTAACCCACAAGATTTAATTGCTGGTTTTGCAGAATCGGTTGACGATCAATGTGATGCGGTCTATGTGTTCGATTACGCAGGTCGAATTTTGGCCAGCAGTTCGCAGAGATGGTTTCCGCATGACCAGGTCTTTTCAGAAATGCCAGCCGTCAAAGGGGTTGCCAAGAACCAAGACTTTGGCCGCTACATTGACATTCTCAAAGATGCCAAACAAAACAGCGAAAATTTGGTCGTGCACTATCGCACCACCGCACAACTGCCCTTGACAGTGGCTGTAGCCATTTCACGAAGCCGGGTTGAAGGGCAGTGGTGGCTATCTTCCAAAGGCATCATTGGCATGTCTGTTTTGATGCTGTTGGCCACTTTTGTTTTAACTCGCCATGTTGCGACCATCTGGGCGCGAAGGGAAGAAGACCGGCTAGCCATGTCCAATGCGCTCGATGCAGCTGAAGCAGCCAACCAAGCCAAATCGGCCTTCTTGGCTCAAATGAGCCACGAAATTAGGACGCCCATCAACAGCATGGTGGGCATGACCGAACTTGCACTGGGCACTCGCTTGAACCCAGAGCAAAAAGACTATCTTGAAATGTCACGAACAGCCTCGCAAAGTCTGTTGAGACTGATAGACGACATTCTAGATTTCACACGGTTGGGTGCCAATCGTCTCACGCTAGATAAAGCCTTGTTCGATTTGCATACGGCCTGTCAGCAGGCTCTCAAAGGGTTTGCATTTCAAGCAGAGCAGAAAAAAATTGATTTGTACTTGGACATCGATCCCGATGTACCGCAATTGCTGATGGGCGACCCCTTAAGACTTGGACAAGTATTGCAAAACTTATTGGGCAACGCCTTGAAATTCAGCGATACAGGCTGGGTTAAATTGAGTGTTAGGAAAAAAGCAGTCAATGAAAATCAGGTGGTATGCGGCTTTGAGGTGACTGATACAGGGATTGGCATTCCGGCTGAAAAAATCCAACTTATTTTTTCGCCATTCAGTCAGGCAGACGCTTCAGTGAACCGCAAATATGGTGGCAGTGGCCTCGGACTGTCCATTGCAAAAAATTTGGTTCACCTGATGCAGGGTGAAATGAAAGTTCTCTCACGTTTGGGTGAAGGCAGTTCTTTTTCTTTCACGGCCACATTTGAAACCCCTTCGCCAGAGTTACTGGACAAGCAAATCATTCCTAAGCTGCAAATGACCAAAGGTTTCAGTGCTATTTCGCACTCAGTGGATGTTGTTTTGGTTGAGTCCAATCCCTTTGCCAGAGAGATTCTGAGAAATTTATTGGCAGCCCAACAAATTAAGCCTCTCGAAATTGTGACGCCCGTGGCCTTGCAGTCTTGTTTAGACGCTTGGTTGAAACAAGGCCTGAATCGACAAACGCTGTGGCTCATTGACCACAGCATGTTGGCCTACATTGAATCGGCTTATTTGCTGGCGCAGGAAGCCAATAAGTGGCGAAGTTTGTCTTGGATTGTGTTGTCAGATTTTGGCTTGAACCATGATGTGCAAAACTTGTGTGCGCTGGCTAGAACTTTAGGTGTTCGTGTCTTGAATTTGTACAAGCCCGTCACAGGGCTTGAAATTCAGAATGCACTTACAAGCTTGACGCAACGAGATGAAGTGGGAGAAGAAATTTTAAAACCCAGCCCCTTCAAAGCCAAGCACGTGGGCAAAATATTGGTCGTTGAAGACACGCCCATGAATCAGCAGTTGGCTCGATGGACTTTGGAGAAGTTGGGCTGTACGGTTGAAATTGCAGACAACGGTGAAGCTGCCGTGCAAAAAATTCAGTCCAATGTCTATGATTTGATTTTGATGGATTTGCAGATGCCTGGCATGGACGGTTTAACGGCGACCCACGAAATTAGGCACATTGAAGTGACCCAAGCCTTGAAGATGACGCCCATCGTGGCCATGACGGCTCACGTATTGGATGAAGACCGTGTGCTTGCCAAAAAAGCAGGGATGCAAGACTTTCTCATCAAACCAGTTTCCGCTGATGAATTTCAAAGGGTTTTGAAGCAATTTTTGTAGCAAGGCTCAGCCTGTGAGCCAGTGCTGAGCCGATAATTCAAGCAAGATTCACGCGCAGCCACAAGCCCTTCCTTTATGTCCAATGCATTTCAAGCCGGATTCATGGTGTTCCATGGCAACCGCCTAGAAGACCTGCGCGATCTCACGCTTGGCCTGTTTCGCAGCCAGCCCTTGCCCCCCTTGGTGCCAGAAACCTTGTTGGTGCAAAGCAATGGCATGAAGCACTGGCTTGAAATGGCCTTAGCAGACGACAGCGCCATGGGCATTTGCGCAGCCACGCAAATGGAATTGCCTTCTAGCTTTATTTGGCGCATGTACCGTTTGGTATTGGGCCAAGCGGTGGTGCCTGTGGCTATGCCCTTTGACAAACAAGCTTTGGTTTGGCGCTTGTGGCGCTTGCTGCCTGAGTTTGCTCAATCACACCAAGTCGCACCTTTGCTGGCTTACGTCAAAGACGACCCGCTTGGGCGCCAAAGGTACCAATTGGCCCAGCAAGTGGCCGATGTATTTGACGGTTACCAAAGCTACCGCGCCGATTGGCTGTCCGATTGGGGCAATGGCCAATTTGTGTTGCGGTACAAAGCTGAGCGCAAAGCCATGCCGCCCGACCAAGTTTGGCAAGCACAGTTGTGGCAGCAGTTGCAACACGATGTGTTGCAAACGCAAGCCCCCGAGCTTTCCTCTCAGTGCCTGTCCAGGGCCGACGTGCATTCGCAATTCATGCACAAGGTTCAGCAAGCGAAAGCTTTGAAGCCAGAAGGTTTGCCGCCTCGCATTGTGGTGTTCGGTATTTCAAACTTACCCATGCAGGTGGTTGAGGCCTTGGCCGCCTTGGGTCGCTGGTGTCAAGTCATCATGATGGTCCAAAACCCTTGCCAAGAATACTGGGGCCATGACATGGACCTGGTGGCTCAGAAGCACTCGCTGCTTTCTTCATGGGGGCAACAAGGTCGAGATTATTTGCACGCCCTCGAGCGCTTTGACCAGCCTGAAAACGCCCTAAGCGTTATGAGCAAGCAAACTTTTTTTGTAGATCCAGCTGAGCAAGCTGGCCCTTCGCGTTTGCAGCATATTCAGTCTGATATTTTGAATTTGAAGGCCATGCCCGAGCAGCCTGAATCCTTGCCCGACGATGGCAGCATTCAAATGGTCCAGGCGCATTCAGCGCAGCGCGAAGTTGAAATTTTGCACGACCAACTTTGGGCATGGTTGGATGAAAATCCAACTTGGAAGCCAGCTGATGTCATGGTCATGGTGCCTGATATGGCCAGTTTTTCATCGCACATTCAAGCGGTGTTTGGTCGTTTTCCAGTTCAGCATCCTCGGCATATTCCTTTTTCAGTGGCAGACACCACGCCGCGTCAAGTGCCGCTGGTTCAAGCGCTTGAGTTTTTGCTGAACTTGCCACAAGCAAGAATCACCATGTCGGAATGGCTTAGCCTGTTTGAAGTATCTGCCGTGCGAGCCAAGTTTCAAATGGACGAGGCCGATGTCCAAACTGTGAAAAATTGGCTCCAAGACGCTGCTGTGCGCTGGGGCTTGAATCCAACGCACCGACAAAAGTGGGGCGTACCCAGCAACATGCCTGATGCACTCCAAAACACGTGGGCCTACGGATTACAACGTTTGATATTGGGTTATGCCGCCGGCCAAGCTGAAGGCAATGCGGCATGGCAGGGTGTCTTGCCCCTGCCTCAAGTTTCTGGCTTGAGTGCTTTGAAGGTGGGCTATCTGGCGCAGTGGTTGGAGGCCGTGTCTATTAGCTTGGCTCAATTGAATGCCAATCATGCGCCTGCCGAATGGTGCTCGGTCATGCACGACTTGATGGCGCGTTTTTTTGAAGCCGACAACGAAGCCGATGAACGCATGTTGCTGCGTTTAAAGCAAGAGTTGACGCAATGGCAATCCTTGTGTGAACAGGCTGGTTTGTCGGAGCCATTGCCCTTAACCGTAGTCCGAGAACATTGGTTGTCGGGCCTTGAGTCAACAGGTCTGAAACAACGTTTCTTTGGCGGTGGGGTGCAGTTTTCAACCCTCATGCCCATGCGCGCCATTCCCTTCAAGGGTCTGTGCTTGCTGGGCATGAACGATGGCGCTTATCCTCGCCAAAGCACGCCTCGCGATTTTGATTTGATGGCCACGCATTGGCTGGCAGGCGATCGCTCGCGCCGCGAAGACGATCGATACTTGTTCTTAGAAGCCTTTTTGTCAGCCCGCGAAAAACTGTACATCAGTTGGCAAGGCCGCAGGTCTACAGACAATCAGAAGATGCCTCCGTCTGTCTTGGTCGCTCAATTGCGCGATACCCTCAAGGCCCGTTTCTCCCCCGAGCTAGATGCCGTCTTGCAGCCCTTGCAAGCTTTCTCTGCCAAATACTTCAAGCCCGATTCAAAATTCTTCACTTACGCGGACGATTGGGAAGCAGCGCAGAGCACTGGCTCTGAATTCAAATCTTCGTTTTCTGCGCTTGCTTCTTCTGAGGCGGCCCCTGCCCAATTTCCCGCTATTTCAGAATGGCCTCTTCAGGAATGCATGCGTTTGCTCAGGCAACCTGTCGATGTTTATTGGCGCAGTCGCTTGGGTGTTTTGCTCAAAGGTCCTGAAGAGGCCATGCTAGATGATGAAAACTTCTCTTTAAATGGGTTAGACAGGTATGCCTTGGGCCGTCAATTGCTTGAAGCCGAAGACATCGAACTGCAACTTGAAGCTGAAAAATTGCGAGGTCAATTGCCAATGGGAGCTTCAGGACAATTGGCATTGAAACAGCAATACGATGCGGCACTGCGTGTCATTGACCGAGCAGATGCTTATTTAGAAAAATACCCACAAGCGCTGCCAACTCAATCCGTGTCTGTTGTCATTGCCATGCCTTGGGGTGATGTGCGCATCAGTGCCGAGATCCTTGGTTTGCGCAAAGAACAGCGTTCAGCCGATCAGTTGCCAACTGATTCTGAACCTATTCAAACACTGCAACTGACCAGGCGGCCCGGTGCGGTGGCCACAGGTCAAAAAGACCAACAATCTGCTCGCGCCGATGTCTTGGTCAATCTCTGGCCCAATCACGTGCTGTTAAGCGCTGCAGGTTGGACAGTCAGCTCTGTGGCCGTCGGACTGGATGCTGTGGCGGTGTTGCCCGCTATGCCGCCTCAAGCAGCAAAACACTTGTTGGCACAGTGGCTGGCCGTGTATGCGCAGGCTTGGGCGAAGCCCTTGCCCACCACCCTGAAAGCAGGCTTGGCGTTTGTGTCAGAGCAAATCCGAAGTGCACAGTCAGGCAAAGACGTGGCGGCTGACCAAATTACCGAGATGGCCTTGGACAAGGCACGCAAAGAATTTTCCGATGGTTTTTCTGAAAGCACCGATTGGGCGCGTTCCTTGTACGTCCAAAGATCGTTTGACAATTTTGATCCTCTTATTGAAGGGCTGCCAAACTGGGCGCCCCTTTTGTACAGCGATTTGATCCATGCAGCTTCAATTGAAGGCGGTGCCTCATGAGTCAATTGAAAACGCAAAAACTCAATGTCCTCACATTGCCTTTGAAAGGCATTCAACTCATTGAGGCCAGCGCAGGCACTGGCAAAACTTGGACATTGGCCGCGCTTTATGTGCGTCTCATTCTGGGACATGCTTGGTCTGGGCCGAGCCTCATGCCGCCTCAAATTTTGGTGATGACCTTTACCGAGGCCGCTACGGCAGAGCTCAGAGATCGCATCCGCGACAGATTGGCACAGGCTGCCCAATTTTTCAGGGGGCAGTCTCATGTTGCCGATGATTTTTTGCAGCACCTTCAAGAAAGCCTGGGCACCGATTTAAATGCGCGACACGCAGAACGCTTAGAAGAAGCCGCTCAATGGATGGACGAAGCCGCCATCTACACCATTCACAGCTGGTCGAGTCGCATGTTGCGCCAACATGCTTTTGACAGCCAAAGTTTGTTTGATCAAAAGCGCTTAGACGATGCACCCGCTTTGAAGTTGAAGCTTGTGAAAGACTATTGGCGGGAATATGTGTATCCCTTAGAGGTCAATCAACTGGGGGCCATGAAAGATTTGGGCGGCACACCCGAAGCTTTGCTTAAAAACATTCAATCGCTTTGGCAAAAGTTTGAGAAGTCACCAGGTGGTTTTCCAGATGCCTCGGAAGATCCAGATCCAAAAGCCTTGGTGCTCGCTTGGTCTCAGTGGCAAGAACGCGTTCTGCACTTAGAGGCGCAAGCCAGACAACTGTTGTTGACCAACATGCCTCAGGCACTAGACCTGTTGAGCAAGGCGCTTGAAAATGATTTGAATCGCAATCACTATCGTGTCAACAAGCACGCATACTTTCTTCGTCATCTTTCAGACTGGGCTTCTGGTGAAGAGGCAGAAATAGATGCAATTTCCAAATTTACCCTTGAAAAGCTCAATGCCGGCTTGAGGAGCGGGGCCAATCCGATTGACAACGCGCATGGCGTCTGGAGTGCAATAGGTCTTTGGATGTCTGAGCGTCAAAGCGAGCCAGATGTGGGTGTTAATTTGCTGCACCATGCCGCACTCAAAGTGGGCCGTGCGTATTGGCTGCAAAAAAGAAGTTTGGCAAGCTTTGATTTTTCGGATTTGCTACAGCGATTGCATGCGGCATTGCATGCACCAGACGGTCGATTACCTCAGATCATTCGCGCGCAGTTCCCAGTAGCCATGGTAGATGAGTTTCAAGATACCGACCCCTGGCAATATGAATCGCTGTCGCGCATTTATGGCGCAGCAAACTTGCCACATCACAAGCCCCGCCATGAAGTCAACTCAGAACAAGACAATGCCAGCGCATTTCTCATGATTGGCGATCCGAAACAGGCCATCTACAGTTTTCGAGGCGCCGATTTACCAACCTACTTGAATGCAAGGCATGCGGCAGAATCCATTTGGACTCTCACAGAAAATTTCAGATCCAGCCATGAGGTGGTCAACGCCGTTAATCACCTTTTTGCAACGGCTCAGAACCCTTTTGATGAAGTGCCGTTTGAACGTGTGAAAACACCCACACCTGCCAAAGCTGAAAGTCTTCGCTTGGCCAATGGTGAAAAACTGCCAGCGCTCACGGTATGGCATTTGGCCGCCGATAAACCCTTGAGTGGCGCGCAATACGGTGAAGACATGGCGCAAATTTGTGCCACGCAAATGGTTTGGCTTTTGAATCAAGGCATCGCTCAACCCGGTCACATGGCGGTTTTGGTCAGAGATGGCCAAGAAGCCAAAAAAATTCGCCAAGCCTTGGCGCAGAGAAGCGTTCGCAGCGTCTACTTATCAGATCGCGAAAGTGTTTACGCCACGCGCGAGGCACTGGATTTAGCTTGCGTGTTAGAAGCCGTTTTACAAGCGCGCAATGCCAAGTTACTGCGCGCTGCGCTTACCACTCGCACCTTGTGCCTTAGCTTGCCTGAAATAGAGCGGGTGTTCAGTGAAGAAGATGCCTGGGACATTTGGGTAGAGCGTTTCAATGCATGGCACCACACCTGGCAACGTCAAGGCTTCTTGCCAATGCTCTACAAAATGGTGCACGAACAAGACATTGGCAGGCGCATGCAAGCCGAAGGCGATACCGCTGAACGGCGCTTGACCAATTTCTTGCACCTCGGTGAACTGCTGCAATCGGCCAGCCTCCAGTTGCAAGGTGAATCTGCATTGTTGCGTTTTCTCACCGATCAATTGTCAAACCCTCAGGCACAAGGTGAGAGCGCGCAAATGCGTCTTGAAACAGACGCCGAGTTAGTCCAAGTCATTACCTTTCACAAAGCCAAGGGTTTGCAATACCCCCTGGTGTTTTTGCCTTTTGTCTCCAATTTCAGAGAAGACAAAGATGACTCACTTCGAACGGCCGAAGAACGTCTCCAAGAAGACATTCGTTTGTTGTACGTTGCCTTCACGCGCGCACAACAAGCCATGTGGATGGGCGTTGCCAAACGCCAAGGTGACTTCAAAAGCAAAGAGACACACGCACAAAGTGCTTTAAGTGTCTTGTTACAACGAAAGTCTGCCGATGATTTGCAAGAAAAATTGCAGGCTTGGGCAAGCTGTGATGACATTGAAGTCGTTCATGCGCCCGAAGCAAATGCGCAACTGTATGAGCCTTTGCATGCAACCCACTTAGAAGCGCCAACTGCCGCAAGATCGCCATCGCGCGCATTGCCCAATGCCGGTTGGACGGCCAGTTTCAGTGCACTGACCCGCAAGCTCAGTGATTCCAAATGGCAGGCCACAGATTCGGGACTTGCGCGCGAAGAGCGTTGGCTAGATTCGCAAATCGACAACCCAGTGGCCAACGCCAATGACCTGCTCGTGGCAGATGACGCATCCTCTGCAAAAACGGAGCAACCCCCGTTCAATCATTTTCCTGCAGGTAGCGCCTACGGGACCCTGTTACACGACATCTTCGAATGGCAATTGAAAGAAGGCTGGCCCCTTCTGCAAAACGAATCAGACCTCTTTCCTGAAGTCAAAATTCGATGGCAAGGCTGGTGGCAAACCCAAGCCGACAGCCTGCAACTTAAAACCGAAGACCAAGCCCTCTGCCTTCAACTCATTCGCCAATGCGCAGCCTCTCAATTCACACAATTGGGGTCAGATCAACATGGTTTGAGTTTGTCTCAGCTCAACACCCAAAACGCCTGGCCAGAGATGGGCTTCACGTTCAAAACGCATGGTGTTTCAACGCTGTACATTGATCAACTCATTAGCGCTTCTCTGCATCCCAACAAAGCCCGCCCTGCTTTACAGGCTCAGCAATTGAATGGTTTGCTAACGGGCTTCATGGACATTGTGTTTGAGCACCAAGGTCGTTATTACGTGCTCGATTACAAGTCGAACAAATTGCCCGATTATTCGCTTGACAGCATTACAGGCAGCATGCTCAGCCATCGCTACGACGTGCAATACACCTTGTACATCTTGGCGGTTCACCGACTCTTAAAGTCTCGCCTCAAAAATTACAACTACGAGCAGCACGTGGGCGGTGCCATCTATCTGTATCTGCGGGGCATCGATCAAGCTGGGCAGGGGTGCTATGTCAATAAGCCATCCTACGAACTCATCCATGCCTTGGACGAAGCATTCAAATTGAATCAGCCATCCATTGCAGCAGGGGTCTTGTCATGACGCAATTACAAGTCCCAATCAGCAACACTTCAGCGCCCCAATTGACAGCTGTCGTGGCTGCTTGGCCGTGGACCGCTTTGGATGTCGCATGGCTCCAATTTTTAAAGTCACATCAAGCTACCCCAGAGCCCTTGCACGATTTGCTGGCGCTTTTGGTCAGCCATCAAATGGGAAGAGGGCATGCTTGCTTGGACCTTGATGCTTTGATCCAAGACCCAGCGCATTTGCTTGACTGGACCGATGCTCAAACCAAGGCATTGCATCAGCAGCTTGCAAATTCAAAGTTGGATGAACAGCCTGCAGATTTGTTCGCTGTGCCACACAACCCATGGGCTCAAGCTGCCAAAACAATGCCATGGGCCATTGGCGATCACTCGCCCATCATGGTTTCTTTCAAAGAAGATGGCCAAGCCCAACGTGTGTACCTAAGGCGCGCTTGGCATGCAGAACAAAGCATTCAAGCATCTGTCCAAATGCGTTTGTCGCTAAACTTTGAAGTACCTTCTGACAGCGATGAAAAACTGAACAAACTGTTCGGCCAACAAGGTGAGGAAACAGATTGGCAGCGCATTGCTTGTGCCAAAGCTTTGCGTACAGGCCTGACACTCATTACCGGCGGTCCTGGCACAGGCAAAACAACCACGGTGGTTCGCTTGTTGGCCTTGCTGCAACAATCTGCCCACGATCAGCAAACAACATTGCGCATTCATTTGGCAGCGCCTACAGGCAAGGCTGCCAGCCGCTTGAGTTCCTCCATTCAGTTGGCATTGGCCAGCTTGCCCGACGGCTGGGGAGAAGGCATTCCGTCTCAAGCTGTTACTTTGCACCAACTGTTGCAGTACAACCCCGATGCAGCCGCAAGGTCTGCGCCATCATTGGCAACGGACTTGGTGGTGGTCGATGAGGCCTCCATGATTGATCTAGAACTCATGGCGCGATTGATGAAATGTGTGCCTGCACAGGCCAGGTTGGTTTTGCTAGGCGACAAAGACCAGTTGGCCTCGGTAGAGGCTGGCGCTGTGTGGTCTCAATTGTGCGAGGGGGCGGCCCAATCAGACAGCGCCACCCAAGCGCACCCCACCCACGCCTACACCTTGCCAGAACAAACTGCGGTGCTGCATGTCAGCCGACGCTTTCATGCCAGCAGCGCGATCGGTCAATGGGCCAAACTGATCAACGATGGCGATCAATTACAAATCAAAAAACAATGGCATGCCTTAAGCAGTGCCAGCGCTTCAGACAACATTGAAAAGCCAGAGGTTCAAAGGTGGCCAGATGAATGGCGCGATAGGCCGCAAGGTCATTTGCATCCAGAACTTGCTCAAGCATTGTGTGAAGGGTGGTCCGCATGGTTGGAAGTTTTGAAACCGCTGCAACAAGCCGATGCCCTCTGTGACAACGCGCAGGCCCTTCAATTGCTCAAGCGTTTCAGTGAGTTTCAAGTGCTCTGCGCACTGCGACATGGCGCATGGGGTGTTCAATCTTTGAATCAGCAAATCGCCATGGCCCTAGGCTTGTCTAAAAACGCAGAAAGAAATTTCCAGCCTGCCAAACAGCAAGACGCCTGGTTCGTCGGACGCCCCATCATGGTCACCCGCAACGACTATCATTTGCAATTGATGAACGGCGATGTGGGCCAGTGTTTGCCTACTGCCAATGGCCTTCGCGTTGCGTTCCCCGATGGCAAAGGCGGTGTGCGGTGGGTGTTGCCTTCTCGCTTGGATGCCGTTGAAACTGTCTGGGCCATGACCGTTCACAAATCGCAAGGCTCAGAGTACGACCATGTACTTCTGGTGCTGCCAGACCGAGATGCCCCTGTGCTCACACGCGAACTGCTTTACACCGGCGTCACACGTGCCAAATCGCGCCTAAGCTGGTGGGCCCCCAATGCCTCGGTCTTGTTCAACGCAGTAGCGCAGCGAGTCACCCGAAGTGGCGGTTTGGCAGAGGCCCTGTTTCATCCGTCAAAATAGGCACTTCAGAAAAAAGTGAGCAATGATGAATTTCGATGAAATGGCTGACAAGTTGTCAGCCCACCCAGACTTCAAAGTCAAACGACGCTTGGTTCCAATTCTTGATTTTGGACCTGGTTCTGGCTCACCGACCAAGCGGGTCCTCATTTTGGACACGGAAACGACAGGACTAGATTGGCGCGCTGAAAACATCATCGAGTTGGCCATGCTGTCTGTGGCTGTTGATATGCAAACGGGTCAACCTGTGGGTGTGGTTGAGGTCTATGAGGATTTCGAAGATCCGGGCAGACCCATCCCAGCAGAAATTGTGAAGCTCACAGGCATCACCACCCAAGACGTGAAGGGTCAAAAACTCAACGAAGCCAAAATCATTGACATGGTGCAACGCGCAGACCTCATCGTGGCGCACAACGCCAGCTTTGATCGACCTTTTGTTGAAAACAGATTAGAGGTGTTTGAGCACAAAGCATGGGCCTGCTCTTTTGCCGGCATCAACTGGAAAGCCCAGGGTTTGGGGTCGGCCAAGTTGGAGTTTTTGTGCAGCGAGTTGGGATGGTTTTACGACGCGCACCGAGCACAAGTAGATTGCCATGCTTTGCTGCGGGTCTTGTCGGCGCCCTTGAAGGCCCAGCCAGACGACATGCCTTCTACAGGTCTGCAACAACTTTTTAAGTCAGCCGAACAAGCCCGAACAGTGGTTAAAGCATTTGGTTCGCCCTTCGAGACCAAAGACAAGCTCAAAGCCCGTGGCTACAGATGGGATGCCGAAGCCAAAGTTTGGACTACGGCTGTGATGTCAGTTGAGGCTTTGGAAGCAGAGGCCGATTGGCTCAAATCACAGGTTTACGGGGGACGGGCAGCCAGAATTGGCTTGGAAACCCAAGACGCGCTGGTTCAATTTTCAAGCCGAAGTGGTAAATCGGGCGATCGAGTCTTGTAATTTGAGAAATTTCAGGGCTAGAAACCCCCGATGGGGTCCCTAAAGACAGGGATAATCACGGGTTAGGGAAAATTAAGTTCCGCTTTTGGAAAATCACCTTCCCCCTCCCTTTTTGAAGAGCATCCCAGCCATGGCCCAATACGTTTTTTCTATGAACCGCGTCGGCAAGATCGTGCCGCCGAAGCGTCACATTCTCAAAGACATTTCACTCAGTTTCTTCCCCGGCGCCAAAATTGGCGTGCTGGGTCTGAATGGTTCCGGCAAGTCCACCTTGCTGAAAATCATGGCCGGCATTGACAAGGAAATTGAAGGCGAAGCCATTCCCATGGCAGGTCTCAAAATTGGTTATCTTCCTCAAGAACCGCAGATGGACCCCGACGAAACCGTTCGCGAAGCCGTTGAAGGTGGCATGGGCGAAGTGAAAGCGGCGCAAGCACGCCTCGAAGAAGTTTATGCAGCCTACGCTGAAGAAGACGCCGATTTTGATGCGCTGGCTGCAGAGCAAGCCAAACTCGAGGCCATCATTGCAACAGCAGGTGACGCCTCTGACCACCAACTTGAAATTGCGGCTGACGCTTTGCGCTTGCCCCCATGGGACGCCATCATTGGCAAACTCTCAGGTGGTGAAAAACGCCGTGTGGCTTTGTGCCGTTTGTTGCTCAGCCGCCCCGATATGCTGCTGCTTGACGAACCCACCAACCACTTGGACGCAGAAAGTGTCGACTGGCTCGAATTGTTTTTGCAACGTTTCCCAGGCACTGTGGTGGCCATTACCCACGATCGGTACTTCTTAGACAATGCGGCCGAATGGATCTTGGAACTTGATCGCGGACACGGCATTCCCTACAAGGGCAACTATTCCAATTGGCTGGAGCAAAAAGAGGCACGCTTGGGCCAAGAGCAACGCACAGAAGACGCACGCACCAAGGCCATGAAAAAAGAATTGGAATGGGCTCGCTCCAATCCAAAAGGTCGTCAAGCCAAGAGCAAGGCGCGCCTGGCACGCTTTGAAGAACTGAGCGATTACGACTACCAAAAACGCAATGAAACACAGGAAATTTTCATTCCCGTGGCCGAGCGATTGGGCAACGAAGTTTTCGAATTCAGCAATGTCAGCAAGTCTTTCGGCGATCGTTTGTTAATCGACAATCTAAGCTTTCAAGTTCCCGCTGGCGCGATCGTTGGCATCATCGGGCCTAACGGCGCCGGTAAATCAACGCTCTTTAAACTGATCTCTGGCAAAGAGCAACCCGACAGCGGCGCCATCAAAGTGGGTCAAACCGTGAAGATGGCCTTCGTCGACCAAAATCGTGACGACCTTTCTAACGACAAAACCGTTTGGGAAGATGTCTCTGGTGGTTTAGACATCATGACCGTCGGCAAATTTCAAATGCCCAGCCGTGCCTATTGCGGCCGCTTCAATTTCAATGGTGGCGATCAGCAAAAGAAAGTGGGCATGTTATCGGGTGGTGAGCGCGGTCGTTTGCACTTGGCCAAAACACTCATCGAAGGCGGCAATGTGTTGCTGCTAGACGAGCCCTCCAATGACTTGGACGTTGAAACATTGCGCGCCTTGGAAGATGCCTTGCTTGAGTTTGCGGGCTCGGTCATGGTCATTAGCCACGATCGATGGTTCCTTGACCGCATTGCGACCCACATCTTGGCCGCAGAAGGCGACAGTCAGTGGGTATTCTTTGATGGCAACTACCAAGAGTACGAAGCCGACAAGAAGAAGCGTTTGGGCGAAGAGGGTGCCAAGCCTAAGCGTGTGCGTTTTAAAGCCTTGAAATAATTCACTGAGCGCAGTGAACTCAGAGCGAGTTGTGACATGAAGCCCATGCGCTTAGAGGACGTCCTCTTTAGCCAAGGTTTCGGCACACGCCGTGTCTGCGCAGGCTTGGTGCAACAAGGCTATGTGAGCGTGAACGGTGAGGTTCAAGAAGACCCCGGTGTTTTCTTTGATCCGGAAAATCTCAAGTTCAAAGTTCAGGGCACAGAGTGGCCTTACTTTGACCGCGCTTACCTTATGTTGCACAAACCCACAGGTACAGAGTGCTCACAAAAGCCCTCAACTTGGCCTAGCATTTACACCTTGCTTCCTTCCCCTTTAAGACTGCGGCCTCAAAAAGCTGCGGTTCAAGGCGTTCAAGCGGTGGGCCGCTTAGACCAAGACACCACGGGCCTGTTATTGCTTACCGATGATGGCAAGTTCATTCACCGCATGAGTTCGCCTAAGCACCACATGCCCAAGGTGTATGAGGTCACCACCAAGCATGAGATCACGGCGCAACAGGTGGAAAAATTATTGTCGGGCGTGGTGCTAGATGACAGCCCAAAGCCTGTGCAAGCCGCGGCTTGTGAGACGGTGTCAGACACCCATTTGAAACTCACCCTCACAGAAGGCAAGTACCACCAAGTCAAGCGCATGTTGGCGGCTGTTGGCAATCGGGTAGAGGGGTTGCACCGCAGTGCCATAGGTCAATTGCAGTTGCCAGCAGATTTGGCGCCCGGTCAGTGGCGCTGGATCTTGCCCAGCGAACTCGAAAAATACTTTAAAGCCTGAAGCACTTCCAAAGGCTGATCCTTGTGAGGACTGTGTCCACAGTTTTCTAATTTCACCAATTGAGTTTGAGTAGCGTGCGCCGCAATCTCATCAATCTGTTTCATGGTTCCATAAGGATCATCCGTTCCTTGAATGGCCATCAAGGGCGATTGGATCTTTGAAAGCAATGGCCGAATGTCAAAGCTTCTAAAGGCTTCACTCAACCACACATCGTTCCACTGCCAAAAGGCGACATCGACATCTTTGTGAAAGGCGGCCAACTTGGGTTTGAGTTTTTCAAATTGATCTCGCGCATGCGTGATGGCTTGAATAGAAATGTCTTCCATCATCACATGGGGTGCCATGACCACACAGCCTGCAACTGGAAACTGACTGGCATGAATCAGTGCAATGGTGCCGCCATCGGAGTGACCAATCAAAATCGGATTGGCAATTTTTAAATGCGCCAACAACGCGGGAAGAACTTCCAAAGCCTCACGATGCATGTAGTTCGACTGAAGTTTTTCAGCCCCGCGCACATCAAAAATGCTTTCAGAGTACCCATAGCCTCGGCGTGAATAAACCCAGCCTTCACATTCCAGGGTTTGGCATATTTGAGCTGGCCAATCTTTCCAAAGGGCGACGCTGCCCAGTCCTTCGTGCAAGAAAACGCAACTGGGAGCGCTAGCCTTGAAGGCCAAAGGCTTGTCCAGCGGGATGTGTTTCACTTCTAGGTCAACACCCAAGATGGAGATCAGAGAGGGGTCAGTCATGCAGATAATTTTGACACTAGAAAACCTCAAAAATTAAAAAGATTGCGCCAGAGAGGCAGGAATGCCTTCCAATACCCCATTACACTCAAGGAATGATCTTAAAAGCACTGACCTTCACAATTGGTTTGGCCACTTTCGGTCTTGCTTCGGCCATGTCCGCAGGACCTAAACCTGCGCCTCCCGAGCCTGCAGTTCAAGCACCTGCCCCCATTTTTGTCTTAAATTCTCTTGAAGGGAATGTCAGTGTCATCGATCCGGTCACTTGGACTGAAACCAAGCGAATCCCCACCGGCAAAGAGCCGCACCATTTGTACCTCACGCCAGATGAAAAATCGGTCATTGTGGCCAATGCCCTGTCCGATTCTCTGACCTTCATCGATCCTCGAACCGCAGAAATCCAACGTGTCATTCCAGGCATTTTGGACCCGTATCACTTGCGTTTTTCGCCGGACATGAAATGGTTTGTCACGGTCGCCAACAGACTCAATCACATTGACATCTACAAATGGGATGGACAAACGCCCACCTTGCTCAAACGCATTCAGTCGGGTAAAACACCCAGCCACATGTGGATTGACAGCAAGAGCACCACGGTGTGGGCCACCATGCAAGACAGCAATGAATTGATCGCGATTGATTTGAAGACCCAAACCATCAAATGGCGTGTGAAAACGGGCCCTATGCCTGCCGATGTTTTTGTCACGCCAGACGATCAAACATTGTTGATTGGTATGACGGGCGGTGATGGCGTAGAGGTTTTTGACGTGTCTAAAAACCCTGCGAAAAAAATTAAATTGATTCAAACGGGCAAAGGTGCGCACGCTTTCCGAGCGCTAGGTGACAAGCAGCATGTGTTGGTCAGCAACCGTGTCGCCAACTCGATCAGCAAAATCGATTACAAAAGCCTCACTGTGGTTGACAAGTACCCAGGACCCAGTGGACCTGATTGCATGGACATCATGGCAGATGGCAAAACCATTTTGTTGTCCTCGCGTTGGGCTCAAAAGTTAAGCGTGATTGACATGAGCACTCGCCAAGTGGTTCGTCAAATCAAAGTGGGCAAATCACCGCATGGGGTTTGGACCTTGGACCATGCGCCACGTCAATGACACTTTGAACAAGCTTCTGCCCCAGATCTTTCTGGGCGCACTCTTGTTCAATCCGCTTTCTTTGGCGGTGGCTGTCGAGTCTCAAAGACCTCCACTGCAATGCCAAAAGCCCATTTACCTCACCTTAGACACGGGCCACATGGGCATGGCCCCCTTGATTGCCGACGTACTGCGCAAGCATCAAGTCCCAGCGACCTTTTTTGGAGCCCATGAAAAAACGCAAGAGGGTGACGGCAGCCTTGGCCAACACTGGTCTGCATGGTGGAAGGCGCGAGCCAGTGAAGGTCACGATTTTGCAAGCCATACCTACGACCATGCTTATTGGCGATCGGACATCGATTCCCGAACCTTCAAAATTCGGCCCAGTTCAGGTGAGCAAAAAGACCAAAACTTAATTTGGAGTGCAGAAAACTATTGTGCTAACTTGAAAAAAGCTTCTCAGCGTTTGGAAGCTATGACGGGCCGCGCCAGTTTGCCGCTTTTTAGAGCGCCGGGGGGCAAAACTTCGCCTGCTTTGTTGAAGGCCGCCAGCCAATGTGGCTACACCCACGTCGGTTGGGCGCCTGCTGGTTTTTTAGGAGACGAGTTGTCCAGTCAAACCCACAGCAACGCTGCTTTGCTAAAGACTGCGCTCAAAAGCATCAAAACGGGTGATATTTTGATGGCCCATTTGGGCATTTGGTCGCGCCAAGATCCTTGGGCTCCTGCGGTCTTAGAGCCCCTCATTGTGGGCTTGAAAGACAAAGGGTTTTGTTTTGCCAGTTTGCGTCAACACCCGCAATATTCGAAACTCCTTGCTGCTGTGCCATAAAGCCCCTTGAACCTTGACTTCTTATTTTCAACGCCATGCTGACATCCATGATTGAGTGGCTCATTGACACCTTCTCTACATTGCAAACTTTGTTGTTTGAAAGTGTGGTTCAGCCCTTGGCATTTGCTTGGGGTGCCGGTCATTTGCTCGATGTGGCCTACGAGGGCACGGGTTGGCTCCTAATTGGCTTGCTGCAGATTCTGATTTTGCTTGTCTTCATTGCGCCCTTGGAAAAATGGCGACCTTCTGAACCTGTGACAGATTCCAACGGTGTCAAAGTTGATGTCTTCTACACACTTATCCACCGTTTGGGTCTTTTTAAGTTGGTCATGTTTTTCACTTTTGAAAATGCCGTTGAAACAGTGTTTGGCATGCTGCGCGTGCACGGGTTTCCAACTTTTCACATTGACTCATTTTGGCCAGGCGTCTCCGACATTGCTTGGGTCAGTTTCTTGCTGTACCTTGTTGTTTTCGATTTTGTTCACTACCTGATTCACCGAGGGCAGCATCAGTTCAATCGGTGGTGGGCTCTGCATTCTCTGCATCATTCGCAAAGACAAATGACGCTCTGGACAGACAACCGCAATCATTTGCTCGATGATGTGATCACCGCGCTGATTTTGTCAGTGGTGGCCAAATTGATCGGCGTGGGCCCGGGGCAATTCATTGCCTTGGTGGTCTTAAGTCAATTGAGCGAAAGTTTTCAACACGCCAACATCAGATGCAGTTTTGGTTGGTTGGGAGATCGCTTATTTGTGAGCCCGAGGTTTCATCGCTTGCACCATGCCATTGGCATTGGTCACGAGTCAGCAGGCCGAAAAACCTTAGGCGGACACAACTTCGGCGTGTTGTTTCCGTGGTGGGACATGATGTTCAGAACTGTTGATTTTTCAAACAGATACGACCCAACAGGTGTCCGCGACCAAGTGGAAGAGGGGCGCGAGTATGGGCAAAGTTTTTGGGCTCAACAAAAATTAGGCTTCATGCGCTTTTTAGGCAAGGGCACAAGTTCATGAACCTTTTCATGGACTCATTCTGGCGAGCGCTTGCTTATTGCCTGCATCCCAAGGTCATCATGCTCTCCTTGTTGCCGCTCATTTTGATGGCGGTCATCGTGACAGGCTTGGGCTTTATGTACTGGGACCTTGCTGTCGACACCGTGCGCACAGGGATGGAAGGCAGCCCTGCCTTGGGTTGGGCGTGGACTTGGTTGGAGCGAGTCGGTCTGCTGAGTTTAAAGACGGTGCTTGCGCCATTCGTCATCATCCTGGCTGTGACGCCTGTTGTCATGATCATGTCCCTGCTGGCCGTTTCATTCATGATGACGCCAGCACTCGTGAGTTTGGTTGGCACAAGGCGCTTCCCTGATTTAGAGCGCAAGCGAGGTGGTTCTTTGTGGCAAAGTGTCTTGTGGACTTTCATGTCTGTCATCTTGGCCATGGGCGCCTTGATTCTCACCTTGCCCCTTTGGTGGATACCGCCGCTGGCCATACTTTTACCAGCATTGATTTGGGGATGGTTGACCTACAGAGTCATGACCTACGATGTCTTGGCTGAACATGCGTCTAGTCAAGAGCGGGTAGAGCTCATGAAGCGTTATCGATTTCAATTGTTAGGCATAGGCGTTCTAACCGGAGCCATGGGTGCAGCACCCAGTTTGGTGTGGGCATCTGGTGCCTTGTTTGCCGCTGCGTTTGTGATTCTCATCCCCATTGCAGTTTGGATTTACACCCTTGTTTTTATCTTTTCAGCACTTTGGTTTGTTCACTATTTGTTGCTTGCTTTAAGTAAGCTCAGAGAAGAGCCCATCATCATTTCGAACGAAGCACAGCCATGAACATACCCATGCAACTCAACCCGCCTGCCATCGGCATCATCATCATTGGCGACGAAATTCTGTCGGGTAAACGCTCGGACAAACACTTGCCTAAATTCATAGAGCTTCTCAATGAGCGTGGTTTGCAGTTGGCTTGGGCCGAGTATGTGGGCGACTCTCCCGAGCGCATTACGCAGGTCTTAGCCCGTGCCTTCGCATCGGGTGATGTGGTCTTCTCTTGCGGCGGCATCGGTGCAACGCCAGACGATCACACCCGACAATGCGCGGCCCAAGCAATCGGTGTGCCCTTGGCTTTGCACCCTGAAGCCAAGGCCTTGATCTTGGAACGCATGCGCGATGTCGCCACGGAGCAGGGTGTTGCCTTTGAACCTAACCGCGATGACAACCTTCACCGATTGAACATGGGCACGTTTCCCCAGGGCGCTCAAATCATTCACAACCCGTACAACAAAATTCCTGGTTTCACTTGTCAGGGTTCAGGCCAAGGCATGGTTCACTTTGTGCCCGGTTTTCCCGTTATGGCGTGGCCCATGATGCAAGACAAACTTGATGTTTATTGCCAAACTTGGGGTGCCGCGCCCAAGCGCATCGAGCGGTCTGTGATTGTTTTTGGCGCGATGGAGGCAACCCTGACCCCCTTGATGGAGCGCATTGAAAAGCAACATGCAGGCATCAAAGTTTTTAGCCTTCCCAGCGTGGACCATCCCAAGTGGGGCAAGCACATCGAACTGGGTGTGAAGGGTGCAGAGCCACAAGCTGATTCTGCCTTTATGGCTTTGAAAGAAGGCTTAAAGCCTTTTGAAGTCGAGCTTGGCCCTGAAATGGTGCGTTAACATATTTTGCACTATAATAGTGCATTTGTGGTGTATTGTGGTGCATCAAATTGATGCAAAAAAATCCCGGCAAGTCGCAATATGAGGTCCTGTCCTCAGGGCACAATAGCGGGCTTGGGTCATTGTGGCGCTCTGCTTTTGTTGGCATAGAAACTGCATTCCCGAAGAACCAATTATCAACACCCATCCTTAGGAGAATTTGATGGCAAAGACCGTCGCAGACGTGATGAAGATGGTGAAGGACAATGAAGTCAAGTTTGTTGACTTCCGCTTCACCGATACCCGTGGCAAAGAGCAGCACGTATCCGTGCCAATCTCCCACTTTGACGAAGACAAATTCACCGACGGCCACGCGTTCGATGGTTCTTCCATTGCAGGTTGGAAGGGCATTGAAGCCTCCGACATGTTGTTGATGCCCGATCCCAATACTGCCAACCTCGATCCCTTCTTCGAAGAAACGACACTGATCTTGGGTTGCGACGTTTTGGAACCCGGTGATGGCAAAGCCTACGACCGTGACCCCCGTTCTATCGCCAAGCGCGCTGAAGCTTATTTGAAAGCCTCTGGCCTGGGCGACACTGCTTACTTCGGACCCGAGCCAGAATTCTTCTTGTTCGATGACGTCCGTTTTGGCAGCGACATGTCAGGTTCTTTCTTCAAGATCGACGACTATGAAGCACCATGGAACAGTGGTACCAAAATGGAAGGCGGCAACCGCGGTCACCGTCCAACCGTCAAAGGTGGTTACTTCCCAGTACCTCCCGTCGACAGCACACAAGACATGCGCGCTGAAATGTCCCTGATTCTCGAATCTATGGGAATCCCTGTTGAAGTCTTCCACCACGAAGTGGCTGGCGCAGGTCAAAACGAAATCGGCACACGCTTCAGCACCTTGGTGCAGCGCGCTGACTGGACTCAAACATTGAAGTATGTGGTTTGGAACGTGGCCAATGCCTACGGCAAAACTGCGACTTTCATGCCTAAGCCACTGGTTGGCGACAACGGCTCCGGCATGCACGTTCACCAGTCCATCTGGAAAGACGGCAAGAACTTGTTCGCAGGCAATGGCTATGCAGGTTTGTCAGACTTTGCGCTTTACTACATTGGCGGCATCATCAAGCACGCTCGTGCATTGAACGCCATCACCAACCCCACCACCAACAGCTACAAGCGTTTGGTGCCTGGATTTGAAGCCCCTGTGAAGTTGGCTTACTCTAGCCGCAACCGTTCTGCTTCCATTCGCATTCCTCACGTTGCTTCTGACAAAGGTCGCCGCATTGAAGCGCGCTTCCCAGATCCAATGGCCAACCCCTATCTGTGCTTCTCTGCACTCATGATGGCTGGTTTGGACGGCGTGGAAAACAAGATCCATCCAGGTGAAGCTGCTACCAAAGATTTGTACCATTTGCCGCCCGAAGAAGATGCATTGGTGCCAACCGTTTGCCACAGCTTAGACCAAGCGCTTGAGTATTTGGACAAAGACCGCGCCTTCCTCACAAAAGGTGGCGTGTTCACAGACTCCATGCTCGATGCTTACATTGAATTGAAAATGGGCGAAGTCACACGCTTCCGTCAAGCCGTGCACCCCATCGAATACGAGATGTACTACTCACTGTAATTTGCAGCGAGTTGGGGCACCTGAGCCCGACCCCGAAAAGGACGGCTCAGGCCGTCCTTTTTCATTTTGGAAAGATTTTTGAGACATGATTGCAGGCTTGAAGTCGGTGAAATTTCAATGGCACATACTGCTCATGGCCTTGCCATGGTTTGCAGGTATGGCATTGGCCGATCAAGCTGTCTACAAGTGTGGCCAAGAAATAACCAACCAACCGAATGACCCCAGTCAGTGCCAAAAACTGCTGATTTCAAATCCGACTCAAATCGAGGGAACGCGTGTTCAAAATAGTCAGTCTCCAAAGCCGGTCTCAGCGGTTTCTGGCACTGCTACTGAGCGCATTTCCATCCCACCCACCAAACCACAAGATGCACTTCAGCGAAATGTTCAAGCACGCACTGTTTTGGAGGATGAGTGGCAGAAACTAAGCGCTAAGCATGCAGAAATGGTGCGAGTTTTTAATGGAGGTCAACCAGCCCTTCAAGAAGGTGAGTCTTTGCAAAACCCGCAATACAAGCGCCGTACAGCAGATATGCAAACTCAAATTGAGCGCATGGCGCGAGACCTGTTGGCTTTGAAAAGAGAGTTGAGCCGTCACACATCCAATTTGGCCTCGGTGCCATCTAAGTGAAATTCAGATGGCGAAAATTTCAAATCAATCCAAATTGAGTTCCAGCCCCTCTGTTGGGTCGCAAGCGCGAAATACGCATGTCAGAGGTGCTTCACAGAATCATCGCTTTCAGGCGTTCGACTGGTTGGCCACCCCCATCGCCATCTTGGAAAGCAATGGCACTGTTGTCTTTGTGAACTCAGAATTAGAGGACGTGATGGGCCAGTCCAGAAGGAGTTTGGAGGGAGAATCCTTTTTGAATTTCTTTTCAGATCCCAAACCCTTGTTGCATGCACTTTCAGGCGCCAAAGCCAATGAATTTGCGGCATTGCGCTACGACGCCGAGTTGTTGCGCATCAACCCAGAGGAGTCACTTCCTGTTCATGTGATTGTTGCGCAGTCCGATCAATCTGACGAAGTGATCATTGAATTACTGCCCATTCAACAGCAAACGCGGCAGGACAGAGAAGAACGGCTGATTGACCAGGCCCAAGCCAACAAAGAGCTCATTCGAAATTTAGCCCATGAGATCAAGAACCCCTTGGGGGGTATTCGCGGTGCTGCGCAGCTGCTCGAAATGGAAATGGAGTCCAAGGAGTTGACCGAATACACCCAGGTCATCATTCGAGAAGCCGATCGTTTGCAACTCTTGGTAGACCGGCTGTTGGCGCCGCATCGCCGGCCCCACATGGTGGGAGATGTCAATATCCACGAAGTTTGTGAGCGGGTGCGCTCACTCGTTGTGGCTGAATTTCCAAAAGGTTTGCGGGTCATCAGAGACTACGACACTTCCATTCCCGAATTCAGAGGCGACAGGGAGCAGCTTATTCAGGCTGTTTTAAACATCGCTCACAACGCAGCCTTGGCCTTGTCAGATCGGGTGACTGAGGGCGACGCCCAACTTACTTTTAAGACGCGTATTACCCGCCAAGTGACATTTGGAAAACAGCGTTATCGACTGGCATTGGAATTGCATGTGATAGACAACGGGCCTGGTGTTCCAGACTCTATCAAAGACCGAATTTTCTTCCCACTGATTTCTGGTAGAGAAGGCGGCTCTGGCTTAGGTCTTACTTTGGCTCAGACCTTTGTTCAGCAGCACCACGGCATGATTGAGTGTGAAAGCGTGCCAGGTCGAACAGATTTCAAAATTTTGATTCCGTTGCCCTGATCTGATAGCAGACAGTGCATTCTTTTTAGAGAAAGTTAAGTCACATGAAGCCTATCTGGATCGTAGACGATGACCAATCCATCCGATTCGTCTTAGAAAAGGCTCTCCTTCGCGAAGGCTTGAGTACTCGCAGTTTTACCAATCCGCGTGAAGTCCTTGCAGCGCTGGCCACAGAAGACGGCAGTGAAGGCCCTCAGGTCTTGGTCAGTGACATTCGCATGCCAGGTGGATCGGGCTTGGATTTGTTGACGCAAGTCAAGCAGCAACTGCCTGCATTGCCAGTCATCATCATGACGGCCTTTTCTGATCTGGACAGTGCTGTTTCAGCTTTTCAAAATGGCGCTTTTGAATACTTGCCCAAGCCTTTTGACTTGCCCAAGGCCATTGAGCTAATTCGACGCGCGCTTGAAGAAAGTCAGCGCGAAGAAGTGGCTGAGGAACTCATGGCTGCGACGCCAGAGATGATGGGTCAGGCGCCCGCCATGCAGGATGTTTTCAGAGCCATTGGTCGACTTTCGCAAAGCAATGTGACTGTCATGATCACCGGCGAATCTGGTTCCGGCAAGGAGCTGGTGGCCCGTGCATTGCACAAGCACTCCCCCAGAGCGAATGGCCCTTTTGTGGCCATCAATACGGCGGCCATTCCGAAAGACCTGTTAGAGAGTGAGCTTTTCGGTCATGAGCGAGGTGCATTTACTGGCGCGCAAACATCAAGACGCGGCAGGTTTGAACAAGCAGAAGGCGGCACCCTGTTTTTAGATGAAATTGGCGACATGCCTTTTGACCTTCAGACACGTTTGTTGCGCGTTTTGTCTGATGGCCACTTTTACAGAGTGGGCGGGCACACTTCGGTCAAGGCCAATGTGCGAGTCATTGCTGCTACACACCAAGATTTAGAGCAAAGGGTTAAAGAAGGCGTGTTCCGAGAAGACTTGTTTCACCGCCTGAATGTCATTCGACTGCGTTTGCCTGCTTTGCGTGAACGCAGAGAAGACGTTCAAGTTTTAGCCAAGCACTTTTTGTTGCAAAGTGCGCAGCAATTGGGTGTTGAGCCCAAGCGAATTTCAGATCAAGCGCTTGAAATTTTGGGGCACTTTCATTTCCCTGGCAACGTTCGCCAATTGGAAAACATTTGCCATTGGCTGACTGTGATGGCCCCTGCCCAAATGATTGAGGCCAAGGACCTGCCGCCGGAGGTTTTGTCACACAACCCTTCCGTGAATGCAACGCCTCAAGGTGCAATGGCAGTTGGAGAATTGATCCCATTGAGCGAGAGTACACCCCTAGCAGCCGCTATCGGTACATCGCCCGCTTTGGTGAACTTAGGCGCACATGCAGGTTGGGAGAGCGCGTTAGAGGTGGAGGCTTTGCAGCTGTTGGGCACAGACCGCCAAGACGTGTGGGATGTACTGACCAAACGCTTTGAATCCTTGCTGATTCAAGCAGCACTGGCGACCACCCGGGGACGACGCATCGAAGCGGCTGTTAAGTTGGGTATTGGTCGCAATACCATTACTCGAAAAATTCAAGAGCTTCACATTGAAGCTTAATTTGTGAAAAAAAAGCCTTCAAATGAAGGCCTTTTTTTTGGGGTGTCAAGAGAGGCGATCTCTCAGTTGCGTTTTATTTTGAGTAAATGATGCCGCCCATGCTATTGACCGCGATGTACATGTTTTGAGCTCTTAGCAAATGGGTGAGATTGGCGGTGGTTTTGCTTGCTTGCTGCTTCCAAGAGATGCCATCCAAACTGATCACAACAGTGCCGTCTGAACCTACGGCCAAGAACTGATTGGTGGCGGACAGTGCATTGAAATTGGCAGTGGTATTGGCACTTTGTGCTGTCCATGTGATGGCGTCAGGGCTGCTCAAGATGGTGCCGTTGGCGCCAACGACAATGAATTGATAACTGGTGACATTGTTGGTGAAGTTTGTCATTGAACCAACGCCTTTGAGGTCAGCTGAGCTGCCTGACTTTTGAGCTGTCCATGTCAAGCCATCACCGCTGGTCAGAATGGTGCCGCCAGCACCGACGGCCAGCCAATTGCCTGCGCTTGTGTATGAAATGCCATCAAGCTTGTTTGTGGTTGGCACGCTTGTCGTCACCGTCCAAGCGATGCCATCCTTGCTGGTCACAATGGTGCCGTTGTCACCCACTGCAATGGCCAAGCTGCCATTGGTCGCAATGGCATTGAGGTTTTGAGGGGTGATTTTGGTGGACGGTGTCCATATTTTGGAATCGGAGCTGTAAAGGATGGTGCCCCCTTCGCCAACCGCAACGAATTTGGTGAAACTGTATTCGGCCGCATGCAGGTTAACGTTGACAACAGGTGTGATGGCTGTCCAAGTGTTGAGGTCTGCAGCCCGAAACATCTTGCCGCCATTGCCAACGGCCAAGTACGTGTTAAGCACAGTGTTGCTGGCGATGTCTAAGTAGCTGCCATAAGTCATTCCTGTGGGTGTACCTGTATTCAATGTGCTGGCTGAGGTCCACTCGGAGCCTGCTAAGCGAGGTGTGGCGGCAACTGTTGGCGTGGCGTCTCCACCTGGGCCGTTGTTGGTTCTACCCGTCATGAAAAATGAGTAAGGCGTGCCATTGGTCAGGCCAGTGACCGCATAAGGGGATGTCACCTTGAGTCGGTATGTCGAGCCCGATGTGGCGAGCCAGTTGTTTAAGCTTAAGTTGGGGTTGTTGGGGGCTGCGAAAATCCAGTACTCAACCCCTGGTGTTTCTTTCCAACTCACAGTCACTTGACTGTCTCCGGCAACAACACTCAAACCGCCGACGGGAGGCGCAGGCGTGGAGGGCGTGGAGCTGCCGCCACAAGCTGCCAAAAGCAGGGCCGATGTCAGAACCAGCAGGTAAGCGCGAATGGAATGCAAAGACATGAAAATTTCCTGTACGGAACCGATTAAACCCAAATTCTAAGTGACCAGACTGGGAAATGTGCCATTGTCAGAGTTTAGGCCCTCGTGGATGCAATTTTTAAGTTTATTAAGTGACTAAAATAGCATTCGAAGTCGAAGTTTTTCCAGAAAGAGATCTCAGTATGAATGTTGCAATTGCCTCTATGTTGGTGGCGGGCTTGATGCCCATCGTTTGTGCTGGTATTGCCAAAGCTGGCAAGAAGAATTACGACAATCACAATCCGCGCGAGTGGTTGGCGCAACAAACGGGTTACCGAGCCAGGGCCAATGCTGCACAAGGCAATTGTTTTGAGGCATTTCCCTTTTTCGCCATTGGTATTTTGGTCGCCATGCATGCCCAAGTACCGCAGGAGCGCATTGACATTTACGCTGGCGTTTTCATTGTTGCTCGAGTGGCCTACATTGCCTGCTATGTGATTGACAAAGACAAGCTTCGCTCACTGGCTTGGTTCGTTGGTTTTCTGTGCACCCTTGGTTTGTATGCAGCCAGCTTGGGTGCTTAACTTCACCCCACAAGAGGGCGCACTCACTGTGAAGTGATGCGCCTTTTTTCATTTACTTGCTCCAGGTATCTTTCAGTCCTGTACAGCGGTTAAAGACCAGTTTGTTGGTCGTATGGTCTATGCGATCTGCCACAAAGTAGCCGTGTCTTTCAAATTGAAATTTGGCATCAGGCGCACTGTTTGCCAATGAAGGCTCAACAAAAGCAGTCATCACTTTCAGGCTTTCTGGGTTAAAGCTGGTCAAGAAGTCTTTGCCACCTGCATCTGGGTGGGCTTCTGTAAACAAGCGGTCGTACAAGCGCACTTCAGCCGAAACTGCATCAGCCTGTGACACCCAAGTCATCACACCTTTCACTTTCACACTGTCAGAGCCTGGGGTACCGCTTTTGGTGTCTGGTATCAATTGCGCAAGCACTTCGGTGACCTTGCCATCGGCATCTTTGTTGGCCCCTGTGCATTCAATGACATAGCCGTATTTCAGACGAACTTTGTTGCCAGGGAACAAACGAAAGAAGCCTTTGGGTGGGCTGTCTTCATAGTCAGTGCGCTCGATCCAAAGCGATTTTCCAAATTGGAAATGCCTTTGCCCTAACTCAGGATGATGCGGATGAACAGGTGCATGACAAGCCTCTAGCTTGCCTGCGCCCATGAGCTCATCCCAATTCGTGATGGTGAGCTGAAGAGGGTCGAGGACGGCCATGGCGCGCGCAGCCTTGGGGTCTAGGTCATCGCGCAAACAACCCTCTAAGGTGCTGTAGTCAATCCATGAATCACTTTTGGTGACGCCAATGCGTTCTGCAAAAAGCTGCAAACTCTCGGGTGTGTAGCCGCGGCGACGAAGTCCCACAATGGTGGGCATGCGGGGGTCGTCCCATCCGCTGACTTTGCTTTCGTTGACCAATTGGGCCAGCTTGCGTTTGCTGGTGATCACGTAGGTGAGATTGAGTCTTGCAAATTCGTATTGCTTCGGATTGGGACTGGCAAGAAGCGCCGCCAATGGCGTGCCATCCGCTTGTGTGTGGCTTTCGCTCAAGCGCGTTAAAAGCCAATCGTAAAACGGGCGCTGATCTTCAAACTCAAGCGTGCAAATGCTGTGGGTGATTTGCTCTAGCGCATCTTCAATGGGATGCGCGAAGGTGTACATCGGGTAAATGCACCATGTATCGCCGGTGTTGTGGTGTGTGGCCCTTCGAATGCGGTAAATGGCAGGGTCGCGCAGATTGATGTTGGGCGATGCCATGTCAATTTTGGCGCGAAGGACAGCTGCGCCATCGGCTAGCTTGCCATCGCGCATTTCGCGAAAACGGTTTAAATTTTCTTCGGGTGTGCGCGAGCGAAAAGGACTGTTCTTGCCAGGCGTATTAAAGTCGCCACGGTGGGCTCGCATGTCCTCGGCTGATTGCTCGTCTACGTACGCTAAATTTGCTTGTACAAGGAATTCGGCAGCCTGGTACATGAAGTCGAAATAATCGCTGGCTTGGTACAAATGCGAAGTGCCATGAGCATCCCAGTTGAAACCCAACCATGTCACGGCATCCAAAATCGAGTTGACGTATTCGGTGTCTTCTTTTTCCGGATTGGTATCGTCAAAGCGCATGTGGCAGACGCCCCCATAATCACGCGCCAAGCCAAAGTTCAGGCAAATGCTTTTGGCATGGCCGACGTGCAAATAGCCATTGGGCTCGGGCGGAAAACGTGTTCGAATTTTGGCGGGGTCGGGAGAGCCGGCGGCATGATGCAAAGCATCACCCGGAGAGCCTGCCCATTTGCGCTGTGCGTAAGTTCCTTGAGTCAGATCGGACTCAATGATTTGACGCAAAAAATTACTGACCTTGTGGGCGTCCTGTGGGGCGTCTGTCGGCTTGACTTTGTCGTTTGCTGTGCTCATGGCACGATTTTAGAGCCAGACGACGCCATGTGAAGCTTCTCTGAGGTGATAATTGAAGGGTAACTAAGGAGCACTGGTGGATTTAATGTTGCTGGCCAAAGCCGCGGCCATGGGCGTGGTGGAAGGCTTGACCGAATTTTTGCCCATTTCATCAACAGGTCATCTGATTTTGGCCGGTGCCTTGCTTGGTTTTAACGATGACAAAGCCAAGGTTTTTGACATCGCCATTCAAACGGGTGCAATCTTTGCCGTCATCTTGGTCTATTGGGAAAAAATTCGATCTACGGCCAAAGCTTTCAGGTACCAAGTCGAAGCGCAGCGCTTTGTTCTCAACGTGTTCATTGGATTTTTTCCAGCCGTGGTGTTGGGCTTGCTTTTTGGCAAATTGATCAAAGAACATTTGTTCAACCCTTGGGTTGTGGCCACGACTTTCATTGTGGGTGGCTTCATCATTTTGTGGGCTGAGAGAAGGCCACCATCCAGTGTACGCATTCGCACAGTCGAGGACATGAGAGGCCGTGACGCCTTGATGGTGGGGCTCGTTCAATGCCTGGCCATGATTCCTGGCACCAGTCGCAGCGGCGCCACCATCATTGGAGGCATGTTGCTGGGTTTGTCGCGCAAAGCGGCCACTGATTTTTCATTCTTTTTGGCCATTCCAACACTCATTGGTGCTGGCGCTTATAGCCTCTACAAAGAGCGCGCGCTGCTGTCTGTGGAAGATATTCCCATGTTCGCCACAGGCTTGGTGGTGTCCTTCATCAGCGCTTGGATTTGCGTGCGGTGGCTCTTAAAGTACATCGCTACGCACAGCTTTGAAATTTTTGCTTGGTACCGCATTGCTTTTGGCATTGTGGTGCTGGCTACTGCTTGGACAGGCTTGGTCGATTGGGCGCCATAAGGGCACCTAAGGTTTTTTACTGCGCGCCCATGTTTCGCAAGGCGGCTTCTACGGCAGCGGCTGTTGCCATGGGCTTTTCCATGGGAAACAAGTGAGAACCATCCAGCCACATCACTCTGCCTTTGGAAACTTTGTCGGTTAACTCTGAGCCAACCAGGCGCATCTCTCTAGAGTGTGTGCCGCCAATGAACGCCACATTGCATTTGAGCGGTTGTCGCTTGAGCATCGATGACAAGTTGTGGGGCAAGGTGTTGTAAATGGCCGTTTCAATGACGCGATCAAAGCTTAAAACACGCTCGCCATTTTCGATGCGAGTGCCAAATTCTGCATAGTCTCTGAGTGCATCAGGATGCCAGTGTGCAAATGCGCGCTTGTGTTGAAAGTGCTCAATCACAGCTTCAATGTTGGGCCAATGTTGTCGGCGTGATTTGCTGATTCGGCCTGGACTCACAGAGCCAATCCAGTTGGTTTTTTTGACCAAATTGAGCGCACTGGCTTTCCAACCACCCACTACGGGTGAGTCAAGAAGGACCACATCCGCTGTTAAATCAGGGTGCTTGGAAGCGCACATCAAACTCAGAAGTCCGCCTAGAGAGTGTCCAATGAGGTAAGGCTTGCTGCCCGTTTGATCAGCAGACTTTTTTGCAAAATCTGCCAGTTCTTGGACCAAGTAAGGCCAATTGCTGGTGACTGGAAACAAAGGGTCGTGGCCAAACTTTTCAATCGAAGAGACTTTGAAACCTCTTCGGCTTAAGTCGTTTGTGAAACTTCGGTAAGTGCTGGCGGGAAAACCATTGCCGTGCGAAAAAATGACGTTGTTCATTGGCTCAATTTTCTGAACGCTTTGAGACGCGCTGCAAACTGTACAGTGCTTCTAAGGCTTCGCGGGGGCTGAGCGCGTCGGGATCGATTTGATTCAGAGCAGCTTCTAAAGCGGAAGGCCCGGCATGCTCTGATTCAGGCGGCGGGGCAAACAGATCGACCTGAATGCGGTTCTCATTGGCGCCGGCTTCCAATGCGGTCAAAGTGTGACGCGCATGGTTCAAAACAGATGTGGGCATGCCAGCCAGGCGCGCTACTTGCACGCCATAACTCTTGCTTGCAGGGCCCGCTTGAAGCTCATGCAAAAAGACAATGTCATTGCCCGATTCTGTGGCACCCACGTGCATGTTCAAAGCCGCATGGTGCGTGGCGGGAAACTCGGTGAGCTCAAAGTAATGTGTAGCAAACAGCGAGAAGGCTTGCGTCTTGTCGTGCAAATGCGTGGCAATGCCACTGGCCAAGGCCAGGCCATCAAAGGTGGAGGTGCCGCGACCAATTTCGTCCATGAGCACCAAGGACAAAGGCGTGGCACTGTGCAAAATTTGCGCCGCTTCGGTCATCTCGAGCATGAAGGTGGATTGGGCATTGGCCAAGTCATCGGCAGCACCGATGCGGGTGTGAATGGCATCAATGGGGCCAAGCCTGCAACTGCTGGCAGGCACATGACTGCCAATGCTGGCTAAAAGCACAATCAACGCCACCTGGCGCATGTAGGTGGACTTGCCGCCCATGTTGGGGCCCGTGATGATTTGCAAACGTTGCTTGCTGTTCATCAAACAATCGTTGGCAATGAAGCTGCCGCCTGAGGTTTCAGCCAATCGTGCTTCAACAACAGGGTGGCGACCTTGGCGAATTTCAATGCAGGGCTCTTTGGCAAACTGAGGTGCGCACCAGTTCAATGTGATGGCGCGCTCGGTGAGTGTGCAAAGGGCATCCAAAGCTGCCATGGCTTGCGCCAATTTGGTGAGGGCTTGAATGTGGGTTTGCAGTTGGTCGAGCAAAATTTCGTAAAGGTATTTTTCGCGGGCCAAAGCACGCTCTTGCGCAGACAAGGCTTTGTCTTCAAAGGCTTTGAGCTCGGGCGTGATAAAACGCTCGGCATTTTTCAAAGTTTGACGGCGTCGGTAGTCGTCAGGTACTTTGTCGATTTGACCTTGCGTGACTTCAATGTAGAAGCCGTGAACCCTGTTGAACTGAACTTTCAAATTGGCAATGCCAGTCCGCGCTTTTTCACGCGTTTCCAACTCAAGCAGGTAGTCGTCGCAATTGGTTTGAATGGCACGCAGTTCGTCCAGTTCTGAATCAAGGCCGTTGGCCATCACGCCGCCATCGCGAATTAAATTGGCGGGTTCTTCTAGCAGGGCTTGTTGCAATATTTCGGTGAGTCCAACGGGCGGCTGCAAATCGAAATGAATAGCCTGCAATAACTTGGTGGGGGACAAGTGGCCCAAGGTGTCTTGCAAGTGATGCGACAAAGATGCAGAACGGATGAGTGCATTTTTGAGGGCGACCAATTCACGCGGCCGCACTTGTTTAAGCGCAATGCGTGCAGTAATACGCTCCACATCGCTGGCGCCTTTGAGTTGTTCGCGCAATCTGACCCAGATGGCCACGCCGCTTTGGGCGGCTGCGCTGTTGTCGTTCAGCTGATCAAGGGCGGCCAAACGTTCTACCGCAACTTGCCTTTCGCGCGGTGGATTAAGCAACCATTGTTTGAGTTGACGGCTGCCCATGCCTGTCATGCAAGTGTCTAGCAAAGAGAAGAGGGTGGGCGAGTCTTCGCCCCGCAAAGTTTGTGTGAGTTCTAAATTGCGGCGTGTGCTGGTGGGCAGGTCAATGAGTTCTTTGGCCTTTTGCACCTTGAGCTGCGAGACATGTGGCAGTGATCGACCTTGCGTATGTTCTGCATAAGTGAGCAAAGCACCTGCTGCAGCATGTGCATGACTGAGCTTGTCGGCATCCCATGCGGCCAGGCTGGCCACATTGAGCTGTTTGATCAGTTTGCTATGACCCAAACCAGATTCGTATTGAAAGTCGGGCCGCAGCGTGAGTGACAAAGCCATGCCACGTTGACCCAAGCGCATTGATTGAAGTTGTTGTTCCCATTTAGGTGTGATGCTGGCGCTGACCAACAACTCGCTGGGTGCAATTCTCTCAAGCCAATCGGCCAATTCATCGTGCGTGCATTCAGCCAAATGCAAGATACCTTGCGTGACACTCAGCCAAGCCATGCCGCACGCATTGCGGGGCGCAATGTGCAATGACAACAAAATGGCTTCGCTTTTGTCAGACAGCAACTCAGTGTCTGTGAGCGTGCCTGGTGTGACAACGCGCACCACTTTGCGCTCTACAGGCCCCTTGCTGGTGGCCACATCGCCCACTTGCTCGCAGATGGCCACCGACTCGCCCAGCTTGATGAGCTTGGCCAAATAGTTTTCGACAGAATGAAAGGGCACACCGGCCATGGCAATGGGCTTGCCTGCTGTTTGACCGCGGTGCGTGAGAGTGATGTCCATGAGGCCCGCTGCACGCTCGGCGTCTTCAAAGAACATTTCGTAAAAGTCACCCATCCGGTAAAAAAGCAGGGTGTCAGGGAACTCCGCCTTGATGCGCAGATACTGCTGCATCATGGGCGTGTGAGCACTCAAGTCGAGCGCGCCGGTCATGGTTTAGATGGGGCTGTCGGTTGAGGTTTGGCGCGCTTCCGTATCTTTGATGTCGGCTGCACGCATGGCCGCTTTTTCGCCAGCACTGGCAAATTTGCTGTACTTGCTAAGAATAGGCACCAGCTGTCCGTAAATTTTGGGCGTACCTGCCAAGCATTCTTTTTGATCCAAGAAATCGGCTTCGCCCGTGAAGTTGCCCACCAAGCCACCCGCTTCAGTGACCAGCAAGGAGCCCGCAGCAACATCCCAAGACTGAAGACCTGTTTCGAAGAATGCATCTGTAAAACCAGCGGCTACATAAGCCAAATCCAAGGCCGCAGCACCCGGCCTGCGCAGACCCTCGGTGCGCTGCATCACCTCGCCCATCATGCGCAGGTATTGGTTGAAGTTGTCACCCGGACGGAAGGGGAAGCCTGTGGAAATAAGGCACTCATGCATTTGGGTGCGCTTGCTGGTGCGCAAGCGGCGGTCGTTCATGTAGGCGCCGCGGCCTTTGGTGGCTGTGAACAAATCGTTGCGTGAGGGGTCGTAGACCACAGCTTGTTCTACTTTGCCATTGACGGCCAACGCAATGCTGACGCAGTAAACAGGAAAACCGTGAATGAAGTTGGTGGTGCCATCAAGCGGATCGATGATCCAAACATGATCGGCATCGGGGTTGCCATGCGTTTTGCCAGACTCTTCGGCCAAGATGCCGTGATGAGGGTAGGCGGTCAGAAGGGTTTCGATGATGGTGTTTTCGCTGGCCAAATCGACTTCGGTCACGAAGTCATTCACTTGTTTTTGCGAAATTCGAACAGCCTCCACATCCAAAGCGGCGCGGTTGATGATGGCGCCGGCGGCGCGTGCAGCCTTGACGGCTACGTTGAGCATGGGGTGGAGATTTGTCGACATGAATTTTTAAGAGCAAAACCTGAGTTCCTCTGTGCGATGTCAGAGGCGAATGCCCGCATTTTCCCATGAAATTTGACCCTCGGCGCAGACCACAGTTCGTTTTGCTCATTTTGAGCACTTGGAACTGGGACAATAGACCCTATGCGAACCCGATTTATCTTGATTGAAACCAGCCACCCAGGCAATGTGGGTGCGGCCGCCCGTGCCTTGAAGGTCATGGGATTCGATGAAATGGTGTTGGTGGCACCGCGCTATGCCAACATTTTGCGCAAAGAAGAAACCATCCAAAGGGCCAGTGGCGCCAACGATGTGCTGGACAAAACCCGCATTGTGGACACCCTAGAAGAGGCTTGTGAGGGCATCTCTCATCTGTGTGCCACAGCCATGACACCGCGTGATTTCGGCCCTCCAACAAGATCACCCAGAGAGCACTTTGAAGGCTTGTTGGGTCGGTCTCTTGCGCTGGCTCAAATGGATGCATTCAAAGCCGATGAACCTAAGCCGAAAGAGGTCATTTCGTCGATGGGGTTTTTGTTTGGCTCCGAACGCTTTGGCATGACAAACGAGGATGTCTACAAGTGCCATGTGGCTTTGTCTATTCCCACCAATCCGACGTTTGGCTCTTTGAATTTGGCTGCAGCCATTCAATTGGTGGCCTATGAATGGCGTTTGGCTTTGGGTGGCTTTCCTGTTGTATCCCCTGTGCATGAATCGAATTTGGCCGATGCGGCTCAAGTTGCGGGAATGCTAAGTCATTTGGAAAAGGCCTTGGTTGAAATTGGCTTCCTCGATCCTTTGGCCCCTAAAAAACTCATGCCCCGTTTGAATCAACTGTTCAATCGAGCCGACCTGACGCCGGAAGAAATCCATATTCTCAGAGGTGTTGCTAAAGCCATGATCGAAACAGCTCACGCAAAAAGGTAGACTCGTCGCAAAACAATTGGCTTATGTTCTCTCGCATCCATTCCGACATTCAATGCATCCTTGACCGTGATCCTGCTGCGCGCACAGCCTGGGAAGTGCTCACGTGTTACCCAGGACTTCATGCAGTGGTCATGCACAGGTGGGCCCATGCTTGCTGGCACATGGGGTTCAAATGGTTGGGCCGATTTATCTCCAATTTTTCACGCTGGGTCACGGGCATTGAAATTCACCCAGGCGCCAAGTTGGGCGAGCGGGTATTTTTTGATCATGGAATGGGCATCGTGATTGGTGAAACAGCCGAGATTGGCGACGGTTGCACCATTTACCACGGCGTGACCCTGGGCGGCACATCTTTGTACAAAGGTGCAAAGCGCCATCCTACTTTGGGCAAAGATGTGGTCATTGGCGCAGGCGCCAAAGTGTTGGGCGGATTCACTGTCGGTGATGGCGCTAAAGTGGGGTCCAACGCAGTGGTGACCAAGCCTGTGCCAGAAGGCGCTACCGCAGTGGGCAATCCAGCGCGCATCATTCAGGAAGATGCCGATGTACAGCGCGAAGCAACAGCATCCAAAATGGGTTTCTCAGCTTATGGCGTGACACAAAACGACGATCCCTTGTCGCAAGCGATGCGCGGATTGATCGACAACGCAGCCAGTCAAGAACATCAAATTGCCATGCTCTGGCAAGCGCTTGAAAAAATGAATTCAGAAGCTGGCAATTCAGCGACCCTTCAAATGCCTGACGATGCAGCCAAGCGCGAAACCTTTGAAGCTGAAAAACTCAATCAGTTGCTGGACAAGTAACTCTCAAGGTTTTGAAGGGCGGATGGCCGTTTTGGGTCTGAAGGCTTTGCAAACTTCATCGTGTGTTTCCAAATAAGGACCTCCAATCAAATCAATGCAGTAGGGGACGGCCGCAAAAATGCCGTGCACCACGCTTTGCCCTTGGCTGTCTTTCAAACCTTCTAAAGTCTCAGCAATCGATTTGGGTTGGCCAGGAAGATTGATGATCAAACTTTGACCCCGAATGACGGCCACTTGTCTTGAGAGGATGGCTGTGGGCACAAATTTCAAACTGATCTGACGCATTTGTTCGCCAAAGCCAGGCATCTCTTTGTCGGCTACAGCCAAGGTTGCTTCTGGGGTGACATCTCGAATGGCTGGGCCTGTGCCGCCTGTCGTGAGCACCAAACTGCAGCCAGCCTCCACCAATTCAATCAGCGTGGCACTGATGCGCTCTTTTTCGTCAGGAATAAGTCGAGGCTCGAATTGCAGTGGGTTTTTCAAGGCATGGCCAAGCCATGTTTGAAGAGCTGGCAGTCCTTTGTCTTCGTAGACGCCCGTACTGGCACGGTCGCTGATGGAGACGATGCCAATTTTGACGGGATCGTGCTCGGTGCTTGATGTGACTTGTGATGGCGTCATGTTCAATGTTTATTCATCGTCGTCGTTGAATTGGTTGGCAGAGTTGCCTTGCGAGGCGCTGCTCATTTCTGCGCGCACCAGCTGAAATATTTCGCGGTAAGCGCGACTTTGCCTTGGCGCCAAGCCTTGAGAAACACTGGCCGCAGAAATGGCGGGCGCATCTTTGCGTGCTTGCCGAATCAGGGCGCGCAATTGTTGGCTGTCGGTATCTGGAAAGTTTTTCAGCCATTCGCCACATGCATCGTCATCACTGATTAAGCGGTCGCGCCATTGCTCAGCCAAGTGCAGTTGCAATGTCTCTTGTGCCGACCCTTGGTTCTGTTCTAGCAGGGCGGCCTTGACGCTTTCAATGACGTCATCGTCGAGTTTGCGCATGAGCTTGCCAATGAATTGCATTTGACGGCGCTTGCCTTCAAAGTTGGTAATTCGCTTGGCATCCGCCACGGCATCGACCAATTTTTCGGGCAGGTCGGCTTTGGCCATCAGATCGGGGCGTAAATCCAATAGACTCTCACCCAGTTTCTGAAGCTCATCGCTCTCTTTTTTAAGGTCAGTGCGGCTGGGTTCATCGCCCCCCTTGAGCTCGCGTTTGAGTTCGAGGTCAAGCTCACTGCCTTCGGCAACAAATTGACCTTGAACGAAATAACCTTTTTTGAATTTACGGGACATGTGAGCTCTTAAGCCTTTTCAGCGGGACGGCAAGTATCATAGCCTTCACTGTGAATTTTAAATAATCGACTGTTTTGACGAATTCGACGCAAATGATGAAAAAAACCAAGCCCCAGACTGCCAAGGCCCCTTCCAAGACTCACAACGCGCATGCGCATGACGGTTTCAGCTACAGCCGCAACTTTTTTGAGGGTTTGGTTGATTCTGCCTTGAAACACGCCAAAAAAATCGGTGCCACCGATGCAGGGGCCGAAGCCTCTGAAGGCTGCGGGTTGAGTGTGAGCGTGCGCAAGGGAGAGTTAGAAACAGTGGAGCGCAATCGGGACAAGTCCTTGGGCGTCACGGTGTATGTGGGCCACAGACGCGGTAACGCCAGCACGTCTGACTTTTCAGAGGCTGCCATTCAGCAAACCGTCCAAGCAGCCTTCGACATTGCACGTTTCACCGCTGAAGATCCGACTGCAGGCTTGCCTGATGAAGACGACATTGCCAAGCTTCAACCTGAATTGGATTTGTTTCATCCTTGGTCAATCAACAGCGAAGAGGCGGCCAAGTTGGCTTTGGCTTGTGAAGCCGCCGCGCTCAAAACCAGTCGACGCATTACCAACAGTGAAGGTGCTGGCGTGTCTGCACAGCAGAGCCATTTCTTCAGTGCCCACACGCACGGATTTCGGGGCGGTTATGCCAGTTCACGTCATAGCATGTCCGTGGCGCCCATTGCATCACTGCCGGGTAAAAATGCAGAAATGCAACGCGATGCTTGGTACACCTCCATGCGCGCAGCAGATCAAATGGCCACGCCTGAAGCCGTGGGACGGTACGCCGCCGAGCGCGCATTAAGTCGTTTAGGCAGCCGCAAAATACCCACCACAGAGTGCCCGGTTTTGTTTGAGTCTCCAGTGGCAGCCGGATTGTTGGGCGGCTTTGTGCAGGCCGTGAGTGGCGGTTCTTTGTACCGCAAAAGCAGTTTCTTGTTGGACTCCATGGGCAAGCAAGTTTTTCCCAAGCACATTGAAATTTCGGAAGATCCTCATGTGTTGCGTGGCAAGGGTAGCTCACCTTTTGACGATGAAGGCGTGCGCGGTTTAAAGCGCAAAGTGGTCTCGAGTGGCCGTGTCGAAGGCTACTTCTTGAGCAGCTACTCAGCACGCAAATTGGGCATGAAGACCACAGGCAATGCCGGTGGCTCGCACAACTTGATCATGTCGTCCAAGTTGACGCGTTCAGACGATGACCTCCAAGCCATGCTGCAAAAATTGGGCACCGGTTTGTTCGTGATTGAACTCATGGGGCAGGGTGTGAATTACGTCACGGGCGACTACTCACGCGGTGCATCAGGCTTCTGGGTCGAGAACGGTGAAATTGCTTTCCCTGTGCACGAAATTACCATTGCTGGTAATTTAAAAACCATGTTCAAAGGCATTGATGCGGTAGGTGCAGATGCCTACAACTATGGCGCTAAAACCATTGGCTCGGTGTTGGTCAATAGGATGAAGGTCGCGGGTTCTTAATGCTTGCACCTGAGTTGTTGGCTGCAATGGCCTCTGGCTGTTGGGCCATTGGTGCTTTGTTCTCTGCCAATGCCGCCGCTCAGATGGGCGCTTTTGCTTTCACACGGTGGCGTTTGTTTTTTGCCATGTGCTTGTTGTGGATCGCCGCAATTTATGTGGGTCGTTGGCCGGAACTCACCTTTGAAAGCATCGCATGGCTTTCTGTTTCCAGTTGGATTGGCATCTTGGTAGGCGATACAGCATTGTTCGTCTGCATGAACAGACTCGGGCCAAGGCGCTCGGGTGTCTTGTTTGCCACGCACTCGCTTTTTTCTGCTTTATTGGCTTGGTTGTTCTTGGGTGAAACACTGTGGGGCTGGACGCTCATGGGCAGTAGCGTTTTGGTGTCGGGCGTCATGGTGGCCACTTTGTGGGGCCGACGCGAAGAGGAAACCCACGTTTGGGAAAATACCCGTGGCACCCTTTGGATGGGCGTGGCAATGGGTTTGTTGGCGGCTTTGGGTATGGCTGTTGCCACCCTCATGATGAAGCCTTTGATGAGTACCGGCATCGATGCTGTGTCGGCATCAGCAGTGCGCGTCACAGCCAGCTTTGGTGCCCACCTTTTGCTGTTGTGGCTTGGCCTGGGCTTGTCTAAATTGAAGAACCCGCTCAATTGGAAAATTTTGCTCAACACGGCCTTAAGCGCCACTGTGTCCATGGTGATCGGCATGACTTTGATTCTCCAAGCTTTGAAGACTGGCCAAGCCAATTTGGTGGCCATCTTTTCATCCATCGCACCAGTTTTGTTGCTACCCCTTTTGTGGATCGTCTACCGCCGCAAACCTGCATCAGGCGCGTGGTGGGGTGGCGCCATGACCGTGATCGGCAGTGCCATGATCGTGAGCGCGAAAATTTAATCGGGGTCATTTAATTGGGGTCAGAGCAACATTAATTCCCAATCAAAGGGGATAAAGGCTAAGGGGGGCTGACGATTTGTGGTACCCCACCATG
>CALAGS010000165.1 GCA_937891665.1 uncultured Burkholderiales bacterium | reverse complement strand
TGGAGAGGTGTTACCTCCTACGCTGTCCTGTGCAGTCCGGACGTTCCTCCAGTGCGGCCTTTCGGCCCATTGCCTAAGCAATGGCTTTGCAGCTTGCACCAGCGGCGGTCTGGCAGGCTTCACACAGACATTATCCACCGAGGACTGCCAATGCTTCACAGTCCGCGCGATAATGTTTGAGTCTGCTTGATAACCACAAGCCCAACCATCGATTGAAATGATTCGAATTTCAGAACTGAAACTTCCCCTGACCGCGTTGCCGATCGAGGTTCGACGCGCAGCGGATGCGCCCTCCGAAACGGATGAAGATCGCATTCCAGCGCCACACCCCGATGAAGCTCTTCGCACACTGGCTTCGCAAGCCTTAGGAATTGACCCGCAGGCCATCGATCAACTGCATGTTTTCAAGCGCAGCTTTGATGCACGCAAAGTCGATTTATTGGCGGTGTTCATTGTGGATCTGACTTTGATAAACGCGAAGGCTGAAGCACCGCTGCTTGCTCAGTTCCCAGAGCATCCTCACATTCAAGCCACGCCCAACATGACTTGGAATGCACCCTGTCATGCCCCCGCTCACTTTGGTCAGCAAGAAGGCGAGCGACCTGTGGTGGTGGGCTTTGGGCCTTGCGGTATTTTTGCAGCCTTAAGCTTGGCGCAAATGGGCTTCAAGCCCATCGTGATAGAGCGCGGCAGCCCTGTGCGTCAGCGCACCAAAGACACCTGGGGTTTGTGGCGCAAGCAAACACTCAACCCTGAAAGCAATGTGCAATTTGGCGAAGGCGGTGCAGGCACTTTTTCAGATGGCAAGCTCTACAGCCAAATCAAAGACCCGCGTCATTTAGGCCGCAAGGTCATGAACGAGTTTGTGCAAGCCGGCGCGCCCAGCGACATTCTGTTTGCGGCGCACCCTCACATTGGTACTTTCAAATTGGTGAAGGTGGTAGAAAACTTGCGCGAGCAAATCATTGCATTGGGCGGTGAAGTTCGATTTGAACAACGCGTGGTCGACATCGACATTCAAAGTACGCCTTCAGGCCGGCAAGTGACAGGCCTGCACATAGAAGATCGCAACACAGGCGCGCGAACGCATCTGGCTACGCAACATGTGGTGCTCGCTTTGGGACACAGCGCCCGCGACACCTTCACCCTGCTGTACGAGCGCGGTGTGTACATGGAAGCCAAAGCATTCTCAGTGGGCGTGCGCATTGAACATCCCCAAAGTGTGATTGATGCGGCACGTTGGGGCCGCCATGCAGGCCACTCCCTGCTGGGTGCAGCCGATTACAAACTGGTACACCACGCGCAAAACGGCCGCGCGGTTTACAGCTTTTGCATGTGCCCCGGCGGCACCGTGGTGGCAGCCACCAGCGAAGTCGGTCGCGTAGTGACCAATGGCATGAGCCAATACTCACGCAACGAACGCAATGCCAACGCGGGCATGGTGGTGGCCATTGAGCCTGCCGATTACCCCTTAGACACTGCCGCATGGCAAGCTGCATTTGGTGAGCAAGATGGTTTGAAATGGGCCACGCAAGCCAATGTCATGTCAAAGCAAATGCCCAAGCAGTACCACCCTTTGTCGGGCATTGTGTTGCAACGTCAACTGGAATCTAAAGCCTTTGTAGCGGGCGGCGAAAACTACAC
>CALAGS010000164.1 GCA_937891665.1 uncultured Burkholderiales bacterium | reverse complement strand
GACCAGTTTTTAACGTACCACGCATCGAGGTAAACGCGGGTTTCGTAGTCGACATCGTTGCGGCCGCTCACCTGCCACAAGCCCGTCATGCCGGGGCGCACCATGAGGTAGTAGCTTTTTTCTAGGCCGTACTTTTGCAGTTCGTCTTGCACGATGGGGCGCGGGCCCACCAAGCTCATTTGGCTTTGAAGCACGTTGAACAATTGGGGCAGTTCATCAAGGCTGGTACGTCTTAAAAAATCGCCCAGCTTGCTAATGCGAGGGTCGTCTTTGAGTTTGTGTTCCTTGTCCCATTGGGCTTTGAGTTCTGGCTGTTGTTGCAAAAGTTGTTGAAGCAACTGCTCTGCATTAGGAACCATGGAGCGGAATTTGTAGCAGTTGAATTTGCGACCGTTTTTACCCACGCGTTGGTGCGCAAAGAAGACATTGCCGCCTTCCAATTTGAGGGCCAGTGCAATGAGCAACATGATGGGTGATAGCAACACAATGAGTGCGGCTGCCGTGAAGGTGTCAAACAAGCGTTTGGTCAATCGGGCTGGCCACCTTCGCAGATTGTTTCGCACACGCAGCAGGGCCACTTCATGCGAGAAGAAATGCGCAATGTCGGTGCCGTACAGAGGCACGCCGCGCATGGCCGGAATAACGCTGATGTCGGTAGCACCCCACTGCGTGAGGGTGCGCAGCCAATGCTCGCGCTGTTCAGACTGCGAATGCTCTAGAGCAATGACCCACTGAATGCCGGGCTGGTCGGCCAAGATTTCCAGTTGCTTTAAGCTTTGCAGCGTGCGGCCGTTGAGTTGAAGCTCTGGTTTGCTGGCATCAACATCTACGTAGCCTGCTACTTGAAAGCCCATGCGCGGTTCGCTTTGCAAAGCAATGGCGGCTTCGGTGGCGTTTTCACCATGGCCAATGATGATGGTGGGGCGAATCCAGAGGCCCATTTGGCGCAGCACCCATCGCGTGAGCACGCGGCCCCACACAATGGCAATGCCTGCCAGCAACCACACCAACAGCCACCACAGACGAGAAGAATTCCAGCGAGTGGCAGCAATGAGCGTCATGTCGAGGACGGCCAAAATGCCCACCAAGCGAAGGATATCGCCCAGCTCGTCCCAAAACGGGCGGCGGTCGCTGTAGTGCTGAAAGCGCATGAGGAACAGCATGAGGCCGAGAAATACCAAGCCGCTCCAGGCCGCATAGCGTTGCATGTCTTGCGTTGAGAACCAAACGCCAATGTTGCCACTGGGGTCTAAGGCTACATTGATGAGGGTGGCCAAAGCAAAGGCCGCCGCAAAGGCCAAGGCATCGCCTATCAAAATAGCGAACTTGGAAACGCGAACTTGGAACAGCGACAGCGTTGGGATCATTGCTTAGGCTGCCAAAAAACTTTGTTCATGGCTAATTTTTTAACCAATGCTTTAGGC
>CALAGS010000163.1 GCA_937891665.1 uncultured Burkholderiales bacterium | reverse complement strand
GGCTCAAAGAAATTGAAGCGCAATGGGGCCCTGCGCCCGGCCGTCAACTCAGCAATGGCAGTTCCATTTTTGTGTTGGGCAAGAAATTTGGCAATGTGCTGGTGAGTGTGCAGCCTTCGTTTGGCTACGAAGGTGACCCGATGCGCTTGTTGTTTGAAAAAGGCTTGGCACCTACCCATGCCTTCTCCGCCTTTTACCGCTACTTGCGCGAAGATTTCAAAGCCCATGCTGTGCTTCACTTTGGCACGCATGGTGCACTTGAATTCATGCCAGGTAAACAATCCGGCATGAGTGGCACATGCTGGCCCGATCGTTTGATTGACGATTTGCCCAATGTGTACTTGTATGCCTCCAACAACCCTTCAGAAGGTGCCATCGCCAAGCGTCGCTCGGGCGCTACCTTGATCAGCTACCTCACGCCACCCATTGCACAAGCAGGTTTGTACAAAGGTTTGAACGAGCTGAAATCATCGCTCGAGCGGTGGCGTTCGTTGGAGCGTGGTAACAGCGAATGTGTTGAATTGGCAGCAGTTATCCAAGCACAAGCTGTAGAACTTGATTTGGTTTCTGCAGAACCTGCTTGGGATGTAGCCGCCATGGGTGCCGATTTGGACAAAGCAGTGATGCGCTTGGGCGAAGAAATGCTCGAGCTTGAATACACACTGATTCCTCATGGTTTGCATGTGGCTGGTCGTGCGCCGAGCGCCGCACAACAGGTTGACATGTTGTTGGCTATGGCCGAAGCCAATCACGGCATGCCATTGGCGCGTGCAACTGTTGAGGCTTTGGTGGAAGGTCACTCGCCAGAGCTGGCGTTGAAGGCTGCGGGCTTGCCACGCAACCATGCCAGCTTAGAAGTATTGCGTGAATTGGTTGAACCGCAGGCGCACCTGTCGGTTGACACGGAGGTTTCGGCCATCCTGCGCGCTCTAGACGCTCGCTACATCCGACCTGCGCCTGGTGGCGATATTTTGCGCACACCCGCCGTATTGCCCACAGGCCGCAACATTCACGGCTTTGACCCCTTCAGAATTCCCAGTGCCTTGGCCGTTCGGGATGGCAAAGTTCAAGCTCAGTTGCTCATTGAGCGTCACTGTGCCGATGGCAACCCCTTGCCAGAATCGATTGCCATGGTGCTTTGGGGCAGTGACAACTTGAAGAACGAAGGCGCTCCCATTGCACAGGCCTTGGCCTTGATGGGTGCCATGCCCCGCTTTGACAGCTATGGCCGCATTGCGGGTGCCAGCCTCATTCCATTAGAAGAACTTGGACGCCCTCGCATTGATGTGATCATGACTTTGTCAGGCATCTTCCGCGACCTCATGCCGCTGCAAATCAAGTTGTTGGCAGAAGCTGCCTTCTTGGCAGCATCGGCTGACGAGCCGCTAGAGATGAACTGGATTCGCAAGCATGCGCTGGCGTACCAACAAGAGCATGGCTGCAATTTAGAAACAGCCTCTTTGCGGGTCTATGGCAATGCCGAAGGTGCTTATGGCTCCAACGTGAACAACCTGGTGGAAAGCAGTCGCTGGGAAGACGAAGGCGAACTGGCCGAAACCTACAAGCGCCGCAAAGGTTTTGCCTATGGCCGTACGGGTCGAGCTGTTCAGCAAACGGCCCTGTTGCAAACCGCGTTGGCCGATGTGCAGTTGACTTACCAAAACCTAGACTCTGTTGAGTTGGGTGTGACCACCGTGGACAACTACTTTGACACCTTGGGTGGCATCACCCATGCAGTCAAGCTGGCCAAGGGTGGCAAAACACCACCGGTCTACATTGGTGATCAAACCAAGGGCAACGCGGCCGTTCGTTCTTTGAACGAACAAGTGTCCATCGAAATTCGAACACGCATGCTCAATCCGAAGTGGTACGAAGGCATGTTGGAGCATGGCTACGAAGGCGTGCGCCAAATTGAAACGCATGTCACCAACACCATGGGTTGGTCGGCCACCACGGGGCAAGTGCAGCCGTGGATTTACAAACAATTGTCTGAGACATTCATGCTGGATCCCACCATGCGTGACCGTCTGGCCAAACTGAATCCGACGGCCTCTGCCCGCGTGGCAAACCGTTTGATCGAAGCGTCTGAACGCAACTATTGGCAACCCGATGCCGAGACCTTGCAAGCCCTTCGACAAGTAAGTGAAGAACTGGAAGATCGCTTAGAAGGCGTCTATGAAGGAGCTACCCCATGAATGTTGAAACCCTACCGTTCCCCACTGTGAAACGCAATCCCAAATTGGATGGCGAGGGCAGCTTGCAAGTTCAGCTAGACCCCAATGTGAAAATTGGCAATGCCAAAGTCTTTGCCATTTATGGCAAGGGCGGCATTGGCAAAAGCACCACATCGTCCAACTTGTCTGCTGCATTTTCCAAAATGGGCAAACGTGTTTTGCAAATTGGTTGCGACCCCAAGCACGACAGCACTTTCACACTGACCAAGAAGATGTTGCCCACGGTCATTGATGTGCTTGAAACGGTTGACTTTCACGCCGAAGAGTTGCGCGTCGAAGACTTTGTCTTTGAAGGCTACAACGGTGTGATGTGTGTAGAAGCGGGCGGCCCGCCTGCAGGCACAGGTTGCGGTGGTTATGTGGTGGGTCAGACGGTGAAGTTGCTCAAAGAGCATCACCTTCTAGAAGACACCGACGTGGTGATTTTTGATGTGCTGGGCGATGTGGTGTGTGGCGGTTTTGCCGCACCCTTGCAGCATGCCGATCGTGCCATGATTGTGACCGCCAACGATTTCGATTCCATCTTTGCGATGAATCGCATTGTGCAAGCCATTGGCGCCAAGGCCAAAAATTACAACGTGCGATTGGGCGGTGTGATCGCCAATCGCAGTGCAGCCACCGATCAAATTGACAAGTACAACGATCGGATTGGTTTGAAGCTGGCAGCGCACTTCCCAGACCTGGATGTGATTCGCCGCAGCCGTTTGAAAAAATCGACACTCTTTGAGATGGAGTACTCACCCGAGTTGGAGGCTGTGCAAAAAGAATACATGCGACTGGCTGCCAGCATGTGGCTGGGCGGAGAAGCCTATTCTGCGGTTCCCATGAAAGACCGCGATATTTTTGATCTACTGGGTTTTGATTGAGACCAAGACTGTGAACGAAATGACTTACGAACAACGTCGCGGACAGATCGAACATTACTTCGATCGGACGGCTGTCGCGGCTTGGGAAAAACTCACCT
>CALAGS010000162.1 GCA_937891665.1 uncultured Burkholderiales bacterium | reverse complement strand
CATCATCAGCTTCTTAGGCGCTATACATTGGGGATTGACAATGATGGAATCTTCACCAAACAGCCTGCGACTTGTTTGGGGGGTGATTCCCAGTTTAGCGGCATGGCTAAGCTTGATTTTCAACACCCAACTGGGTCTTGCTATTCAATGTTTGATACTTTGGGCCTGCTTCTTTGTGGACTGTAAAACTTACCCGACGTTTAATTTATCGGCTTGGCTCAAGATGCGATTTTTATTGACGCTCATTGCAAGTGTGAGTTTGTTTGCGCCACTTGCTTTTAATTACATTCAATAAATTAATTACTGTCAAAAAGTACCATGAGTTACTCTTTGGTTTGGTTCAAACGCGACTTGCGCTGGCAAGACCATTCTTCGTTAGCCAAGGCTAGCAAAAATGGACCTGTCAGATGCATTTATGTCATCGAACCAGAGCTGTGGCTGCAACCCGATGCAGCGCTTCAGCACTTCGAATTTATACGCGAGTCATTGCAAGTATTGGATGCACATTTACGATCGCTAGGAGGATGCATTGAGATTCATCATGGCGAATTATCAGATGTCCTGAGCCGAATTTGGCAAGACGCTCCATTTACAGGACTGTACTCACACGAAGAAACAGGCAACGGATTCTCATATGCACGCGATCTGAAAGTTTCAGCATGGTGCAAAGTACACGGGGTTGTTTGGCATGAATTCCCACAGTTTGGCGTTGTGCGAGGTTTGAAAAACCGTAACCTTTGGCAAAGCGCATGGGAACGACATATGGCGTCGCCTGTTGAAAAAGTGGATTCCTTGCGCTTTTGGAGGGAACCTTCTGAAAGTACGTTTTCAATGGGTGCTCCCCATCATTTAAGGCACAACCCACCTATGCGACAACTTGGTGGTCGTGTTCATGCCTTGAAGACATTACACAGTTTTCTCAATGCCCGCAGTATGGGCTACCGAGGTGGTATTTCGTCGCCGTTGTCTGCACCGGATGCATGCTCTAGGTTGTCCGCCTACTTGAGCTATGGCTGCATCAGCATGCGAGAAGTGGTACAGCAAACACGCGCTCACATGGCAGAGATGCCGCAGCAGGCAAGTAGACATCGAGCAAGCTTGGCGGCTTTCACAAGTCGCCTCTACTGGCATTGCCATTTCATTCAAAAGCTCGAGAGTGAGCCTGAAATCGAATGGCGCAATATGCACCAAGGGTATGACGGTCTACGCGAACATGACTTCAACCTTGAATACTTCGAAGCCCTTAAAGATGCACGCACTGGTTGGCCCATGGTGGATGCCTGTATCACCATGCTGAGAGAAACAGGATGGCTGAACTTTCGCATGCGAGCGATGCTGGTTTCGGTTGCAGCCTATCCCTTATGGCTGCATTGGCGTCCCGTTGGTGAATGGTTGGCAACACAGTTTTTAGACTACGAACCAGGCATCCACTGGAGCCAATTGCAAATGCAGTCAGGCACAACAGGAATCAATACCACCCGGGTATACAACCCCATTAAGCAAGCCCAAGACCATGATCCTTATGGAAAATTTGTCAGGCGATGGCTACCCTACATGCGTCCTGTTCCAGACACTTGGCTGTTTGAACCCTGGCTGATGCCCGAGCAACAAAAAAACAACCTTGGCCTCAGTTGTCACATCGCCGAGCCCCTCGTCGATTTGGCTTCTGCCACCCGTGAATCAAAGCAACGCCTGCATGCCAGACGAAAACAACCAGAGACCATCGACGGCAAAAAAGCTGTCATCGATAAACACGCTTCTCGCAAATCCATGCCGTCACGTCAAAAAACAATTTCTACAAAAAGGCTTAACGAAAGTCAGCTTGGCTTTGACTTTTAGGGGTTACCTAGAAAGACTTTGAACATCAAAATTTCGTGCTGATGAATATGCCCATGGGTGCGAAATGGGTGTTTGATGGCAGAAGTTCTTGGCCCTATGTATCAGCCCCGTTCAATTCGGAAGCATCACCTTCCTGACCCATCAATGAGTTGATTGTCTGTAATCTCTTGAGTGGATCAAGTTCGGATAAGAGTTGAACCTTCAACTCTGTGCTGATATTTAACGCTTCAGCATATCGATTTGCCACCCAGCCACACTGGTCTAAAAGATAGGGTTGCAAGATGGGTAGTCTATTGAGTTGTCCCTGTTTTTGAGCACTTGCGATGATTTTGCCTAAGCGACCAGCATGGTGCTCTAAATATGCAGGTATTTCAACTTCTGAGTCTTGGGCAAAGATGGAAATATCACCCTGCCACACGCCAAAGGGGCCAGGCAGTGTGTCTTTCAACTCAAAGCGAAGTCCCCCTTGACAAATGACTCGGAATAAATTGGGTTGTACCTGTTCAAACTCACGAATATGTGCATGGCACCCGTAGGCATGCAACATAGGTGTCTCTCCAGGCACTTGGACCTCGCTGCCTTTTTTTAACCACACCACACCAAACGGCAGTTGCTGCTGGTGGCAACGTTTGATCAAGTCAAGATACCTAACCTCAAAAATTTGAAGCGACAGCATGCCATCAGGAAACAGTCCATGAGAGAGAGGAAAAAGAGGGATTGGGTGCATGGTGAAATCTGTCTTGAGGTTCTAATCTG
>CALAGS010000161.1 GCA_937891665.1 uncultured Burkholderiales bacterium | reverse complement strand
TGAGTTTCACCTTTCCAACGAAGGAGGCTCCATGACACGCGTGGCCGACAAAACAGGTTTAGAGCGCACTCACTTGTATCGCAAACTCAAGCAGTTGGGGGTTGACCTCACCAAGGGCAAGCGCGCAGGCGTTTGAAATTGAAAATTATTGCCAGGGTGCGGGGCTTAATTTAATCTGCTTGATATCTTCAGAAGGAATAGCAATGCGTGTGCCTTGGAAGAACACTTGCAATTCTGGCAAGCTGGCCGATTGAACTTTGAAAGGCGGAGGTCCGTAAATGCTGCGGCGCTCGCCGTTTTTCAAGTTAAGTGCCGCCACACGATCATTGCCATCCATCACGCAAACAAACATGTCTTTCGAGGCAACCATGTAAACATATTCTGGTGCCTTCTTGGGTGTTGCAGGAGCCAACTCAGTTTCTGCATCTTTCCATAAGCACTTCTTGACGTTCTCAGACATGGCTGTGGCGACTTCTTGTGCTTTTTGAGCTGATGCTGAGTTGGCGGCACTGGTTGCAGTGTCAGCTGGCGCAGGTGTGGGCTGAATGTTTGGCTCTGGACTTGGTAATTTGGCTTCTTCTGCCGTTGGTTTAACTTCAGGGGTGGGTAAGTTGTCAGCCACAGCGCTTTTTGCTGGTGGCGCAACGGGCTGAGGATTGTCCAATTCAGTCAGACCAAAAATTGCAACGAAAGCCAAGCCCACTAACAACAGCCCCCAAGCCATATTTTTCGAAAAGACAGCAGGAGGTGCCGCTGCTAGGCTTGACTCAAATGAGTGTTTGGGTGCTGCAGGTGGAGCAGGTGTTGGCTCAATTGGCGCCGATGCCAAGGGCTCTGCTTCTGGAAATATAACAACTGAATCTAAGGGTTCAATGGGCTCAGGCGAAATGTCCTTGGCAGGCTCGATCGAGGTCGGCTGCGCGGCTGTTGACTCTATCAAGTCATGTCCTAAGAACTTCAGTAACTTCTTGCCGGTGCTGTACTTGATGTCTGGGTTGTAGAAGGAGCTGTCTCCGCCGTCCTCAAGTTGAATCACTTGAGATTTAGAAACTGTATTGCGGTGCGCCAATGAGGAAACGTCTAGCCTTGCGTTTTCCCGCAATTTTTTTAGTAGCGCCCCATGCTCTTGTGACCAGTTAAATTGCTGTTTTTGCATACTAAATAATTGGTTTTTAAGTTAGCTGAGGTCGCAAATATTCGACATCATATTCAGTCTCTGTGAATATAGCAATCAGATTTAGTTGATGGACCAAATTTCTCGTTTTTTTAGTAGACGTTAGAAGGGTGTGTCCCTAAAATACTATTCCCAATCGTAAAACTTCCATGCAACTCATGTGGCTCTCTGGCCCTACCGGCCAGGTTAAATCTATTTCTATCACCGCACGCACTGTCGTGCGTGGTGCGTTCGCGCTTGGCTTAGGCCTCATGCTCGTGGGCTTCTTGTTGAATTGGATAGGGTTGCGCTTTGCAGTGGAATACAACCCCGACTTGGCGCGCACTATGGGCGGCGTCACCACTGAGGCTGAGCAACAGCGCATGGAAGCCATTTATCGTCAGCGGCTTGAACAAGTGCGTAATTCCATGGAGCAAACCATTGCTGAAGTCAAGCGGCTAGAGTCTTTGAAAAACAAGTTCATGGATCTGGCCACGCCCTTGGGTGCCAAGTTCAAACCCCCATTGAAAGACGATGCGAAGGGCGGCCCCTTTGTTTCTCCTGGATTTAAAAACGGTTTTTTTCGTTTGCCTCTGAACACCGAATTGCAACAAACGGCCAACGATTTTGACGATGTTTTTGCAAAGTTAGGCCATTTTCAAAAGCAATGGCAGGGTCACTTGAGTTGGTTAGAAGCCTTGCCCATCGGTTCGCCCATTCAGGCCGATTTTCGATTGTCCAGCGGCTTTGGTATACGCAACGACCCCTTTACAGGTGCATTGGCTATGCACGAAGGACTTGATTTTTCTGCCGAAGTGGGCACGCCTGTGCTGGCCACTGCGCCGGGTGTTGTCATTCGTTCAGAATGGGATAACGGCTATGGCAACGTGATTGAAATCAAGCATGCAGAAAATTACGTCACAAGGTATGCGCATTTAAGCAAGCGACTTGTGACAGAAGACGCCCACTTGCCCAGGGGCGCGGTTATCGGCAATGTAGGAAGTACGGGTCGATCGACGGGCCCGCATTTGCATTACGAAATTTTTCAAAACGGGCGGGTTCTCAATCCTCTGCAGGTGTTGCCAGTCAAACCTCTGAACAATTGATGTCCTTCAAGCGTGGCCATCTGAAACACAACCTCTATGTTTGAAAAACTCAAAGAAAAATCTTTCGTTTCCAGCCAAGAAAGATTTGACACACTGATTGGCCAAACGACCACCATTTATGGCCGCTTGGTTTTGCTAGACAGCGTTCGTATTGATGGCAAAGTACTTGGCAACATTGAATCTGCTGCGGGCAATAAAATTACAGTCGCCATTGGCTCTTCAGGCGAAGTCACTGGCGACATTACCGCACACCGCATCATGGTGGCTGGCAAGGTGGATGGCAATATTTATGCGGCTGAGCGGGTCGAGTTTCACAAAGACTCTGTTGTGAATGG
>CALAGS010000160.1 GCA_937891665.1 uncultured Burkholderiales bacterium | reverse complement strand
TTCATTTGAACGAATTCAGGGTGTGACCAAGGCCCTGATGTGGTCGGGCAAAGACACAGCTTTTTGAAGCGGGAAATCTACCCAGATGGTGGTGGCACCCCCTGCCGCATAAATGACACCTGGCTGATTTTCAAGCTCTAGGGTGCACCAGCTTTCAAAAGTGGTACGCGCAGGGTCACTCACATACATCTTGGCCAGCACATTGCCTGGATATTCAAGTTGTTTGTAGAAATTACAAAACGCATTCACGATGACCGGCCCTTGGCCTTGAGGGTTGGGTTCACACCCAATCGATTGAAAATAATCGATCCGCACTGTTTCTAGATACCGAAAATAAACGGTGTTGTTCACATGCCCCATTGCATCCATGTCTCCCCAGCGAATGGGAATGATCATTTCGTGAACTTTTTTCTTGATTTCAGGTATTTCAAATTTCATGTGTCTTTTTCTCTGATTTGCCGCAAGCAAATGGCGAGAATTCACCTTCTGCCCATGTTTCGATTCTGCCTGTTCCACGCTTAAAATGGGCCACGATGCCGATATTTGGCTATTCGATCCCTAACTTAATGCGAGTCTCCCCATGACACCCGAAGAGATTTTGAACACACACGGTCCCCGCGAATCGATGGAATACGACGTGGTCGTGGTGGGCGGCGGCCCTGCAGGCTTGTCCGCGGCCATTCGCTTGAAACAGTTGGCGCTAGAAAAAGGCAATGACGTTTCTGTGGTGGTTTTAGAAAAAGGCTCAGAACCTGGTGCACACATTTTGTCGGGCGCCATCATGGACCCCATCGCCTTAACAGAACTCTTTCCAAAATGGAAAGAAATGGGCGCCCCTCTGAATCAACCCGTCACCGAAGATATTTTCTTGATGACCACCGAAACGGGCGCCACTCGCGTGCCCAATTTCACCTTGCCACCTTGCTTTCACAACGATGGCAACTACATCATCAGCTTGGGAAATTTCACGCGCTGGCTTGGGGAGCAAGCTGAGGCTTTGGGCGTTGAAATTTTTCCTGGCTTTACAGCCGCCGAAGTTTTGTACAACGACAATGGCGCCGTCAAAGGTGTGGCTACCGGCAACATGGGCGTTGGCAAAGATGGCGAGCCCACCGAAAACTTCCAATTGGGCATGGAACTGCACGCCAAGTACACTGTGTTTGCAGAAGGTGCACGTGGCCATTTGGGCAAGCAAGTCATCTCTCGCTTCAAGCTTGACGCAGGCAAAGATCCTCAAAGCTACGGCATCGGTATCAAAGAATTGTGGGAAATCGACCCCGCCCGTCACAAAGCCGGCTTGGCTTTGCACAGCGCAGGCTGGCCGTTGGATGAAAAAACCTACGGCGGCTCCTTCCTGTACCACATGGAAGACAACAAAGTGGTCGTTGGTTTTGTGGTGGGCTTGGATTACACCAACCCTTGGCTCAGCCCTTTTGAAGAATTCCAACGCTTCAAGACACACCCCAATATTCGCTGGTACTTTGAAGGTGACGAAGCCAAAGGCATTGCACCAGCCAAGCGCATTTCCTACGGTGCACGGGCAATAACGGCTGGCGGCATTTTGTCATTGCCCAAAACAGTGTTCCCTGGCGGCGCACTCATTGGCTGCGAAGCTGGCTACCTCAATGCCAGCCGCATCAAAGGCAGCCACGCGGCCATTAAAACAGGCATGTTGGCGGCTGAAGCAGCTTATGACGCACTGCAAGCGGGTCGTCAACACGACGAACTCAGCGCTTATCCCGCGGCTTTCGAAAACAGCTGGTTGCACACCGAGTTGAACAAAGCCCGCAACTTCAAGCAATGGTTTAAAAAGGGCCGCACTGTGGGCACCCTCATGACTGGCGTAGAGCAGTTCTTGCTGCGCGGCCACGTGCCGTGGACCATTCGCCGTACTGCGGCCGACCACACCTATTTAAAGCCCGCGGCTGAGTGCAAACCCATTCAGTATCCAAAGCCCGATGGCAAGCTCACCTTTGACCGCTTGTCCAGCGTGTTCATCAGCAACACCAACCACGAAGAAAACCAGCCCGCTCACCTCACCTTGAAGGATGCCAGCGTGCCCGTGGGCATCAACTTGGCCAAGTTTGCTGGACCTGAGGCGCGCTACTGCCCTGCAGGCGTTTACGAGTATGTGAAAAACGAAGACCAATCCGATCGACTGCAAATCAATGCACAAAATTGTGTGCATTGCAAAACCTGCGACATCAAAGACCCCACGCAAAACATCGTCTGGGTGACGCCAGAGGGTGGCGGGGGCCCAAATTACTCAGGCATGTAAAAAGTGTCTGACAGCCTTAAAGACCTGTTTATAATTTGATGGTCAGGAGAGAGTGGCCCGTTTTGAAAACAGGCCGCCGCCGAAGGCGCAGGAAGCTGAAATGTTTCTGAACGCTCAGGCACAAAGGACTGACAAACGTTCGTGGTTTAGCCATGAACGCTTCCTCACTGGAGAGAGAGGGCGGGCCATCTGGTCGAACCCTCCACCGAAGGCGCAACCCGCAGTGATTCTTTCTGTTAGAAGGGCTCACCCGGCGAATCGCTCAGGTAAAGCGGACAGCGAGGGCAACCCATGATTTCGGTCATGGTTTTACATTGCCCTTGGAGAACTGATTTGTCCGCTGACACCACTGCTTTGCTCAACACCCCTCTTAATGCGCTGCATCTTGAATTGGGCGCTCGCATGGTGCCCTTTGCAGGCTACAGCATGCCGGTTCAATACCCCATGGGTTTGATGGCTGAACACATCCATACGCGCTCTGAGGCTGGCTTGTTTGATGTTTCGCACATGGGGCAATTGCGATTGGTGGGCACCGATGCTGCAGCAGCTTTTGAATCCCTGATGCCTGTTGATGTCATCGACTTGCCAGTTGGAAAACAGCGCTACGGTTTATTGCTAACGGATGAAGGCAACATCATTGACGACTTGATGTTTGTCAACCGCGGGGCAGACATTTTTGTCATTGTGAATGGTGCTTGCAAAGTGAACGACATTGCACACATACAAGGGCGCATTGGCGCCAAGTGCCAAGTCATTCCCATGCCTGAACGGGCACTCTTGGCTTTGCAAGGGCCCAAGGCCGTTGATGCTTTATCGCGCATGGTGCCTGGGGTCGAAAAATTGGTCTTCATGACGGGTGCATCATTTGAGTGGCAAGGTGCTGATTTGTTCATCACGCGCTCCGGCTACACCGGAGAAGATGGCTTTGAAATTTCTGTGCACAACGATCAAGCAGATTTATTTGCGCGTGCGTTGTTAGCTCAAGCAGAAGTCAAGCCAATTGGCTTAGGTGCACGCAACTCTTTGCGACTTGAAGCTGGATTGTGTTTGTATGGCAACGACATTGACACCAGCACCACCCCCATTGAAGCGGGTCTCAATTGGGCCATTCAAAAAGTTCGTCGCACAGGGGGTGCGCGCGCAGGTGGGTTTCCCGGCGCAGACATTGTGTTGGGGCAATTGGATGGCAGCCGTTCCCTCACCCGCAAGCGTGTCGGACTCATTGCACAAGAGCGAGTGCCAGTGCGTGAACATGTGGAATTACAAAATACACAAGGCGTCAAAATTGGCGAGGTGTCTAGCGGTTTACTAGGGCCAAGCGCCAATGTGCCTGTGGCCATGGGCTATGTTGATGTTGCAAGTGCCAGCTTAGGCACCGTGGTGAATGCCATGGTCCGAGGTAAAGCAGTGCCCATGACTGTCAGCGCTATGCCTTTTGTCCCTAATCGTTATTACCGCGGGTGAAACGTGGAAAAGAAATTGAAACAATTCAAAACAATTGTGATCTGACCCCAATTAAACAAGGAGAGAGAAATGAGTTTGAAGTACACGGAAGAGCATGAGTGGATTTTGGTGAATGGCGATGTGGCCACGGTGGGCATCACGCACCATGCGCAAGATGCGTTGGGTGATGTGGTGTTTGTTGAACTGCCTGAAGTGGGAAGCAGTTTTGAACAAAAGGCTGTGGCAGGTGTGGTGGAGTCTGTGAAGGCTGCTGCCGATGTTTACATGCCGATCAGTGGCGAAATTACGGAAGTGAATGAAGCATTGCGCGCAGATCCCGCTTTGGCCAATACCGACCCTCTGGGTGCTGGTTGGTTCTTCAAGGTCAAGTTGTCTGATGCATCGCAAGTCGATGCTTTGCTGGACGAAACTGCTTACTCAGCGTTTGCAGCGTCTCATTGAAATTTGTTTGAAGTTTTTTGCTTTTTAATTTTTTGACCAAACTTTGAGTCTGAAAGTCAAACCATGCTGATGTCCTCTGCCGCCCCCTTAACCCAACTCGAAAACGAGAGTGAGTTCATTGCACGCCACATTGGCATCAGTGAAGCGGATGAAAAACACATGTTGTCGGTCATCGGCGAGGCTTCACGCCGCGCGCTCATTGACAGCATCGTGCCCGCCTCCATTGCACGCAGTCAGGCCATGAAGTTGCCTGCGCCCGTGACAGAGGCCGGTGCGTTGGCTGAACTCAAAGCCATGGCGCAGCAAAACAAAATACTCAAGAGCTTCATTGGCCAAGGTTATTACGGCACTCACACACCCGGCGTGATTTTGCGTAACATCTTGGAAAACCCCGCTTGGTACACCGCCTACACACCCTACCAAGCCGAAATCAGTCAAGGCCGCATGGAAGCCTTGGTCAATTTCCAAACCATGATTTGCGATTTGACGGCCATGCCCATTGCCAACGCTTCCATGTTGGACGAAGCTACTGCTGCTGCCGAGGCCATGACCTTGGCCAAGCGCTCGGTCAAATCAAAAAGCAACAACATCATTGTGGCCAGTGACTGTCATCCGCAAACCATTGAAGTGATTCAAACGCGTGCAGCGCCTTTAGGCTTGAAAGTGATAGTGGGCATTGTCCCCGAGCTCATGCAACAACACGATTATTTTGCAGCGGTGGCGCAGTACCCTGCTACTTCAGGCATGACGCACGATTTGAAAGATGTCATTGCAAAAGCTCACGCTGCTCAAGCAGCCTTCATTGTGGCCGCCGATTTGCTGGCATTGACACTGCTCACACCCCCCGGTGAAATGGACGCCGACATTGTGGTGGGCACCACGCAGCGCCTCGGTATGCCCATGGGCGCCGGCGGCCCACACGCCGCTTACTTGGCCTGCCGCGATGACTACAAGCGCTCTATGCCAGGCCGTTTGGTGGGTGTCAGTGTGGACGCCCATGGCAACCCGGCCTATCGTTTGGCTTTGCAAACCCGCGAGCAACACATTCGCCGCGAAAAAGCCACCTCCAACATCTGCACGGCGCAAGTTTTGCCCGCGGTGGTAGCCAGCATGTACACGGTCTATCACGGCCCTGTAGGTTTGAAGCGCATTGCCCAACGCGTGGCCAGCTTCACCGCCATCTTGTCAGAAGGCTTAGAACAACTCGGTTGCCAACTGGCACACAAATCGGCGTTTGACACTTTGCAAATTAGCACCGGCGCACGCACCGATGCCATCCTACAAAAAGCCGTGCTCAAAGGTTTGAACTTGCGCAAATTAAGCGCCGACAGCATTGGCGTGTCTTTGGACGAAACCACATCACGCGAGGACATCGAAGCACTCTGGTCTAGCTTTGCAGAAGGCGGCCAAGCCTTGCCCGACTGGACGCCTTTTGATAAAGGTCGCGACACCCTCATTCCTGCTGGCCTGCGCCGTACCAGCACATTCCTCACACATCCAGTCTTCAATCGCTACCACTCCGAAACCGGCATGCTGCGTTACATCCGCCAATTGAGCGACAAAGATTTGGCGCTCGACAGAAGCATGATTCCGCTGGGCTCTTGCACCATGAAGCTCAATGCCACCAGCGAGATGATCCCCATCACCTGGCCCGAGTTTGCCAACATGCACCCCTTTGCTCCCGCTGACCAGCTCAAGGGCTATGCACTGCTCGATGAACAACTGCGCGAGTGGTTGTGTCAAGCCACGGGCTACGCAGGCATCAGCTTGCAACCCAACGCGGGCTCACAAGGTGAATACGCAGGTCTCTTGGTCATCAAGGCTTTTCACGAGGCCAAGGGCCAAGGCCATCGCAACATTTGCATCATTCCATCTAGCGCACACGGCACCAACCCTGCCAGCGCGCAAATGGTGGGCATGCAAGTGGTGGTCACCGCCTGCGATGCGCAAGGCAACGTCGACATGGTTGACCTCAAAGCCAAGTGTGAAGAGCACAGCGCCAACTTGGCCGCAGCCATGATTACCTACCCCAGCACGCATGGCGTGTTTGAAACGCAAGTCAAAGCACTGTGCGAATTGGTACATCAGCATGGCGGCCGTGTGTATGTAGACGGTGCCAACATGAATGCCTTGGTGGGCGTGGCCGCCCCCGGTGAATTTGGGGGCGATGTCAGTCACCTTAATTTGCACAAAACTTTTTGCATTCCTCATGGCGGTGGCGGCCCAGGTGTTGGCCCTGTTTGTGTGGTGGAAGACTTGGTGCCTTTCTTGCCAGGCCACGCCACAGGCGGCTTGAAGGTGAATGGTGTGGGCGCCGTGTCAGCCGCCCCTTTGGGCAATGCGGCCGTATTGCCCATCAGCTGGATGTATTGCCGCATGATGGGCGCCGAAGGGTTGAAGCACGCTACCGAAGCAGCCATTCTGGCAGCCAACTACATCAGCCATCGCTTGACCGATCACTACCCCACGCTGTACGCCAGCGCTGGTGAAGATGGCAAATCCGGTCATGTGGCCCACGAGTGCATTTTGGATTTGCGCGGCCTGAAAGAAACCAGCGGCGTGATGGCCGAAGACGTGGCCAAGCGTTTGATGGACTACGGGTTCCACGCACCTACCCTGTCTTTTCCCGTGGTCAACACCCTCATGGTGGAGCCTACTGAAAGCGAAACCTTAGAAGAGATTGACCGTTTCATTGATGCCATGATTGCCATCCGCGAAGAAGTGCGCCTCATTGAAAACGGCGTTTGGCCGCAAGATAACAATCCTCTGAAGCATGCACCTCACACTGCCGCCAGTTTGATGGCCGCAGATTGGAATCGTCCTTATTCACGTGAGGTGGGCGCCGCGCAAGCGGGTCGTCCCTTAAGCAGCGTCAAATATTGGCCGCAAGTCGGCCGCGTTGACAATGTGTACGGCGATCGCAACCTGTTCTGCAGCTGCGTACCCATGAGCGACTACGCTTCATGAGCGCTTTGCAAATCAAGCGTGTTGACTATTTGGACGCGCAAGATGCGCAGGCTTTGGTCTTCTTGTTAGACGCCTACGCCCAAGACCCGATGGGTGGTGGTGAGGCCCTGAATCCAGAAAATGCGGCGCGCTTGTGCACCGACATGGCCCGCATTGCAGGCGCTGCCAGCTTCATTGCCTGGCTTGAAGCTAAACCGGTAGGCCTGATCAACTGCTTTGAAGGCTACTCCACCTTCAAGGCCAAGCCCTTGCTCAATGTGCACGACATTGCCGTTTTGTCCGGCCATCGGGGACAAGGCGTTGGACAAGCCCTGCTCAAAGCAGCAGAAGATTACGCCCGAGCGCGCGGATGCTGCAAGCTCACCCTCGAGGTTCTCAGCGGCAACGCTCAGGCTTTGTCCAGCTACAAACGCTTTGGGTTTACCCAATACGAACTTGCTGCTGCAGCGGGACAAGCGCAATTCATGCAAAAGTGGCTGTAAAGTCACGGGTTGAATGAAACCCAATCCGATTCGAGTCTTAAGCGTCATCCCGCCGATGACGCAACTCAACACCCCCTACCCGTCTACGGCCTACCTGACGGGCTTTTTGCGTTCCCGTGGGGTCTCTGCTGTTCAAGAAGATTTGGCACTCCAACTCGTCTTAAGTTTGTTCACAGCGCATGGTTTAGAAGAAGTCAAGTCACGAGCACTGCTATTGCCAGACGCTGAGCGCAGTGCCAGCGTCAATTTCTTTCTCGATTTCTTTGCGCGCTACCTTCACACCATTGAACCTACCATTGCTTTTTTACAAGGCAAGGACAGTACGCTGAGCCATCGCATTGCAGGTCGCGGTTTTTTACCAGAAGGTCCACGCTTTGCAGCATTGGATGCCTATGACGACAGTGAATCGGGCGACCCACTTTCGTGGGCTTTTGGTGCTTTAGGCCAACAAGATCGTGCGCGCCACTTAGCCACTTTGTATTTGAACGATTTGGCCGATGTGCTGCGTGATGCTGTCGACTCAAGATTTGAATTTGTGCGCTATGGCGAATCCTTGGCAGGCAGCCAAGCCACTTTCGAGCCCTTGGCGCAGGCACTCGCTGCGCCTCTCACCTTGATGGATGAAAAGCTCAAAGCCCTGACGCTTGAAGCCATTGAAAAGCACCAGCCCACTTTGGTTCTGCTCTCCGTGCCCTTCCCTGGCGCAGTTTATGCCGCCTTCAGAATTGCGCAGTGCCTCAAACAAGACCATCCGAACATTCAGATTGCGCTGGGCGGCGGTTTTGTGAACACCGAGCTGCGTGAGCTGACCGAACCACGCGTCTTTGATTACGTTGACTTTGTCACTCTCGATTCAGGCGAGCGCCCGCTGCTGGCTTTGTTAGAGCACTTAGAGGGCAAACGATCAGCATCTCGTTTGGTCAGAACCTTCATTCGCAAATCAGCCGATGAACCTCTCAGTGGCGATACTTCAAAAAATACCCAGCGCGTTCAATTGATCAACTGGTCTGAGCCCGACGTGCCGTTTGAAGAAGTGGGAACTGCCACATGGGATGGCCTGCCCTTGCAAGACTATTTGTCATTGCTAGACATGCTCAACCCCATGCACCGCCTGTGGAGTGATGGCCGTTGGAACAAGCTTACCGTAGCGCATGGGTGTTATTGGAAAAAATGCAGTTTCTGCGATGTGAGCCTTGACTACATTTCGCGCTACGAGACTGCTTCAGCGTCATTGCTGGTCGACCGCATTGAACAGATTGTGAAAGAAACTGGGCAGACTGGTTTCCATTTTGTGGATGAAGCTGCTCCGCCCAAGGCTCTCAAAGCGTTGGCTGAAGAGCTTATTCGCCGAAACGTCCACATCTCGTGGTGGGGCAATATTCGGTTTGAAAAAACCTTCACACCAGAATTGGCAGAGTTGCTGGCCGAGAGTGGTTGCATCGCCATGTCGGGTGGGCTTGAAGTGGCCTCAGACCGACTTCTCACGTTGATGAAAAAAGGTGTATCTGTTGAACAAGTAGCGCAAGTGACCAAAGGCTTTTCTGAAGCTGGCATCTTGGTACACGCCTACCTCATGTATGGCTTTCCAACTCAAACGGTGCAAGACACAGTGGACGCCCTTGAGTATGTGCGCCAACTCTTTGAAAACGGCTGCATTCAAAGTGGCTTCTTCCACCGCTTTGCTTGCACCGTTCACTCGCCAGTCGGTTTAAATCCCAAAGAATATGGCATCGAACTGATTCCTTTGCCCCCTGTGAGTTTTGGCAAAAACGACATAGGTTTCATTGACCCCACGGGCGTCGATCACGATCTCTTGGGATTGGGATTGAAAAAAGCCATCTACAACTTCATGCATGGCATTGGCCTTGAAGAAGATGTGCGCTCTTGGTTTCAGGACGCACTCACCGAGCACGCCAACGGCCAAAATCCTGCTTTCAAAATTCCAAAAAGTACGGTATCAAGGCACAAGATTTCTCAGGCATTGCGTCGCTAGAAATCCAAACGGCAAGGTGACCCTTCTTTATGAGGGGCTTGGGTAAACTTTGAAAGAAATCATTTTGCCTGCCGCGTTGACCTTGACCAAAACCATATCGCCAGACCCAACGGTTGCACCCGTGAACTCGGTCATGTTGACTTGGTGCGTGACCAAAACCAAAGCCTTGTCACCTTTGGCTTTGAGCTGATTGGCAATGAATTTTTGCAAGTTCGCATTGCTTTGTGGTCCTTGACGCATGTCGTCAAAAAATGAATTCAAAGACGCTTCTAGGGCGGGCGTTCCGAAGGCCAAGTTTTCGGCAGTCTCTTTGCATCGACACCATGCGCTTGAAAATACAAGTGCATTGCCAACACCCTGAGCCTTCAGCCACTGACCTGTTTTTTGCGCTTGAGCGCGACCTGTGGCGTCTAAATTTCGCTGAGTCTTGCAGTCTTGAAGCTTGTAACCTGCAGGGTCGCCAATGCCAGGCGCTATGGCGTGCCGCATTAGCAAAACATGATCAGGTTTTTTGAGCAGTTCAGACAATTCACTGGCGCACGCTTGAAAGCAGCTTACCAAACCAAAAGCCACCCACAACAGCTTTATCAAGCTATTCTTGAGCATCTTCATTGGGTATCTGCCGATGAAGGCCCTTGCTTAGAATGAGCCGCTTGACCGTCATCTGGCGGTACTTCTAACTTAGGCATGGCCATTTTTTCGCCATCCCATTGCTGACCACACCAACAGAAACCCTCAGGGTCAATGATGCAAGTACCGGTGCCACAACATCTTGGATCTTCGTTCATATTTTTCCCTTCATGATTAGAGTCATCACCATGGAATAACCTGCCCAGCATGGTCGACAAACTGTGCTCGGCCGTTTGGCTTTAATTCTGACATGACAGCCATCATTTTTGAAACTGATTCTTCTGGCAGCATGGCGTTCTCTGCTGCCACGAAACTAGAAGACAATTTCGATTGAACCGTACCTGGCTGTAAAGCAGCAAAAACACACAATGGTTTTTTGCGAGAAGCCTCAATCGCTGCCGTTTGTAAAAACATATTTCTAGCGGCCTTGGCGGCTCGGTATCCATACCATCCGCCTTTGTGATTGTCTTCAATGCTTCCTACGCGCGCCGACAAAGTGGCATAACAAGATGGCTCTTGACCCAGTAGCAATGGAAAGAAATGCTTCATGAGCAAAGCTGGCCCTACGGCATTCACTTCAAACTGTTTTAAAAGTTGCTTGGCATTCAAGGCCTCCAAGCGCTTTTCAGGACCTTGCCCTTCAATGGTCAATGCGCCTGTGGCATCAATGATCCATTTGAATTGGCATGCGCCAAAGGGGCCCGTCGCACTTTTTAATTGAGCAGCGCAATGCGCCATGCCGTCTTCATTTTCCAAATCAAAATACAAATCGCTTTGACGCGACAAACCAACAACCAGCGAGCAGGCAGCATCATTTTGAAAGTGTGAAACGAAGGCGCTGCCGATGGCGCCACTTGCACCCAACACCAAAGCTTGATATAGGCTCATGAATGACGCGCATCCCATTTGAGCAAATACTTTTGCACAGTAGGACGAATGGGCAAGAACATTTTGTAACCCACGTTAATGGCCCAACTGAATGGCCACACCGAAAACACCCGGCCTGCCCAGCGCCAGCCTCGCAGCTCTAGCCACAGCCGGGCAAATGCAGCACCGCCTTCAAACAAATTGCCCTGCGCATCGCGCACGTGAAAGAAGGCCATGGCTCGTTGGCAACTCAGTCCGTCACCCAAGCTTGAATCGTCGTTGGCCTGAAAATTAACGCTCACATCGTGCCAAACCAATTGAGCTGCATCTGGATTGCCTTTGTAAAAGGCAATTTCACGCCGGCACAGCGGACAGCTGCCATCAAAGTAAATGGTCAATGCAGGCATGTCTCAAACTTCACCAGCCGCAATTCTTCTGAGCGCTTGCTCAAAGACTTCTGCAGGTTGACCTCCCGAAATCAGATGCTTGTCATTGATGATGACAGCAGGTACAGAATGAATGCCTGCTTGTTGGTAATGCTGCTCTATCTGCCGTACTTCTTGGGCATAAGTGTCAGAAGCCAAAATACCTTGCGCCTCAGCAACATCCAAGCCTACTGAGGCTACAACTGCCAACAAAACTTCATCAGATTCGACACGTTCAGCCCGGCCCTGATACGCCTCAAGCAATGCGCGCTTTAGAGCATGCTGACTGCCTTCAGAACCTTTGACGCCAGCCCAATGCAGCAAACGGTGCGCATTGAAGGTGTTGTAAACACGCCCTCTCCCGCCTGGATTGAATTGAAAGCCCACCTCTTCGCCTCGGGCCGCAATATTGGCTCGAATCTGCGCTTGCTGCTCTGGGGTTGAACCGTACTTGGCGGTCAGGTGCTCACCCAAATCCTGCCCCCCTGGCGCCATATTGGGGTTCAACTCAAAGGGCTGAAAATGCAAGTCTGCTGCAACTTCACCCTTAAGTCTGCCTAAGGCCTGCTCCAGCGCACCCAAGCCCACCGCACACCAAGGACAGGCAATGTCAGAAACGAAATCGATTTTCAATGTAGCGGCCATGGCAAAAGTTTTTAGAATAAAAGCGCGATATTGCCTCAAATATTGGAAAATCGGGGCTAGGGGCTCAGATTCCATGTTTTCACTAGGGATCTTTGTCAGCCCCACCTCAGAGGAAAATCATGAAGATTTTGTGTTTGAACGGCATCAACTTGAACATGTTTGGCAAGCGTGACTCAGCCCAATACGGCACTGTGACCTTGGCCGAAATAGATGCGCAAGTGAAAAAGCTTGGCCAAGAATTGGGCGCCAGCGTGGATTGCTTTCAAACCAACTTTGAAGGCGCAATGGTTGAAAAAATTCACCAAGCGCATACGGATGGGGTTGACGCAGTCATGATCAACGCAGGCGCATGGACACACTACAGCTATGGCATTCGCGATGCCTTGGCCATTTTGAAGTGCCCCATCATCGAAGTGCACATGTCCAATATCCATGCGCGCGAAGCATTCCGGCACCATTCGGTCATTGCAGAAATTGCCAAAGGCCAAATTGCAGGCTTTGGTGTCGACAGTTATTTAATGGGCCTAAGGGCCGCAGTGTCTGCAGCCCAAGCCAAGGCTTGAGCTCAGCCCCCTACAAAGTCTTTTTCAAAGCAAGCTGAAAAGCCTCTGGTGCTTCGAACTGCACCCAATGCCCAGAGCCAGTCACTAACTGCCATGAAGCCAATTGGGGCGTGACGTTTTTGAAGAGCTTTTCCACCTCAGACATGCACCCGTGGTAAAGCGCATCCCACTCGCCATAAATGACATGCACAGGACACGCAATGTGCGGCAGAGCGTCCGCCACGATGGGTGTGCCCGATAGACGCCTGCGCGGCATTCGATCACGCGCCACATTCAAGCGGTGCACTGTCATGGCCAATTCATCCAGCTTGCTCTCGTCGTGCAGCATCAAGCCCAACAAGTTGTGCCTGTGAGCTTCAATTTGCATGTCTTCTGTTGGCAAGTGACGCCAGCCCTTCAAGGGAACTCTGTGGGGCGATTTAATCCCTAAGCCAGGCGATCCCACCAAAATCAAGTTTGTCGCGTCCTGGGGGTAAGCAGCCAACCACAGTGCGGCAGCCATGCCGCCAAAAGAGAAGCCAATGAAACTGACATTGTCAGAAGCACGCAGCATTTGCCAAGCCGCATGCAAAGGTTCAATCAGTGCATCCACATCGGCACCCTGATCAGGCAAAGCAGAATCGCCAAAGCCAGGCAGATCAACAGCCAAAACATGAAAGCCATTTTCCACAAGTGGCGCCACACTGCGAATCCAATGCGTCCAACTGCCGCTGCCCCCATGAAGCAACACCAGAGTTGAAGCGCCTTTGTCTATTGATTCATAACCCCACTCATGCCAAACCATGGGTCCTGGCAACTGAAGTTGACGCCCCGTCAACAAAGAAGTCGCAACTTGGGGTGACAAGCATCGCAAGACTTCCGGCGCTATGTGAATGGGTTGTTGTAGCAGAGTCATGACAAACTTTGAGTAGACCTTTTCAGGAATGGCTTCAATGGGACAGCTGCTCAGAACCTGTTGGATGCTGAAAACGCCAAACGCGATAAGCTGCGGCAGTGGCAATCAGTGCTGCTATCAAGGAAAGCCAATAAACACTTTGCAAACCAAATCGATCACTTAACAAGCCACCCGCCAAGCCACCCAGTACACCAGGAAAGCCATAAGCAACGACGGTGTAAAGCGCTTGACCCCGACCCCTCAAGCGACCTGGAAAATGATGCGACAAAAGGGCAATGCACGCGGTATGGTGAGCAGCAAATGTGAGCGCATGAATGGCTTGCGCCAGCAGCAATACCCACAGCACATCGGCCCACTGCGCAGTCATGCCCATGCGCAAGACCATGGCCACCGAACAAACCACCAGCCAGGCGGTCAAGGGCAGCTTAGGCATCCATTTGGCTTGTGTGAAAAACCAGCCAATTTCAACAATGACTGACACTGCCCACAGCATGCCAATCCAAACTTTGCTGTAACCCAAAGAGTCTAAATACAAGGAGAAAAACACATACACACCCATGTGCGACAACACATGAAAAAACGCCGCAATGAAAAACCACATAACAGGTTTTTGACGCAGTACGGGCCAGACAGCCACCTTGGTATCGTTCAATGGCACAGCCTCTTTTAAGTTGGGCAGCATCCAAACACTGGCCGCGACAGCCGCCAAACTCAGGACGGTCCAACCAGGAAAATGGTGCATGCCGAAATATTCAAACCAGGCACCCGCCAAAAACACCGTGAACAAAAATCCAATCGATCCAAACAAACGCACACGGCCATATCTTTTGGCATCAAAGGCACCGCCCTGACTGACCAAATGAGCCATGGCTGCTTCGCTCATGGGCATCATGGCACTGGTGTGGGTGAACATGACCAACAGCACCAAGCCTAAACCGATGGGGCCTAGTTCAAAAAACAAAATGCATGCGCACAGCATGGCAGCGGTGGCACCATAGCGAAGCAAACTGACCCGCTCGCCTGTGTGGTCGCTGAGCCAACCCCACGCATAAGGGGCAAACAAGCGAGTAGCCGCCTGCACAGAGGTCAGAATGCTGATGGCCAACAAACCAAATCCCAATTCTTTCAACCAGAGTGGCAAATAGGGATTGAAAAATCCGATGTGCGCGAAGTAGCTGGCCGAAACAGCCGCAAACGGAATCAATTGGCGGCGTTGGACCGCTGAGGTGTTGGGCATCTCAGCCCCTTAAGAATTGGCAGGCTGAACAACGTCGCCGCACTGGGCTCTGTGTTGCAACACATGGTCAATGACCACCAAAGCCAACATCGCTTCGGCAATGGGCGTTGCGCGAATTCCTACGCAGGGGTCATGTCGACCTTTGGTGAGCACCTCAACGGCGTTGCCTTGGATGTCAATGGAAGGACGGGGAATCAGAATAGAGCTGGTGGGCTTGACGGCAATAGACACCTCAAGGTCTTGACCCGTGCTGATACCCCCCAAAACACCGCCCGCATTGTTGCCAATGAAACCATTGCGCGTGATGGGGTCGCCATGCTCACTGCCTTTTTGAGTCACGCAAGCAAAGCCAGCACCAATTTCAACGCCCTTGACAGCGTTGATACCCATCATGGCGTAGGCAATATCGGCGTCGAGTTTGTCAAACAACGGTTGGCCCAAACCGATGGGCATGCCCTGTGCAAGAACACGCAAACGTGCGCCACATGAATCGCCCGACTTGCGCAAAACATTCATGTAATCCTCAAGGGCAGTGACGTCGGCTATGGGTGCGAAAAAGGGATTGTGATGAACGTGTTCCCAACTTTCAAAACCAATAGGCACTTCGCCAATTTGCGTCATGCAGCCCTTGAATGTGGTGCCGTGCTTCATTGCTAGCCACTTTTTGGCAACAGCACCTGCCGCCACCATGGGCGCTGTTAAACGTGCGGATGAACGGCCGCCACCTCGGGGATCACGCAGGCCATATTTGCGCCAATACGTAAAGTCGGCATGACCAGGACGAAATGTTTGGACAATGTCGCCGTAATCTTTGCTGCGCTGGTCGGTGTTTTGAATGAGCAGTGCAATGGGCGTACCCGTTGTGAGACCTTGGTACACGCCCGACAAAATTTGAACCGTGTCGGGTTCGTTGCGCTGAGTGACAAATTTAGAAGTACCCGGCCGGCGGCGATCAAGATCGGGCTGGATGTCCGCCTCAGACAGCGGCATGCCGGGTGGACAACCGTCGATCACGCAGCCAATGGCTGGGCCGTGGGATTCACCAAAGTTGGTGACTGAAAATAGGGTGCCGAAGGTATTGCCGCTCATAGGCCTCTATTATCTCAGAGGGTGGGCGCCTCTTTCTGATCTTTCTCTTCGCCCTCTGGCCAATCGCGAATATAGGCTTTGAGCATTTTGTTTTCAAAATTCTGACTGTCAACCACTGCTTTGGCGACGTCGTAGAAGCTAATGACGCCCATCAACATGCGTTTGTCCATGACGGGCATGTAGCGCGCATGGTTGTTGAGCATCATGCGCCGCACCTCGTCCATGTCGGTTTCACTGGTACAAGTGATAGGGGCATCGTCCATGGCTTTGCGAATGGAAATATTGCCAATGGTGCCGCCGTTTTGCGCCAATGCTTGCATCACCTCACGGAATGTGAGCATGCCCACCAGATCGCCGTGTTCCATGACCACCAAGGAACCAATGTCTTTTTCGGACATGATTTGAATAGCCGTTGCCAGTGTCTCGTCTGGCGTGACGGTGATCAAGCTGTGGCCCTTGACGCGAAGGATGTCACTGACTTTCATGGCTGTCTCCTATTGAAGGTGAAATATAGCCCACAATGTTGGCAAAGAACAGTCAAAGCTTACCCTTAGCCACTTGCCTGAAACTTGCTACTCATTCGTTGGAGACTCTTTATGCCAGGTTACTCAGACCCCGGATTTGACACGCTTGCGTTGCACGCGGGTGCCGCACCCGACCCCAGCACCGGCGCGCGGGCCGTCCCAATTCATCTCACCACCTCTTTTGTTTTTGAATCAAGCGACCAAGCAGCCTCGCTCTTCAACCTCGAACGCGCGGGCCATGTTTACAGCCGCATCAGCAATCCCACTAACGCGGTGCTCGAACAACGAATTTCAGCCTTAGAGGGCGGCATTGGCGCGATCGCCACGGCCAGTGGGCAAGCAGCCCTTCATTTGGCAGTCACCACCATCATGGGGGCAGGCTCACACATTGTGGCATCCTCCGCCCTCTACGGCGGCTCGCACAATTTACTGCACTACACCCTGAGTCGGTTCGGCATTGAAACCACCTTTGTCAAACCCGGTGATTTAAAAGCATGGCAAGCGGCCGTCAAACCCAATACCAAATTGTTTTTTGGTGAAACTGTGGGCAACCCAGGCATGGACGTTCTGGACCTGCCTGCGGTCAGTCAAATTGCGCACGCCGCCGGCGTACCTTTGTTGGTCGATGCCACCCTCTCCTCGCCCTGGTTGATGAAGCCCTTTGAACATGGCGCAGACTTGATCGTGCACTCAGCCACCAAATTTTTATCGGGCCATGGCACCGTGATTGGCGGCTTGGTCGTTGATGGCGGCAGCTTTGATTGGTCAGGCCCTCACACACAAGGAAAATTCGCTGAACTCACGCAAGCCTACGAAGGCTTTCACAACATGGTGTTCGACGAAGAAAGCACGGTGGGGGCGTTTTTATTGCGTGCCCGCCGGGAAGGTCTGCGCGACTTTGGCGCTTGCATGAGCCCTCATACCGCGTGGCTCATTTTGCAAGGCATCGAAACACTGCCACTTCGCATGGCTCGTCATGTGAGCAACACCGAAAAGGTGGTGAACTTCTTGGCGGCACACCCCATGGTGAGCCGTGTGGGCCACCCCATGCTAGAGACACATCCCAGCCACGCACTGGCCCAAAAATTATTGCCACGCGGCGCAGGCTCTGTGTTCAGTTTTGACATCCAAGGCACGCGCGAGCAAGGCAAGGCCTTCATCGAAGCGTTGCAAGTTTTCAGTCACTTGGCCAATGTGGGCGATTGCCGTTCTTTGGTCATTCATCCCGCCAGCACGACGCACTTCAGGGTTGACGATGAAACTCTCAAGGCTTCTGGCATTGGCCCCGGTACGGTGCGTTTGTCCATTGGCTTAGAAGATCCCGATGATTTGATTGACGATTTAAAACGCGCGCTCAAGGCCGCCGAAAAAGCGGCCCTTCAAAGTGGAGGTGCCGCATGATTTACAACGTGCAAGGTGCGCCACTTTATGTTTACACGGGTGGCAAGTTGTTTGATCCCGCCAAGCCCACAGCTGTGTTCATCCATGGCGTACTCAACGATCACAGCGTTTGGATTTTGCAAACGCGTTACTTTGCCAACCATGGCTGGAACGTGTTGGCTGTGGACTTGCCAGGTCACGGAAGAAGCGGGGGCAAAGCGCCTGCGTCTGTGCAAGAGGCAGCGCAAAGCATCATCGCCCTGCTTGATGCCGCTGGCGTTTCAAAAGCCCTATTGATCGGGCACAGTTTTGGCTCGCTCATTGCGCTTCATGCCACTGCCGAAAATCCAAGCCGAGTTTCTCAATTGATGATGGTGGGTACCGCCTACCCGATGCGGGTCTCACCCGCCTTGCTCGACAGTTCCTTGAACGATCCGCAAAAAGCCATTCAGATGGTCAATGTGTTTTCTCACTCTACATTGGCGCCTCCACCCAGCGCACTGGGCCCAGGCACATGGCTGCTAGGCGGCAGCAAAGCCCTGATGCGCAGAGTCTTGGCCAGCAACTCTCATGAGAATATTTTCAACAAAGGCTTCAAGGCTTGCGACAGCTATGACCAAGGCGAAGTTTCAATGCGCAAAGTCACCTGCCTCACCTTGTTCTTATTGGGCAAAAAAGATCAAATGACACAACCCAAAGCTGCACAAAGCCTGATCAAATTGGCGCATGATGGCCACGTGGCCATGGTCAATGCAGGGCATCAACTCATGGTTGAAGCGCCAGAAGAAACATTGAGCGCCATGATTGCATTTTGTAAAAAGTGATGAGCACTTTGCGCAACGCTTCTTCACTCATCACACCTGCGCTCTCAACGCAGCGTGTGCAAGAGATTTGCAGCTTGTTTGATTTGCGAAATTTGCCCGCAGATTTTTTGGCCAATCCCTATCCTGTCTATGCTTACCTGCGCCAGCACGAGCCCATCAAACACATGCCCGATGGCTCTTACTTTTTAACCCGGCATGAAGATCTGGTCGCGGTTTACCGAGATGCATCAACCTTCAGCTCTGATAAGCGCGTTGAGTTTGCACCCAAATACAACCACGCCCCATTTAACCAAGCACCCTACGCATTACTTGGACAAGACGCGCCCCTTTACGAACATCACACCAACAGCTTGGTGTTCAACGATGCACCTAGGCACACGCGCGTGCGCAAACTCATTATGGGGGCACTGACGCGCCGCGCTATTGATGCCATGGAAACAGGTTTGATCCAATTGGTGGACAGCCTTCTAGACAAAATGGAAGACCAAAAAAAAGGCGATTTGATTGAAGATTTTGCCTCCGCCATTCCAGTCGAAGTCATTGGCAACTTGCTCAATGTGCCGCATGCAGATCGAGGCCCATTGAGGGGCTGGTCATTGGCCATCCTGGGAGCCTTAGAACCTCGTCTCACACCCGCCCAAGAAGAGCTTGGACATCGCAGCGTCAAGGAGTTTCTCGACTATTTGCGCGACCTGGTGGCCGATCGCCGTAAAAACCCCGGCAATCCTGATCAAGATGTTTTAACGCGCTTGATTTTGAGCGACAAAGACATGCTTTCAAATTCACAAAACTCCGAAAGCTTGAGTGAAATTGAGCTGCTCCAAAACTGTATTTTCCTTTTAAATGCAGGTCATGAGACGACGACCAATTTAATTGGCAATTCATTGATCAGTTTGATCGAACATCCTGCGCAACATGCTCAATTAAGGTCCGACCTCATGAGCGCACAAGCAAGTTTGCAAACTGAGCAAACTGAGCACATTCTCAGTGTGGCCATCGATGAATTTTTGCGATTTGAAGCATCCAATCAACTGAGCAATCGGCGTGCAATGAAAGCAACTCAGATCGGCAACGTCGATTTACCCGAAGGTGCGCTGGTCACGCTATGCATTGGCGCAGCCAACCGCGACCCTCTTCAATTCAACAATCCCGAAATACTTGATTTAAGGCGCGCACAAAATAAGCACCTCTCATTTGGATTTGGCGTACACCAATGTGCAGGCTTGAGTTTGGCTCGACTTGAAGGCAGGATTGCGATCGGTCGATTTTTGAATCGGTTTCCGAACTATTCACTCAGCGAATTGCCAACCAGAGGCGGCCGAGCCAGGTTTAGGGGATTTTTAAAAGCCCCGTTTCAAACCAACTCGCTTTGATTCGTTTTTTTAAGGAGCCACATGCACAAAGACATGTGGACGGGCAAGATCAAGTTTTGATCACATCGACCAGCATGAGGCGGGTCAATTGGGTTTTTTGCCAAAGCAACTCGGTGGCCTCAGAGGGATGCAAGCACAGTTTTTGCACCAAAGGCTCAAGCTGAGTGCTTGACATGTCCACCAACAGCACCCACGCACTTTCTAAGTTGCTGTTGGACTGCTCCAAGCGGCCTACCCACTTGAGTTCTTCCAAACTATCCAGGACGATCTGTGCATGGCGCTGCTCAATGTGGAGTTCATCGGCCAACTGCGACATGCGAAGACCTTCAGGCGAGTTTGATCGAGCAAGCGACAAGCACCTCAAGACTTCCAAGGCCAACCTGAATGACCAGCCCGGGCCGTCTGCGTGTCGTTTGGCTTGCCGACCAATTTCAGGCAAGCTGGCCGTGACCACTGCACCCAACAACACCACCACCCAGGCCACATAAATCCAGACCAATAAAATGGGCACGGCAGAAAAGGCACCATAAATGGCCGAGTAAGTAGGTATTTGCGCCAAATAAAGAGCCAACACTTTTTTGGCCAACTCTAGGCCCACCGCAACCGCCACGCCACCAATCAAAGCATGACGCCAATCCACGCGAGTGTTGGGCAAGTAGTAGTACAAGCCTGTCACGCAGGCCACCAGCAAACAAAACTCAACCAGGTCCAATAAATTTCGAACAGATACAGGCAACCAATCTCCCAAACCTGAAAGATAGCCAGTGAACAAATAGGACGAGATTGCCAAGCTCCCCCCCAAAAGCAGAGGCCCAAGCGTGATACCAGCCCAGTAAATGAGGACGCGTTGGGCCCACGGTCGTTGACGGCTGACTCGCCAAATTTGACCCAAAGTACGGTCAATCGTGACCAGCAAGGCCAAAGAGGCCACTACGACTGCGATCAGACCCACCAAACCGAGCCGGCTGGCCTTGCGTGAAAACTGGGTCAAAGACCCCAATACCTGACGGGAAATGCTCTCAGGCACCAAGCTTTCAATCAGCCAGCGTTGCAACTGCTCTTGGACTTGGGAGAAGATGGGAAAGGCCGTAAAAATGGCCAAACCCAGCGTAAACAGGGGCACCAGGGCCAAAAGAGTGGTGAAAGTCAGGGAACTGGCCGTCGTACCAAGTCGCACTTCACGGAAACGACGCCACAAAGTGCGCAACATTTGGCGCCATGGAAACTTCAACATCTCGTTCAAAGTGGCGCGGAGTGATTCAATCGGCTTCATGACCGGTATGATGCCATCGCCATGAACGACTCTGCACCTCAAACCCCATTTTTGACACCAAAGACCATTGAATTGACGCGATGGGTTGCTGTCGCCAGCCTTTTAGGACTTATCTTGGTGGGCCTTCTCTGGGAATTGTGGCTCGCGCCTTTGCGCGAAGGTGGCTCTTGGTGGGCCCTTAAAGTACTGCCCTTGTGCTGGCCATTGGCCGGCTTGTTGAAAAATCGCATGTACACCTACCGGTGGGTCAGCCTCATGATTTGGCTTTATTTCACCGAGGGCGTGGTACGTGCTTGGGGAGACAAAGGGTGGTCCAGTGGGCTTGCACTGGCCCAAACCATTTTGTGTGTCATTTTATTTGCAGCTTGCGCATTGCATGTGCGTTGGCGCTTTCAAATGGCGCGCGAAGGCGTTAGCCTAGACGACTCTCAAGAATCAAAACCTTCACACTGAAATTCAAATATGAGTGCTTTGTTAGAAAACTTGCGCAGAATCTGCGGTGATGCAAACGTTTTGACCCACGATGATCCTCATACAGATCTCAGTGCTTGGGAACAAGATTGGCGCAAGCGATCACATGGAAGGGCCTTGGCCGTTGTCAGGCCAGCCAATGTTCAGGAAGTAGCCGCTGTTGTGAAGGCTTGTGCCAACACCTTCACCAGCATCGTTCCCCAAGGCGGCAACACTGGCTTGGTCGTTGGCTCGGTGCCCGATGCATCAGGTCAGCAAGTGGTTCTGAGCCTACAGCGCATGAACCAGGTCCGCGCGCTTGACCCCGCCAACCTCACGGTTGTGGCCGAAGCCGGCTGCATTTTGCAAACTGTGCAAGAGCACGTGGAAAAATCTGGCTACCTTTTTCCACTGAGTTTGGCAGCCGAAGGTAGCTGCACCTTAGGCGGCAATTTGGGCACCAACGCGGGTGGCACCCAGGTGGTTCGCTATGGCAACACGCGAGAGCTGTGCTTAGGTTTAGAAGTGGTCACTGCCCAAGGTGAAATTTGGCATGGCTTGTCGGGCCTGCGCAAAGACAACACTGGCTACGATTTGCGCAACCTCATGATTGGCAGTGAAGGCACTTTGGGTGTGATCACAGCAGCCTGCATGAAAATCTATCCTCAACCCGTAGCCCAACTGACAGCTTGGGCTGCCGTGCCAAGCATGGAAGCTGCTGTGTCTTTGTTGGGTTTGGCGCATGAGCGACTGAGCGCGGGCCTCACTGGTTTTGAAGTGATGGGGCAATTTGCGCTGAGTTTGGTCGACAAACATCACCCTCAACTCAGAGTGCCATTTTTCAAAGAAACGCCTTGGTGCGTCTTGCTTGAAAACTCTGACTACGAGTCTGAAGCACATGCCCGTGTGGGCTTTGAGGCTTTGATGGAAGCAGCCATGGAAAATGGCTGGGTCACAGATGCTGTGGTCGCCGAAAGTTTGGCGCAGGCCAAGAGTCTTTGGCAAATTCGCGAAACCATTCCCTTGGCTCAAGTCGATGAAGGCTTGAACATCAAACACGACATCAGCGTACCCGTCTCGCTCATTCCACAATTTGTGGCCGAGACCGATGCATTGCTCCAATCCAAAATACCTGGCATTCGCTTGGTCAATTTTGGACACTTGGGCGATGGCAATCTGCACTACAACGTGCAAGCTCCGCCGGGGGCAGATGGGCCCGCCTTTTTACGCGATCACGAAGAGGAAGTGAACACTTGGGTATTTGACCAAGTCCAAGCATTTAACGGCTCTATCAGCGCCGAACACGGCATTGGCAGCCTCAAGGCCGACAAACTCACACACCACAAAGACCCCACCGCCCTGGCCATGATGAAGGCCATCAAGCAGGCCTTGGACCCCCAGAACATCATGAACCCCGGCAGAGTGATTAAAATTTAGGTCTCTGCCTAGATTGAAATCGAAGCCGTCGAACAACCCATTTTGACCAGCCCATGACCACACGCCCCATTCGCTCTCAATACGAAGATTTCATGCGCCACGTGAATCAGCATGGCGTCTTCAAGTCCGACCGTACCGGCACTGGCACCACCAGCGTGTTTGGCCATCAAATGCGTTTTGATTTGAACGAAGGCTTTCCACTGGTCACCACCAAAAAAGTTCATCTGCGCTCCATCATTCAAGAGCTCTTGTGGTTTCTCACAGGCTCCAGCAACAACAACTGGCTGCGCGAACGAGGTGTCACCATTTGGGATGAGTGGGCGCGCGAAGACGGCGATCTTGGCCCCGTGTATGGCGTTCAATGGCGCAGTTGGCCCACACCCGATGGCGGCCACATCGATCAAATTGAAGATGTGATTCGCACCCTCAAAACCAATCCTGATTCACGTCGCATCATTGTCAGTGCTTGGAACGTAGCCGAACTTTCAAAAATGGCCCTCATGCCTTGCCACGCGTTTTTTCAGTTTTATGTGGCACCGCCCTTGGTAGAAGGCGGCAAAGGCAAACTCAGTTGCCAGTTGTACCAGCGCAGCGCCGACATTTTCTTGGGCGTGCCCTTCAACATTGCAAGCTATGCCTTGCTGACTCACATGATGGCGCAGCAATGCGATTTGGAGGTGGGCGATTTTATTTGGACAGGTGGTGATTGCCACATTTACAGCAACCACAAAGAGCAGGTTGCACTGCAACTCAGTAGAGCGCCGCTGGCCTATCCCACCCTTCACATCAAACGCAAACCAGCCTCCATCTTTGAATACGAATACGAAGACTTTGAAGTCTTGGACTATCAGTGCCACGCAGCCATTAAGGCGCCGGTGGCCGTCTAATGAAGCTCAAGCTGATTTACGCGCGCGCTGCCAACGGTGTGATTGGCCATCACAATCAGATGCCATGGCATTTGCCTGAAGACTTGGCACATTTCAAGCGCACCACCTTCGGTTGCCCCGTCTTGATGGGCCGAAAAACTTGGGAATCTATCCCCGCCAAATTCAGACCTTTACCAGGCAGAGCCAACTTGGTTCTAACTCGGCAAAAAGATTGGCATGCAGAAGGTGCGCACGCGGTGCATTCACTGGAAGAAGGTTTAACTTTGGCTTTGGCACATTGCCCAGACGACAAAGACCTTTGGGTCATGGGCGGTGCAGACATTTATGCCCAAGCAGTTGCCATCGC
>CALAGS010000159.1 GCA_937891665.1 uncultured Burkholderiales bacterium | reverse complement strand
GCTGCTTGAGTCAGAAACCGAGAACCCGCGCGTACAGCACAGCCGTACAGCCGAAGCCGATGAGCCAGGCCATGGTGCGAAACCACGCAACACCAAAGGCGTACAGAAGCACGTAAGCAACACGGGCCAGCAAGAATATGAGCAAGGCTTGGCCTGCCATGTCGGAGCCTTGTTTGGTCAGGTGCAGCATGACCACTGCCGGTGCGACCAGCGCCAGTGCGAACAAAGAATTAGACGTGGCACGCTCTAAGCGCAAAGCCATTCCTGTTAACACCAAGCCTTCGCGATTACCGGCCAAGGCGGGCAATCCAACTTGCTCCACCGCGACCAATACTTGAACGAGGATGGTGAGCATGACGAGGATGCCGTAGTACGTTAAAAAGGCAAGTTCGGGGGACATAGATTTCCTTTAGAGTGACCACTAAAGTGGCCGTTGGGTTCCGTGACACGGTCATAAGTCAGTGACCGTGGCGTTTTAAACCAAAACAAAAAACCGACTCACTCTGGCCTGTTTTCGCAAGTGGTTGGCGAAGGAGGTCCGGCTACAAAGACGGTCATGGGTGTTGATTGCTAAGTTGCTCAGGTTGAATGCTGTGGTGAATACAAATTATGGTGTTCAACCATTTCCAAAAAATTGCCAAAACATTGGCGCTTGATGCTGTAACGGAATGACAGCAAGGTGCAAGGCTGGCGCAGCCGGACCAGTGGGCCATACCCGTTTACACAAAACGCCCTACGCCCTCGTTCAGGCTTTTTAAATCATCGGTTTTACCTGGATTGGCGCCAAGCTTTTACCAATTTTTTCCCAATGGACTGAAGCCATAGTGAATTTGATTTTTGACAACTTATTTTTATAAGGAATGTTTATGTTGTTTACTTTTTCTTGGACCCATACACCTGCTGCGCGTGACGCAACCATCACGCAATTCATGGCAACTGGGGGGATGCCACCCGCGGGTATAGACATGCTGTCGCGCTACCACAATGTGGACGGAACAGGTGGGTTTGCGATTTGTCAATCAACTGATGCCTCCGCATTGGCTTCGTGGGCACTTGATTGGAACGGTTTGATAGAAATAAAAATTGTTCCCATCATGGACGACGAAACCATCTCGGGTGTTTTGGGACCAAGGTTTGCGTAACACCGCTTTTTATTTTTTGACCTATTTTTGAGGATAAGACCATGGCCATTTACATGACAAAAGCCAAGTATTCAACCCAAGCCTTCCAGGGAATGCTCGCTAAACCCAGCGATAGAGAGCAAGCCACACGCGCGTTATTCGACGCCTTGGGGGTGTCCATTCACCACCTTTACTTTGAGATTTCAACCGGGAGTGTGATTGTCATTTCAGAGGGTACCGCCGACCAAATGGCGTGCTTGGGCATGGTCACGGGCGCAAGCGGTGCTTTCGACTCCATAAATGCCACTGAGCTGATCAGTATGAACGCCATGAGCGCTGCCATGGGCACGGCACAACGCATTGCGCAGGCATACGCTGCTCCAAATAAATCGTAATGCAGCATGAGGGCATGCAGCCAAGCGCTGCATGTCCCAGGCTTGAGCAAGATCCGAAAGACAACTGCGCCCAGGCTGGTTGCAGTGGCCTCTTCAAACCGCTGGCGGAGCTTGAGAGGACGGCCTCACAGTCCCAAGCCTGTCAGTGGACTTTTAAACTGTGCCGCCCTTCGCCATAGCGTCAGACAGGTCTGGTTGCTTAGAACCAAGCGGCTGAATCGGCTTGTCCACTCGAGCGCTGCATCCAAGAAAAGTACCAAAGGCCATCTATCTTTTGAAAAAGAGCTGTGACGGTGAAAACGTCATCGTTTGGCACGCCCTTGTAAGTGAACGTCGCAACTTGCGTAAAGGCCGCAAAGGCACGGTCGCCATACACATCTAGTCGGTGAACCTTGCTCAAGCCGATAGACTGCATGACCAAGTCACCTGATGCGAACATGTTTGCAAAGCCTGCCGCATCAAGTGGGTTCCCGCTCGGGCGTATGAAACGAAAATCAGGCGTCGTGCGGGTCTTAACAACGTCGACATTCTTTCCGACAGAACTAAAATTTTTGATGAGCGCTTGGATGCCATCTTCGTTAATTGCTAAACTCATTCTGGGTTTCCTTGATGACGCGTTAGAGCGTATACGATTTGAATAAAAGCATCAGCCGTGCACAGGCATGCGTGTGTCAGGCGTCATTCTAGAAGTAAGCGGCTCGTGCATTGTTACAAACGCTGACTCTTGAACCTTGGCCCAGCATGCGCCATGTTGACACCAAAGACCGTCACAAACACAGCAGACCGCATACCGTTGTGCGGTATGCGTTATGCGTTATGCCAAAGACACTTCACGCGCAACATTGCTGCGAACCCAACTGCTCAGACCCGACGCAACGCCTTTGGCATTCCAGGCTGCGAAAGCTGGATCGGCATATACTTTTTCCATGCATGCCCCATAGGCCGAGAAACTCTCAAAGCTGGCTGTAAAAACCATATTGCCCACTTCTCCAGCCGATACCGCCCACAGCGACACATCCGCACCATGGCTTCTCCAGATTGCAACAGACTCTTTAACCAACGCCATCAACTTCATCATGTCAGCACCTGGGTTTGGCTTGAAAACGACTTGCGAAACGATACGTTGCATAAATAACTCCTGAACAATTGAGGATCGATGACCGAAGGGTCAACTCGCACCATGCTGAAAGCACGTCTACATGGTTCAGTTTCAATTATTGTGTGCAACCATTGCCAAAACATTG
>CALAGS010000158.1 GCA_937891665.1 uncultured Burkholderiales bacterium | reverse complement strand
TTTTGGTTCATCTTTCAACTTAAGGAGTGAAGATGAAATTGAAATCTAATCAACCTAGGGCCTTTGCCGAGCAGGTGGTCAAAGAAGAAGGTATCCATCCTGAACGAAGCGGATCCGTAAAATGCAAGTTATGCCTAATTTTTTGCCGCATGTTGAAATTGAATCTGGCCCGAATCCGACAGCTGCCGTTATTTGGTTGCATGGGCTTGGGGCCGACGGGAATGATTTTGCAACTGTTGTGCCGCAACTCCAATTAAATGGATGCCAAGCCATTCGATTTATATTTCCTCATGCGCCCAGCATACCGGTCACCGTCAATGGTGGCTATGTGATGCCCGCTTGGTATGACATTTTGGGGGCCAACTTAATATGTCAACAAGACGCGGTCGGCATCAAGCGTTCTGAAAATGCCATTGCCGCCTTGATTGATCGAGAGCTTGGCCGAGGTATTTCGCATCAAAATATTGTTCTAGCGGGATTTTCGCAAGGCTGTGCAATGGCTTTGCATACAGGCTTACGGTACAAGCAAAAATTGGCCGGAATCGTTGCAATGTCTGGTTATTTGCCCTTGGCCGATACCTTGGCGCATGAGCGCAGCCAAGCCAATGCAAATACACCCATATTCATTGCGCACGGAACGCAAGATCCAGTTGTGGTGATGAACAGAGGCGAAGTGTCTAAAAATGCTCTGATTGCCTTGGGTTATTCAGTGCAATGGAAGACCTATGTCATGGGCCATTCGGTACATCCTGATGAATTGGCCGATGTTTCAAAGTTTTTAAGAGATGTTTTGACAGCTTAATTTGATCATGTGGGATCAACATGGCCTGTCACTTGAGCCAATCACGCCGTCTCAATCGTATGCAGCCAAAGGATTTACTATGGTCACATTCCAGGGTCAAAGTAGGTGGGTGGTTTTCCTGAATGCGGGGCTTGGAATTGACGGGGAAAAGGATCGCCCCGAAAATCTGGCTCTTTGTACTATCTAAATCAAGATCAGATTGAAAACCATCACGCTCAGGTCACATGACCATCAAGAATTCATCATTTCGTCATATTTCATCTTTAAAGTGTCCTAAATTCTTAACACTTGAAGAGCCTCACATGAAAATTAAAATCCTGAGTTCATTTCTACTAGCCATCACAGTGTTGACTCTGTCTGGTTGCGGTGATTCTGAAACGCCCGACTTTGCGCCTAAAGCGACATTGGTCGGACGTTACGCACTTAACCCTGGTGCAGGTGTTTCAGAAATTGTGGCTTATCATTTTGAAAGTCGCTCCATTTTCATCACCGTTGATACGCCTACAGCGCCTTCTTCATTCCAAAGAATTTCCCTGTCTAACCTTAGCAGCACAGCACTTGCCAACCCCACTACGGCCAGCAATCTGACAGCAGGTAGTGTTATTTCAGTTGCACAACATGTGAATGGCAACGGGTTCACGGCAGGTGGCGTGCAAACCTTGGCCATTACCGGAAACTTGATGGCCATTGCTGTTCAGGCAACGCCTAAAACAGACTTAGGTGTGGTTGCGTTTTACAAACTTGATGCTCAAGGTAATGCGACCTACTTGAAAAAAGTAACAGTCGGCAGCCTGCCAGACGGCATGGCTTTCAGCCCTGATGGCAGCAAATTGGTAGTTGCCAACGAAGGCGAGCTGAGCGTCAACTTTGCTACAGATGGCATTGATCCAGTTGGCAGCATTTCTATCATTGCAGTTGCAAATGGTGTGCCTGCTGACACCGCCACGACGCTCGACTTTTCTGCTTTCAACGTGGGCGCCAGTCGTGCAAGCGAATTGCCAGCCGATGTTCGAATTGGCCGCCCAGGCGCCACAGTAGCCCAAGACATGGAGCCAGAATACGTCACCATCA
>CALAGS010000157.1 GCA_937891665.1 uncultured Burkholderiales bacterium | reverse complement strand
CAAAAACCCAACTAGGTGTCGGGGCAAATGCAACCAAAAGTAAGGAATTAAGTAATTTCACAATTTTGCCCAGTTTTGTAAGACTAGGCGGATTATGAAAAAACTTAGTTTCTCAGGCTTTGTTCATGGCACAGCTGTAATTGTTTCTAACAAATTTGTAATGAATCAAGCAGCCTCCCAGCTGCTGCTAATCTTGACCCACCGTTCAGGCTCCGTCCTAATTTCAATCTGACCGCCATGCGCCAACACGATTTCTCTGCACAAACTGAGGCCCAAACCATCGCCGGGTTTTTCACTTAGGTTTTGATTCACGCTCTGGCGGTGCCGGTAAAAACGCTCAAACACACGGTGATCCAAGCCTTCCAATGTGAGCAAGGTGGTGTTGGCCACTGTGATCCAAACTTGACCGTTCCTCACTTCAGCACTGCATTGAACCTGTCCTTGGGGGTGGTTGTATTTCACCGCGTTGCCCATCAGGTTGGTCAAGAGTTGAAAGAACAAGTCAGGATCGGCTTTCAAGCGCAGATTGGAAGGAATCTCAAAATCAAAGTCAATGTCGGGGTTGAACAGCTTCAAGTCCTCGACCATCTCTCCCACCAAATCTAGCAATTTAATTTCTTGCTTGTCCAACTTAATGCCCCCTGCATCGGCCAAGGACAACATGAGCAATTTGTTGGAAATAGTAATTAGGCGTTCTACTTCTTCAGCCACCAAAGAAAGCTCTAACTGCAGTTTAGAGCCATCGCTCGATTCATTGACCAAGCGATGCAAGTGACCGCGAATAATGGTCAGGGGCGTACGGAGTTCGTGTGCAGCATCGCTGGAGAACCTGGCAGCTTGTTTGTAGCTGGTTCTCAAATGGTCAATCAGGTCATTGAAGTACCGAATGAAGTCTCTAAATTCGCGAAAGAAATGTGTTTCAGAAATACGTTCATCGGGGCTGTCAAGTTGCACCTTGGTGAACGATTGTTGCAAGCGCATGACGGGCTTCAAGGCCCAATAAGACATTAGCAGAGTGGCTACTAAGGCAAACACAATCAACAGAGGCCACAGGTTTTGCACCACGGCTTCCCGGGTGCGCATGATGGTTGAAGCAGAGCGAAGCAACAGGTTTTTATTGACGGCGACAAACAGGTCTTCTTTTAGTCCGGCGGCGCGAAGAACCGACCAAGTTTCACCTTGAAAACTAACTTCGGCCAATGGCATACTAGGTTTTTCTATCGTAGGATTCAAGTCTCGCCAATTTGCGTTTTCAATCAATGCTGCCAATTGCTTTTGGTCTTGTGAAGGACCGCCCGCCATCCAAACTTGTAACTCGTTTGGTTTTAAATCGGCAAAAGATTTGCCCAAGTTGTATTGAACGATTTGAACTTGCGAAGCCACATCGATCTTGCTCTGAGGCGCTTGCTTCAACTCTTCAATCTCGTTGTCAATGTGCTTGCTCAAAGTTTCATACAGGTACAGCAAGATGGGGCCTTCCGAAACTTGCCGAACCATGATGCGAGTTGCTACTGCAAAGATCAGCATGCAAGCAAGCACGCCTAAAAAAACGTTCAGTCGAAAAGATTGAATCATTAGAATCAGTAGTTGTTAAACCGATACCCAACGCCGCGAATGGTCTCAATGGGAAACTGTTCGCCCTCTGTCATTTTATCGTCAGTTAGTTTTTTTCGAAGCCTTTGCACACACACATCCACCACATTGGTACCCGGATCAAAATCGATTTGCCAGACTTGCTTCAGAATTTGTTGCCTTGAAAAAATCTGCCCTGGCGAAAGCATCAAGCATTCCAACAACAAGTACTCACGTTGCGTTAAATTAACTTTGATGGTTTTCCAATGAGCCACTCGGGTGAAACGATCTAGCGTGAGGCCACTTTGAACCATGGTTTTTTCGACGCTGCCCTGCTTGCGACTCACCACTGTTCTGATTCGAATGATGAGTTCTTCGATAAAAAATGGTTTGGCCAAATAGTCGTCAGCGCCTTTTTCAAAGCCTTGCAGTCGATCGTTCAAATCTGTTCGTGCCGACAAAATAATGACGGGTATAGCTAAGTTTTTGCGTCGGATTTCAGCCAATACCGTTAGGCCATCCATCATGGGCAATGTGAGGTCTAAAACAATGGCGTCAAAGTTTTTAATCAGAGCCGTATTCAGGCCCCGAAAACCATCTTGTTCCCAGTGTGTTGTAAATCCCACATCGGAAAAACCTGCAACAATGAAATCTGCAATTCGCTGTTCGTCTTCAATGAGCAAAATGTTCATTGCTGTGGTTTGGACTGCGAAAGCAATGTGCCCTGTGGTTTGATGGTGACGTCGGATGGCAGATTTAGCCGGACCATGGTGTTTTTAGCGCGGTCTTTGGATCTGAAGGGCCCGGTCACAACGACAAACTTAGAGTCGTCTTTGCCCTGCTGGTAAACGGGAACAATGCGTGCATTGGCCAACCAAGCCTTAGCCTTGACTGTGCTTTGAGCCTGCCTCACCGTGTCAAAAACACCATGCTCTAACAAGAATGTGTCTTCTGGCAAGCCCCTTAGCCACAAGCGCCCCTTTACTGCAACATCAGGTAGCTCTGTAATGACCTTGGCCGGCTTAGCAGGCGTAGCTGCTGCCACTGTCGGAGGAGCTGGCGCAGCTGGCGGAGTGGTAACGGGCGCTTCTGGTTTAGCGGTGTAGGGCTTCAAGTCGGCAGGAGGGCCCGGTGGTGGTGGGTTGTTGGCCTCGTTATTGGGCTGTCCGGGTGCTGCCACTATTTCAGGCGCTGTGTCGGAGTTTCTTTCTAATTTGTTGTTTGCACCGCTTTCTGGGTTCGTTGCATTTTTTTGTGCTGTTTTTTTCTTTTCGGGAGAACCCAACGCCAGCAAATCGTCATAAAAGCCTGAAACCTGCGCAATCACTTTCTGGCTTAAATCTGGGTGCAAGATAGCTGCCACGCCCATAGAGCTGAGAAGCAAGGCAGACACGGCCAAGATCCATGCCCACTTTTTTGATTTCTTCAGACTCTTGGATTTGTCTTGCTGGGGTGAAGCTGCTTTGGATGCACCGCCGCTTGCCACTGCTGCATTGAGTAAGGGAGTGGTTTTTTTAGTGCTTGCTTTGGCCAGTTTGTTGAAAAACTCAACCGCCATTTCTTCGTTGCCATTTTTCCTGGCTTGCTGAATGGCACTGAGTTTTTGCTCGGGTGTCGGCAACTCCAACGCCCAAGAAACAAACTGCTTGTTTTGTGTGGCCAGCTTATCCGCTTGTGGGCTCTCAGAAGCAAACATCAAGACGGCACCAATGCCTGCACCAGGAAACTGAAATATGAGCCGGGTGAACAAATCAAGCTCATGAGTGGCTAAAGCGTTGGCATCATGCACCACCCAAATTTTTTCAGGCAACTGACCGCCTCTGGGTTGGGTGGCTTCATCCAGTTTGATGGTGGTGAGCAATTTGTTGAAGCGGTCTAGCATGGCCTCGGTGTCAGGCGGCATGAAAACTTCAATAGGTGTATCTGGCAGAGCTCTTTTGAGGCGACGAATGAATGCAGCTCCGAAATGATCGATCAGCTCGGTGGTTTTGCTGGAAATAACCACGCTCTTGCCATCTTTGACCACGGCCATGGCACAGCTTTCCATCTGCAAACGATCCGTCATTCTGAAGAAAATTTCAGATTCAGACGAGTTGCTGCTGGCGCCAAAGTCGGTCATGGATTTCAGTCAATGGAGTGGCGAATGTGCTAATGATACGCACAATGTGGCCGAAAATGACGGGTATCATTGCCAGATTCAGGCAATGAACATTGACCCCCAGCAAAGTGGCCGCGATACTTTTTGAACACCCCCTTGACGAACTCACCAGCAATTTCTTGCGGGTTGAGACCTTGTTTTCTAGAGTCGATGTGCTGATCAATCGTTTTTTTGCCATAGACCACCACTTCTGCCTTTTGTGCCTTTTTGAAATTGCCGATTTAGACGATCAATTCGACTTAAGCGCCCAAATCTTGGCGCAACTGACTGCTCAAAAGGCCAAGTTGAATGGCTTTAGAGGCAACCCCAAAGTTTCTGTCATGGTTCTGGCAGAACTGCTTGCCCAGGTTGAGCAACATACCGTGGCACTTCTCTCGCAAAAAAAGAAGTTGGCCCACATGATTGCCGACGATGAATGGCTTTACAAACTGCGAGAAGGCATGGGACTGCCTGGTGGAACCAGCCCGTTTGATGTACCTCGATATTTTGCTTGGCAACACCGCAGCGGCGAAGATCGGAGGGAAGACCTATTGAGTTGGCTAGATTTTTTCAAACCCCTCAGAGACAGCGTTGCCTTTTTGATGGGGCTCACTCGGGGCAATGCAGCACACTCTCGTTTAGTGGCCAAGGGCGGCGAATTTAGACAAAGCATTCCACAAGGAAAATGCAAGCTGGTTCAAATTTGGGTAGACCCCAAACTCAAAGCGACGCCCGAAGTCCATGGCAACAAACTCATGGTGACCATTCGGTTTATTGACCGCGGCCCTAAAGGACAAACCAGTGCCTGCTTAGACGATATTCCATTTGAACTTGGCTTGGTCATGGCGCAGTGAACTAAAGCATTCGTTTAAATCATAATTTTTATTCTGATTGAAGTCACGTAATTTGCTAAAATTCTTCAATTAGGGAGCAAACGTGGCAAATCCAGCAGATTCACTTGAAAGCGTCGTTATCGGCGATGGCGTTACCGTCAAGGGGGTGTTTTTTATACCCTCCAAAGCCGTGGTCAATGGCATCATTGAGGGTGACTTAACTGCTGAAGAAGTCTTGATTGGACCCACTGGCAAAATCACGGGCCGAATTTCTGCAAAAGTCATTGATGTTCGCGGACAGCTGCACAACACCGTAGTGAGCGAGAAGAGCCTGATCATTCGCTCTACAGGCAAGATCACTGGCAAGATTCATTACGTCGAAATTGAAATTGAAAAGGGTGGCGAGATCGAAGGAACTTTGACTCAAGCCATTGAAGGTACGCTGAACGCGGCCGCAATTTTAAACATCGGCCCAGCGCCTGTTTAACCGGCACCTGACATGCAATTAGCAAAATTGCTTTGGCTAAGTGCGTTGTCGCTTCCCTCTACTTTGCTTCATTGGTGGCGCAAAGATTACCAAGATTCAAGAATTATTTTTGAACAAAACGGTGACCTTCAGTATTTTGCGATCTCCGCCAAACTCCAACGCATGTTAGTTCGTGGCAGTATCGTTACGCTCACCTCTTTGTCCACGGCGCTGATTGTTCTTTCAATCATCACCATCAGCCTGCAAATCAGCAGAGCTCGGCTAGAGAAATCACATCAAGAAGTTTTCAAGGCCCTCGTTAGTGGCACCGCCGACGCTCAATCTGGTGAAGCCGTCGACATGAGCGAAGATCAGATGGTTGCTTTGGCTCAGTCTATTCGCGACAGAGACATGAGCATTCGCCGTTATGTTGATACCTCCACAGCTGCGGTGTCCCAAGAAAATGTGTCCCTCAAATCTCAGCTAGATTCATCTGGTTTGACCGAAAAGATTGTCAAAATTATTCAGCAAAACAATCCCAAAGGCGGATTCAACTCAACGGACGACATTAACAACAACCCCTTACTCCGTGGCAAAGTGGCCGATGAATTGGCCACAAATCGTGCGCTGCGCGATGTCTTATATGCACTGCCAAACAAAATGCCTGTCAGCAGTTATGCGATGACCTCAGACTTCGGCATTCGCAAACACCCCATCACCGGTCAATCTCACTTTCACACGGGCTTGGACCTGCTTAGCGAAAATGGAAACGATAAGGTTAACCCTGTGAAGGAAGGCGTGGTCGTTCTTTCACAAAACCACCCTCAGTATGGCAACACCGTTGTGGTGCGCCATACCAATGGCATTGAATCTCTATATGCCCACATGTCGCAGTTATTGGTTAAAGTAGGCGACAAAGTTACCCACGATTCCGTCTTGGGCTACATTGGCAATACTGGTGTTTCCACTGGCAAGCATTTACACCTTGAAATATTAGTGGGTGGCTATCCTGTCAACCCACTAAAAGTCATCCGGACGGCTCAGCATGTTCAACAAATTCAAATCAGCTCCAAATAACGTCACCACAGTACCTGAAGAAGCGGCTGAATCTGTCGCGCCTGAAGAGATTGTGCTTTTCAAAGAAGAAGAGCCTGCCATGCCCGCTGCGCTGGCCAATCCACCCAACGTCACTCCCAATTTCACGCCAAGTGCATCTCAGCAGCGCGGCAACGGAGTGATGGGCATGCTTCAGGCCAACGTTTCCAAGCCATCCATCCTGAGCGAAGGCTTCTATTTTAAGGGCGAGTTGTCTGCCAAAGGCACCATCCACGTTGAAGGCTCTTTGAACGGTCAGGTCCAAGTAGATGAACTGACCATTGGCTCGCGCGGTCAAGTTGATGGCATTGTGAACTGCAAAAACTTTCACATCAAGGGCAGATTTTCAGGCACGGCCACATGCGAAGAGCTTACAGTCACATCCTCTGCAACTGTCGATGGCCATGTGGTTTACAAAACACTTTCTGTTCAAAAAGGCGCGTCCATCAAGGGTGAGTTGCTTTTAGCAAAGTAATCACCATCGCACCATTCCATGAACCCTAATTAACTCTAAGTCGCTTTCAAAATGAACCCTACCACCAAACAAAACAGCGTTTTCATCGGCGAAGGCGTTTCCTTCAAAGGCAGCATCAACGCACCTGACGAAGCCGTGATTGAAGGTCAATTTGATGGCGACCTGACTGTGAGCAATTTACTCATTGGCCAAACAGGCCGTGTAACAGGCACCATCAAGGCAGACCGTGTGGACGTTAAGGGCGAGCTGAACAAAGACATCAGCAGTCGTCAACTGCTGATCGTCCGAAGCACAGGCAAAGTGAACGGCACATTGGAGTACGGAGAAATTGAAATTGAACGCGGCGGCCAAGTTCGCGGCAACATGAATCAAGTTTAAGAAACCTCATGGCGTGTTCAATCATGCATGTGCAAAGGGCCTCATTAGAGGCCCTTTTTTTGCTTGAACAGCCTTTATTTGTAATTGCGGGTTCGAAGGAAGGCGGGCAATACGGCCTTCACTTTGTCTTGGAAAGTGGTCTTTGCAAAATCATTGGCTGCATTAACGGGTCTGATGCTGGCCTTTTGATTCATGCCTGCACGGAACCTGTCTAGGATGGAGCCGCTCATTTTGGGCTGGTACAAGCTGGCCGTACTTTTCTTTTCACTCAATTGGCTTCGGCCCAGTTGGACAACGGCATTGCCAAAGTTAATGAAGTTTTCACGAATTTCTTGACTTTGCGCTGTGACAAAAAACTCTGTTCCAAAAAACTCACTGGCAGTTTCATTGAACATCACTGGGGGTGACATGAAAAAGCTGGTATTGAATGACTGCATGAACACGTTGGAATAGGTTTCCAAATTGGCCACTCGGCTGGGCACAATGACCAACTTGGGCGGCGTTCGCATCATTGAGTTGAAAACAAATCCGAAGCGATTGACAAACTCTAATGTGCTGTCCAATTCGACACGCGACAATGAGGTTGGGACCAGCACTAAATCGAAATCAAACAAAAATTCGGCTGGCAAAATATCTGTCCATGTGAGGTCGGCGATGACCACTTCGGTTTCGCTTGAGACACTTCTGAGTGCTTGCTTGGCCTGCAACAAAGCCAAGCCAGAGCCTTTGTTATTGGGTGATTGAACAGAAATACACTGTATGCCCAGAGGCGCAGCATTTCTGACCCACTTGCCAGCCGTGGCTTGGTGGTCTAGATCTACCAGGCTCGTGGTTTTTTGAGCCACATGGGCAAAAAAAGCAGCCAAATTAGCAGAAACAGTGCTTTTCCCTACGCCACCTTTTTGACTGGTGATTAGAATTTTCAGTTTAGCTGTCATCTGTAACTCACTGTATTCAAAGAAAAAGGAACTTAACAATTGCGTGGGGGGCAAATTTACCCTATTATCGAATTTATATAAAAAAACGATTCTTGGCAACTTATTTTTCTAAAGGACCCCCATGAGCCAGCAAAACCCTAAGCTCGTGATGATGCGTTTTGACCCCAGAGCCGGTTGGGTTCAGCCATCTGAGGAGCGCATTGAAGTAGACGAAGATGCGGCGCAAGTGCGTCAACCTAAAGCGCCATCGCAGGACCCATCCGCCAATCCGGCTCCTCATTTAAGGGAAGCCCCACCCCCCTCCTCAGCGGCTAAAGCACCTGCGCCAGAGTCTTTGACCGAGTTGGGCGCCTCCATTGTTGAGGTTTTCAATTCACTCAAACTTGACGATCCTCGGCTTGAAATTTGGACGCAAGTCAATGCCAGCATTGAAAAGATTTCCGAAAAAATAAACGAGCAAAAGTTTCTAGAACAGAAACTTCATGAAGTGTCCATTGACATTGAAAATTTGCGCAATTTGACCGCTGAGTTTGTCAATCACGCCTATCAAAACGAAGTCGAGATTCATGCCACATCCAAAGTTCGCGTCCAAATTGCCGAGTCTTTGAATCAACGAATTAAGAATGCATTGAAGACATGAAGTTGTGGCGTAAGTTTTCCAGTTTTTGGGCCAATTCGTTTTTCGTTTTAAATTGGATGGGCTTTGTTTGGGTCAGCTTTGTCATGGCCTCCGGCAAAGATGGCTTAAGCGCCTTCTTAAACTTGCCATGGGGTTCATTTCTCACCGAGCTTTCAAACATAAGCCCTCAGGGCAATGTTGACTCTGGCAGCGTATGGATTGCTTGGCTCATTCTTAGCTTGGCCTATTCATGGGCCATGCTGGCACGCCAACACTCACTTCACACAACAAGCAACCCAACCCACCTGGATGTTGCCAGTTTGGTCAAAAACAAAAAGAGGGAAATTGAGTCAAATCCTGAATTGAAACAAAGCCTGAACAAGCTGAATCAGCTGCTCAAAAAATCCTAATGCGGATGTATTTGTCTTTTCAAGGCGCTGCTGTTTGCTTTAACGTTTTTCTTTAGCAACTTGCGCGTTTTGAATAGCGGCCTTGGCACCCGAGGCCGATTCTGAGGCGGTTTTGTTTTGAATCACCAAGCCCAATAGCCTGGCGCCGTGCTCAACCGCAATTGAGCCATAAGAAATATCGCCATTCACAACAGAGTCTTTGTGAAATTCGACCCGCTCAGCTGCATAAATATTGCCATCCACCTTGCCAGCCACCATGATGCGGTGTGCGGTAATG
>CALAGS010000156.1 GCA_937891665.1 uncultured Burkholderiales bacterium | reverse complement strand
ATGGGCAAGCTGGCTGATAAGTGGGGCGTGCATATTGCACTTTGGATTGGCTCGGTGGGCGTGGGCAGTGGCTTTATTCTGGCCGGTATGGCGTCCAACATTTGGCTGTTTGCATTGGCGCATGGCTTGCTCATGGGGCTACTGGGCAGTTCGTCTACGTTTGCGCCTTTGCTGGCCGACACTTCTTTGTGGTGGAACAAACGACGTGGCATAGCCGTGGCAGTGTGCGCCAGTGGCAATTATTTGGCAGGCAGCATTTGGCCTGCGATTGCCCAGAAGGGTGTTGAAACTTTGGGCTGGCGTGACACCTACATTTGGATTGGCATTGTGTGTGGGCTAGGCATGCTGGCTTTGTCTTTTTTAATGCGACAACGTCCACCTTTATTGGCTGTTGCGGCGCCAGGTAGTGCGGCTTCGATGGCTTCGGAAAGGCCGTTTGGTTTGTCCATTAAATCTGCGCATGCATTGCTGTGTGTTGCGGGTGTGGCTTGCTGTGTGGCCATGGCCATGCCGCAAGTTCACATCGTGGCTTATTGCTCAGACCTTGGATTTGGAGCGGCGCGTGGTTCTGAAATGTTGTCGCTCATGTTGGCGTGCGGCATTGTGAGTCGCTTGATATCTGGCGCCATTTGCGATCGCATTGGCGGCTTGCGCACACTGGTGCTTGGATCTCTTCTTCAAGGTATTGCTTTGCTTTTATTTTTGCCGTTTGATGGCATGGTGTCTTTGTATGTAATTTCGGCATTGTTCGGTTTGTTTCAGGGCGGCATTGTGCCGTCGTATGCCATCATCGTGCGCGAATATTTTCCAGCGCAAAAAGTAGGTGTGTTGGTGGGCGCTGTCATCATGGCCACCATGATTGGCATGGCGCTTGGCGGCTGGATGTCTGGCAAGGTTTTTGACTTAACTGGCTCGTACCACGCAGCGTTTGTCAATGGCGTGCTTTGGAACGCATTGAATTTGAGCATTGTGGTGTTTTTGTTGTGGCGAAGTAAGCGTCGAATGCAGCTAGAAAATAAAGATTCTTAAATGACTTTCAATTGACTACAGTAAGTTGACAGTCTTACTGTGCAGGACTAAAGTGTTCAATTAAATTACAGCAAGAAAAGAGTCATCATGACATCGACTTTGTCCAGCAACGGGCAGGTAACTATTCCAAAAAAGATCAGAGAAGCTCTTAATTTGCAACCAGGCTGTAAATTAAATGTTGTACTGAATACTTCTGGTAGCTTGCTTTTGGAAAAAGTTGTTGCCGCTCCTCAGAAGCCACATCGCAACGTTGCTGAAAAACGCCAAACAATAGATCGATTTGAACAAGTTCGAGGAAAGGCCGATGTTCATTGGCGCACCCAAGATTTGATGAACCTGTTCCGTGGTGAAAATTAATGTTGGTTGATACCAACATATTGATTGATGTTCTAAACAATGAACCAGATTGGGTTGAGTGGTCTATTCATCAATTACGAGTTCAGTCAGAGCTTCATGCAATGACCATTAACCCCATCATTTATGCTGAGTTGTCACCTGCATTTAAAGAAATTGCTGATCTTGATAATCACCTCAAAATAATGAATTTGAAAATGATTCAAATGCCTAAACTTGCATTGTTCATGGCCTCTAAAGCATTCCAACTTTACAGACAAAGAGGTGGCAATAAGCTTAATGTCTTAGGTGATTTTTTCATCGGTGCTCATGCCGCAGTCAATCAAATTCCTATTTTGACGCGAGACACTCAACGCTTTCAGACTTACTTCCCTACAGTTCGTCTTATAGCTCCCAATGCTTTGCATTAACGAAAAAAAAGGCGTAACCCTTTTAAAGGTTACGCCTTAATGGCAATCTCAAATGAAAACTTGTATGGCTTATCTAGCCTTTAGTTTGTATAAATGGGTCGGCCATTTGCAGGTTGAATTGGGCGCGCATTCATCTTGAACGGGAAGTCTGTCACCTGCTCTTTAGAAATGTTCACTTGCGTTTTCAAAATATAGAACTTCACTTTTTCAGTACAAGGCGGTGTGGTCAGCGAGCCGTCATAGTGGAAGAAGTCCATTTCTTTGGGCAACAAGTTGACAGGGTTGAACATCACGCCATCAGGAATCACTTCAGGTCCAGCAGCTTTAGGTGCATGTGTCCATAAAGTTTTAATGCCTGGGTTTTCGTTGCCTTCGCGCAGCATCACGGCCAGCACTGCCAATTCACCTTCCATATTTTTGTGCACGAAGTGAACCACCATGACTGAGGGTTTGCCATCAATGTGTTCTTCGCTGGGCCGGTGAAAATGGAATTGCACCAAGTCATAGGGCTTACCGTCGATTCGAATTTTGGAGCCATTGGGCACGTTCACTTGAATGGTGTGACCGTTGTTCACAATTTTGAGTTGGCCTTGTTTGTAATCGGGTGCCACACTGAAGCGCACTTTTTCAAACGGGCCCTTGATGTTCAAAGGAGCTTGTGACTTGCCTTTGCCGCAAATTGGAAATTCTTTGCCCCAGTTTTCTGGGCCCATGGCGCCTTCATATTCCCAATGCGCTGCATGCGTATCAGCTGGGCCATGGGCTTCTTTCTTGTCACCCTTCTTATCGCCTTTTTTGTCGTCCTTGACATCGGCTTTTTCTGCAGGCGCTACTTTGGCATCATTTTTTTTTTCTTCCTTGCCAGCAGGTGCTTCAGGTGCGCATTCCGACATGACCTTCACTTTTTCGCCAGCCGCAGCCAATGCATTTTGTGCAGCGCAAATTACTTTTTGCTGACCTTTCCAGTCAGTCATCTCCAAAGCTTTTTGAAAGGCCTCTACAGTGGCCGGATCTTTGGTGCCGTTGGTTAAAAGGCGAACACCAGCCAAACCCAGTTGGCGCTCAGAAGAGATGCCTTTTTTCTCTTTCGCATAAACCGCCTCAAGATCTTTCAAAACTGTGCCAGTAGAAAAGGCCGCTTTCACAGCTTCCAATTCCTGCGCCTTCGTCATCAAAGGCGGTAGCATTTCTTTGCTGGCTGCCAACTCGACTTCTGTGGCTTCTACCTTTTTATCAGCTTCTTCAACTTTTTGAGTGAGCTCAGCCACTTGCTCTGTAGCAGCAGCGCCTAACTTCTTTTGCGTCCAGCCAAAGTAGCCCGCTCCCGCAGTGGAGATGGCTAACACAACGATGGCAATTAATTTAAACATGGTCTATTCCAGAATGTAATTTCCGTACTTAGGCAGAATCGGCCTCAGTCTTGAAAACTTGAATTTATCGGTCGGCTCTATAGCTAATGCCACGACCGTCGGTGGTTACACCTATCAGGTAAAGGCGTTGAGATTTACCAGCCACAGGGCTGGTGGTTACAAATGCCGCACCGTTGAGGGTTTGGCTTTTTAAGGAACACTGGGTGGCTGTAGGAATGGTGACACTGAAGGTGAACAAGTTGGTGCCGTCAAAATTAGGCGCCAACATGCCTTGAGTCAATGCGCAATCTTGCTGAAATGACATTGAAGTGGTCACATTGCCTTGCGCAGAAATGCTTAAGCTAAAGTTGTCAACATAGCCAAAGCCATATGACCAGCGCCCTTGCCATGTGCCTTGAACAGAACCCAAGGTTGGCGCGGTGTTGAACTTGTAGTTAGCAGGCGCACTGGCCACAACACTGATGTCTTTGCCCTGTTCCAAGCCCGTTGAAGGAAAGCTCAAGCTGGCGCGAACTGCGCCGTTGCCCACATAACTGAGCGATCCTGTGCCTGTTCTTGCGGCTGCTGTAATGTTGGGATAGACAAAGACGCGCGACAGATTGGCGCTGCTGTTGCCAGTGATCATGCCCGATCCGCTGAACAAATCGGGGTCGGCTGCGTTGTAGTGCATTCCATAAAAATTGGTGACAGTTCCGGAGCCTTGGGTAGTGGGCAAAAGCATGGCCACCCAGTCTTTGCCATTCAGGCTGGCCACATAAGCGCCCGGGTTAATCAGTGGGGTTGCGGTGGGAGGCGTGGTCGGGGCTGGGGTGCTTGCAGTTGTTTCTTCAACAACAGCACCGCCAGTTGAGCCGCCGCCGCAAGCTGCCAGTAGCAATAAACTGAAAAGCCGTGTCGACATGGCCAATCGAGTGGATGGCTTGCAAATGAGAGGTTTGAAGTTCAGCATGGAGAATCTCTTTTCAAGATGTTGGCACTACTTTATAGTAGCGAGCATGAACGTTATTGATCACACTGTGAAATTTTGGGCCGCTCAACGCGGATTCTTTGGCGCTATGCTTGTACCTCTGCCCGTACGTTGGCGAGTTGCGCTTGTCGCTATGTTGGTGGTGCTGACAGCGCCGCTGACCGCTAACGCAGAATGGCAAAAAGTGACCACCACAGATTCCGGCATTATTTATGTCGACGACGGCACCATCAAGCGCAACGGGCCCATTCGTTCTTTTTGGAGTTTGCTCGATTACAGAACGCCTCAAAAGGCGCAACGCGGTGCTTTCTTTGTGTCCACCCGCACGCACATGGAAATGGACTGCCGCAAAGAATTGGTTCACATTCTGCAGTTTTCCATGCACAGCGGCCCCATGCTCACTGGCGAAATTGTCGACTCGCAAGGCGTCATGCGCGAATGGCAAACCATTCCCCCCGACACGCCCTTGGTCGCTCTTTTCAAATTTGTGTGCGGTAAATAAACCAGCTTCAAAGTTCATGGCCGTACCCACCCGGCCTGCAGCCAATGCCTGTAACTTGGCGAAAAATTCCAAGCAAAATCTTGTACGCTAATGCCTTTAGGAAAAACCTCTTGCGTTAAATGATCCAGCCAAGGGCTTTGCGCATTCAACTGCGTGAGCCAATGTTGATCATGCCAGTCGGCATGGCGAACAGGCACATCGTCGAAGTGAGCAATGTCAATGGTTGTGGCGCCAGACATTCGGTCATGCAGACTGCCCCATTCACGGCCCTTCAGCAACACTTTGAATTGCTGCAAACGTCTTTCAACCTGCTGCCAATCGGTGGCCAAGTTTTGGAAACGCAATTGTCCCAGCACGTTGTCAAAAAACACACATGATTTGGGGTGTGCTGATAACAAACCAGGCAAGTCTTGCAGGGCATCTCGCTTGTGGCAATACAAGTCTGTGCCAGCTGCTTTAAGCGCAGCGCCATGGCGCCATTTGAACAAGATGGCAGCCAGAGGGTCAATGTCGTAGGTGTCTACTCTGGCAAATTGTTGCAGCCATTGGCTGGACATCATCCAACCAGCGCTTGCACCTATCAGCAACAAACTGGGTTGTCCTGCAACACGGCCAGGCTTGAAAGCTTGCGCGTTAGCCAGCAACCATTTCTCAACGGCAAGCGACGTAGGCGCCCAGCGTGCTTGCGAACGCCACGCCAACCAGTGCCAAGCCATGCCGCCAGTGAGGTTCATG
>CALAGS010000155.1 GCA_937891665.1 uncultured Burkholderiales bacterium | reverse complement strand
GCGCTTCAAAATCTGCCATTGGCATTTCGCTCATGGGAAGAATTGGATTACGTGCGCGAGAAGATGAGACCCGGCATGGAAAAAAAGTTTCTAGACAAAGGCTACGTGGTCTTGGCTTGGGGAGATGCTGGCTGGGTTCGCTTCTTTTCAAAACAAGCTGCCTTCAGTCCAGACGACTATAGAAAAATGAAATTTTTCGCTTGGGGCGCAGAAGCTGAGCAACAAGAAATCATGAAGAGCATGGGCTATACACCTGTGCCGCTTGAACCCACCGATATTCTGCCGTCGATTCAAACTGGCATGATCAATGTGGTGCCCTCAACACCCTACTTCGCCTTGGCCACCCAAATCTACAACACGGCACCTCATATGTTGGAAATCAACTGGGCGCCCATTGTGGGTGCCTTTGTGATTTCCAAAAAATCATTCGATGAGATGTCGCCAACAACTCAAGCCGCCCTCAAAGCCTCTGCTGACAAGGCCGGCAGTGTGATTCGCATACAAGCTCGCAAGGAAGTCGAAGAAGCTGTAGACGCCATGAAGAAGCGAGGTCTGCAAGTGAACAAGCCCAATGCAGAGCAATTGAAAGAGTGGCGAGCCTTGAGTGAATCCCTTTACCCTCGAATCAGAGGCAAGATGGTACCGGCCGAAACATTCGATGAAGTCTTTGCGCACCTCAAGACTTATCGCGCCTCAAAAACGCCATGAAGCAAGTTTTACCAGGCCGCCATCTGCTACAAAATTGGGATGCGGCTTTTGCTGCACTGGCACTGTGCGGTATGGTTTTGATACCCGTCGTTGAAGTTTTAATGCGGCCCCTTCAAGGCAGTGGCATCGACAATGCGCCAATTTTGGTTCAGCACTTGGGTTTGCTATTTTCACTGGCAGGTGCCATTTATGCTGAAAGAACCGGTCACTTGACCAGCATCGGTGCTTTATGGCGTGATCTTAAAAACCCGAAGGCTCAAAAACTAGCGCGAGCCTGGGTCTTTTTAGGTTCCACACTGATCTGTGGTGTGTTGGCAAAAGCAAGTTATGAGTTGGTCATGACTGAGATTGAAGCCCAACATACCATCGCCTACGGATTGCCAACTTGGCTATTTTTGTGTGCCCTGCCCTTTGGGTTCGGCATTCTGGGGCTTAAATTTGGTCAAAAGTGGCACGATCATTTTGTCTTTCAATGGGTGGGTAAGCTTCTCGTCCTAGGCGCATCGTGGCAAGCAAGTCAGTGGCTGGCTTCTGCTTCTGTTCCAACGCCTTGGCTGTGTTTTTTGCTGTTCATTTTTCTCGCCTTAGGTGGACCTATTTTTTTGGTTTTGGGTGGGTTGTCCTGGGTTTTGTTTTCATCTGAAAACATTCCTATGGCGTCTTTGGCTTTGTCGCACTACCAAATTACAGTCAACCCCTCATTGCCCGCACTGCCCCTGTTCACGCTTGCGGGTCTTGTCTTTGCCAATACCCAAGCTGCACAGCGCCTTAGTCAATTGTTCAGCAGCCTCTTTGGCTCTGGACAAATAGGAAGCGTTTTAGCGGTTGCGTGTTTGTGCAGTTGCTTCACGGCCTTAACAGGCGGAAGCGGTGTCACGATTCTTGCCTTGGGCGGATTGCTTTTGCCACTTTTACTCAAAGTGGGCTATCCAGAATCAAAAAGCATTGGCTTGATTACCAGCGCAAGCTCCTTAGGCGTTTTGTTAGCGCCATCGGTACCCTTGATCATGTACGCCATCATGGCGAGGGTTCCTATCAACACCATGTTTGTCGCTGGACTTATACCTGCCGCTCTTATGGTTGTGTCGCTGTTAATTTTTGGTGGATTTTTGAGAACGACTCAATCTTCAAATCAAGTGGCCAAGTCCAAACTCTTTGAAGCGGCACCCTCTGAAAATGCTGTTCCATTAAAAACTGCCATCTGGGCTGCAAAGTGGGAACTTGTCGCACCTTTGATTGCCATTGGCACCTTGATTTCAGGCATTGCCACCCCCACAGAGGGCGCGGCCATCACGGTAGCTTATGCCTTGATCACGCAAGGCTTTATTCACCGCGAACTTAAATTCGCCACACTTCAACATTGCCTTTATCAATCAGCCCAAATTATTGGTGGCATTTTGCTCATCATGGGTATGGCCCTTGGCCTCACCAACTATCTGATTGACGTTGGCATTCCAGACATGGCTTCGGATTGGGTTCAAGGAATTACGACCAACCCTTATGTGTTCTTGCTGGCACTCAACATATTTTTATTCTTTGCAGGCGCACTGATGGAAATCTATGCCGCCATCATTGTGCTGGTGCCTTTGCTGCTGCCTCTTGCCATGAGTTATGGCATTGACCCCATTCATTTTGGAATCATTTTCCTTGCCAATTTAGAAATGGGATTTTTATGCCCGCCTGCAGGCATGAATATTTACTTTGCAAGCGCCGTGTTTAAAACGCCGTTGAAGGAAATTATCCAATCGGTATTGCCTGCGCTGCTGGCCATTTTCATTGGCACTGTTATTCTCTCTTGGTTTCCATTTTTTGTAATGGCATTGCCGCAATGGCTGAAGATGATTAACTGAGTCACTCTCACAATGAGACAAAACTCTGCATGCGCTCTGTGGCCCTATAGAGCTTCAAGCACTGACCAGCGTTGTGGGTTTAACGGCAATTTTCTCTTCAGAGTAAGGATCAAACGTCAGTATTTCCAAGCGCCCGTCTTGGTGTTCTACCAAAGTGCTTAGGCTCTCCACCCAATCACCATCGTTGCAATAGAGTACACCGTCAATCTTGCGAATTTCAGCATGGTGGATGTGGCCACACACCACGCCGTCATAACCCTGTTTTTTCGCTTCGTGTGCCACCGCCACTTCGAAGTCAGAAATAAAATTCACAGCTTTTTTGACCTTCAATTTGAGGTAGGCAGACAAAGACCAATAGGGCATTCCCAAACGTCCGCGCATGTAATTCAAGTGGCGGTTGGCTTTGAGGGCCCAGTCATACAAAGTATCACCCAAGTAGGCAAGCCATTTGGCAAATTGAATGACGCCATCAAAATAGTCGCCATGAATCACCCATAGCTTTTTGCCATCGGCAGTCATATGCACCGCGTGTTCCACAACTTCAACCCCGCCAAAGGAATGGTCTAAAAAGTCTCGTGCAAATTCATCGTGGTTGCCTGGTACGTAAATCACACGGCAACCTTTGCGAGCTTTTCGCAACAGTTTTTGTACCACGTCGTTGTGTGCTTGTGGCCAATACCATTTGCGCCTAAGTTGCCAGCCATCAATGATGTCGCCCACCAAGTAAAGAGTGTCGCAGGTATGAGTTTTTAAAAACTCCAATAGCGCTTCTGCCTGGCAACCTGGTGTTCCAAGATGAAGGTCAGAAATAAAGATGGCACGGTAATGCCGCGTCGTGGCGCTCTCTCCGGGCATAAAGTCCTGAACATCTTTGAACATCATCATGACACCGCAAAAAGTTTGCGATAGCGATTTGGAAGGTCCTTCACTTGCATCAACATGGGCAAATCTGCCGTGTTGAAATCGGGGTCCCATGCGGGTGCACCCAAAATTTTGGCACCCAGTCTTAAGTAGCCCCTAATTAAAGCGGGCGGCTCTACAGGCAAGTCTGAGTCGAGTTCTTCGATCGGCAGGGGCAATCGGGGAAGCGCATGAAACTCAATGGATGCCAAGTTCGTTTTTGAAAGTTGCTTCCACATGCTGGCAGCTGCATCTCCGCTCACAATGCCGTTGTGCAACATGGGAATGCTGGCACAGCCAATCATGGTGTCCAATTGATTGCGTGCCATGAATTCAAACAAGGCACCCCACAAGGCCAATATGACGCCGCCATGTCGGTGCTCAGCATGGACACAACTTCTGCCTAATTCCACCATGCGTTCGCGCATGAATCTTAAGCGTGTTAAATCAAATTCAGTGTCTGTGTAAGTGCCACCCACTCGTTTAGCTTGGGCTGGCGTCAAAACTCGGTAAGTACCTATCACGGCACCCGAGACACCATCACGGACCAAAAGGTGCTCGCAATAGTCATCAAAAAGGTCGATGTCGTGCCCAGCCACGGTTTCTGGCAACCTGGCACCCATTTCTTTTCCAAAAACCTCGTAACGCAGCCTTTGGGCTTCTCTTACCTCGTCTTGATGCTTAGCCCAGCTAACTTCGATGGCAGATTTCGAAATTTTTGAGTGGCTGGCTGAATTTTGGTTTTCAGGGCTTTGATGAAGTGACCCCCTAGGCAAAGCAATTTGCGAAATCGGAAAAGTGGGGTTAGGCAATTCTTTCATCATGGTCTCCCAAGTTGTATTTAACTTGGAAGTTGATGATGCAGGTTGCGGGTTTCACCAAGATTTCATTATTGTGAAATATTTATGACAACCCTCGTACCAATAAATGAATTGTCATCGCTGTTAATGGAGGAAATTAATCGTTTTCTGGCAACATCCGGTTATGAAAAATTCAAATTTAACTTCAGCCAAAAAGCCTTCTGCCAGACGAATCCAAGTTCGACAATCTGGCGTCCACGGAAAAGGTGTTTTTGCAAGCCAGGACATCCTCAAAGGTGAAACGATCATTGAGTACGTTGGAGAAATCATTTCAGCGCAAGAAGCAGAAGACAGACACCCGCACGACCCCAAAGATCCCAACCACACCTTTTATTTTCAGATTGACGAAGATCGCGTCATTGACGCCTTGCATGGTGGCAATTCAGCGCGATGGATTAATCATTGTTGCACGCCCAATTGCAAACCTGAAGTCGATGACGGTCGCGTGTTGATCAAGGCCAAGAAAAACATCTCAGCTGGCGAAGAGTTGAACTATGACTACGGCCTCATCATTGACGAACCCATTACCAAAAAATTAATTGCGCAATACCCATGCTGGTGTGGCAGCCCAAAATGTCGGAAAACTTTGTTGGCCCAAAAGCCAAAATCTCGCAAGGCAAAAGACAAAGAGAAGGTGGCTGGAATTCGAAAAACCATCAAAAAATTGAAGGCGCAATTAAAGCGACTGGGGCATTGAGTTCCAAAAATTTGATTTTTACGCAATCTAGAACTGAAAGTAATTACATTTTTTATCTCTGAACCGAAACAGGTGATTTAGCGGGCCTTTCATCAATAGAATTGGCTGATTCATTATTGCAATGCTTTAGCAAAGTACTCTGTTTTGAAATGGCTGTTTATTGGGTCATCTGCTACTTCTTGGTGCTCGCCCTCACCTTGATCTACAAGACCCCCCTGATTCGGGGGCCTTGGATTTTTTTATTGCGCTCATTTTTTCCAAATTGGAAATTTTTCCATGCAGTGGGCTATGTGCCTCACCTGTATGCGCGAGCTGCCCAAGTCAACCATGAGGGCAAACTCACTTGGTCCGAGTGGGAACATCTCTATCCACGGACTGCGCAAAACTTCTGGCACCTTTTTCACAACCCCGTGACCAATTTGGGTTTGGCACAACAAAATTTGATAGACCACTTCTGGGCAGATTTAAACGAAGCACCAGAGGGTTGCGATCCTAGAAATTTAGTGTCCTACCAAATGGTGGCGCACTTAGTAGATGGTGTGTTGCTTGACAAGTATCCAGACCATACCCAGAGTCAATTTGAATTGCGCATGTTATTAGACAGCCCAACCGAGACCACGCACACCCACGTCATGATGACCTCACCAGAGGAGCATCGGAAATGACTTTGGACTGGCATTCAGCCTACATAGTCAGCACACCCTTGGCCATTCGCGCCATGGAACTGCTCTTTGCTTTGAGCTTGGGCATTCAGACTTTGGAATATTGGCGCATGCGACCTGCCACCCAAGGGCGCGGCCTGTGGATCTGGTCTATTCAGCGCCAAGACATCCCCCAAGCATCGCTGCGTCAATTTCTAGATGTCTTATTCACACCCACTTCTTTCAGTGCGCTGTTGGCATTAAGGCTATTAACATTGCTCAGCGTGGCCATTCAGGGCGGTGATTTATGGAGCATTGGTTTTTTGTTTGTGAGCAATTTAGCAATCCTCATTCGCTGGCGAGGCGCCTTCAATGGCGGCAGCGATTTCATGACCTTGGTCGTACTAACTGGTTTGTTCATTGCTCAACTTGTCAGCCACTTTGCAAGCCCAGAATTGGGGTGGCGCGCTGGCTTTTGGTACATCACCATACAGTCGATCACCTCTTATTTCATGTCGGGCTCGGTGAAACTGCTTAAGCGTGAATGGCGCGACGGCCGTGCCATGACCATCTTCTTAAATGGCGCTATTCACGGACCTCTAAGGACGAACCATTGGCTGCGCAAACCTTGGGTAGCCGTGATCAGCTCCTGGTCGTTTATTTTATGGGAGAGTGCAGCACCGCTGGCCTTGCTTGACGCACGTTTGGCGATGGTCTTTTGCACCATTGCAGCGCTGTTTCATTTTTTGGTGTTTTGGTATTTTGGTTTGAACCGATTTTTCTGGGCTTGGCTCGCCACATTTCCAGCCATTGTTTGGTGTGCAGGACAAATTTAAGTTGAACGACTCCAAGGTTCTCAAAAAAGATGGCAACCAAACAATTTGCCATTTAAACTCTTTCATCGAACGTTAAGAGTCAATCATGAGTTACTGCACTGATATTCAAAGTATTTTCAAATCCTTGAACCTCGCATTGCCGCCCTTCAATGCTGAGGGTTTCGAGGTCAACTCTCCTGTTGACGGCAGGTTGCTTGCAAAAGTTACGGCTCACACAGAAGCTCAAATCAGTGCAGAACTTTTTCGTTCACACCAAGCCTCGCTTGCTTGGCGCAAAGTACCAGCGCCCAAACGAGGTGAGTTGGTGCGTGTCTTTGGCGAACTTGTGAGACAGCACAAAGAACCCCTTGGTCAACTGATCTCTCATGAAACTGGGAAGATCCTGCAGGAAGGCTGGGGGGAAGTTCAAGAGGTGGTCGACATTTGTGAGTTTGCGGTGGGACTCTCACGCCAGCTTTATGGATTGAGCATTGCCAGCGAACGCCCAGATCACAAATTACTTGAAACTTGGCATCCACTAGGCGCTGTAGGCATCATTTCCGCTTTCAATTTTCCGATGGCAGTTTTCGCATGGAATGCTGCTTTGGCTTTGGTCTGTGGCAACACCCTCGTTTGGAAACCTTCAGAAAAAGCACCCCTGAGTGCCATGGCCTTGACTGGGCTCCTGTTAAAAGCTTCAGAACAATCAGGCATGGCCACTGATGGATTGGTGTGCCTCCTTCAAGGCAACAGCACAGTTGGAAAAGCCATGGTTGAAAGCCCTCACATCAAATTGGTCAGTGCCACGGGCTCTACTGCCATGGGCCGTCAAGTTGCCATGGCCTGTGCAACAACTTTCAAAAAATCATTGCTAGAGTTGGGCGGCAACAATGCAGCCATTGTCTGCCCAAGCGCTAATTTAGAATTGGTAATACGCGGCGTGGTTTTTTCTGCAGCTGGCACAGCAGGTCAACGTTGTACCACCCTCAGACGACTTGTTGTCCATCGTTCTGTTTACCAACAACTCATTTCATCTTTGCAAAAAGTATTTGAGAAGCTGCCTGTGGGCAACCCGCTCACAACGGGCACGTTGGTAGGCCCCCTGATTGATCAAACTGCATTTAACAACATGCAGGCCTCACTCGAAGAAGCCAAAAAATTAGGCGCCAAAGTTCATTTTGGAAATCGATGCGATGTGGGTGGACCCAGTGCCTATTACGTTCGCCCTGCCATCGTAGAGTTTGAAACACAAACAGGCCCTATGCTTCGCGAAACTTTTGCGCCTATTTTGTATGTGGTTCCCTACGAGAATTTTGATGACGCCATTGCCATGAACAATGCAGCGTCTCATGGCCTGTCTTCTTCTGTATTCACTCAAGATCTGCGTGAAGCTGAAATATTCACTTCATCCATTGGTTCCGATTGCGGCATTGCCAATGTCAACATAGGCACCAGCGGCGCTGAAATTGGCGGGGCATTTGGGGGTGAAAAAGAAACTGGCGGTGGGCGTGAGTCGGGTTCCGATGCATGGAAGGCCTACATGCGCAGGGCCACCAACACCGTGAATTACGGCAGCAGCTTGCCACTGGCACAGGGCATTCAATTTGATGTTTAACTGTGTAAGATTAGCCCCAAACCAATGACAAATCTCTTGCACCCACTTGATCTAGCCATTAACCTAGAACTGAACAACGAAGGTCTGTGGTTAGGCCACACTCAGCCAGCCTATGGCAATATGGTCGGCCCCTTTGGGGGTGTCACCTCTGCTGTTATGTTGAATGCTGTCCTGAAGCATCAAAATCGATTAGGTGATCCTGTCTCTCTGACTGTGAATTTTGCGGGCCCCATTGAAGACGGGCCCTTCACCATCCAAGCCCAAGCACTGAGAACCAATCGCTCGACACAGCATTGGTTCATGACACTTTTTCAGCATGATGGTCAAATTGCAACCACTGCAAGCGCTGTTTTTGCCATTCGGCGCGAAACTTGGCATTCAACAGAAATCGATTTTCCAATTCGACAGCCTGCTCTAGAACTGGCGCGGGCAGATACGTCCAAAGCGCCGGAGTGGACTCGTCGCTATGACATGCGCACAATCAAAGGCCTCATGATTGACGGTGAGCAACTCAGCCAAGAACCAGATGCGATCACAGAGTTTTGGATTCAAGATGATCCACCACGGCCACTTGATTTTTTATCTCTAACAGCTATCTGTGACTCATTTGTTCCCCGTATTTTCGTGCGCAAAATGGGTAGATTTCCTGCAGGTACCATTTCTCTCACTACGCATTTCCATGCGGACACAGCATTGCTTAGTTCACAGGGTACAAATCACGTATTGGGAATTGCGCGCGCGTCCAAATTTGGCCTGGGTTACCATGATCAATCGGCTGAAATTTGGAGTGACCAGCAACAATTGCTCGCCACCAGCCATCAAGTGGTTTACTACAAGGCCTAAGCAGATTGAGGACCAACAAAGCGCAAGCCAGATAAGGCCTCTGTGAGTTTTTAAAAGAACCCGTGTGACACAGCCAATTCACCGCCCGCTTTCACAGCAATGGCGCAGTATTTAAATTCCGGTATTTTTCCAAACGGGTCTAGCGCCGCATTGGTCATGAGATTGGCAGCAGCTTCGTAATAGGCAAAAGGCACAAACACCGCACCCTGCGGTGTGCCATCGTCACGGCGCACTCTTAAACACACTTCACCTCGTCTAGACGCAAGCGTTATGACGTCGCCTTCACTCAAACCCAGCCCCAACATATCAGCGCCACACATTGAGGCTGTAGCTTCGGGCTCAATGGCATCAAGCACTGTGGCGCGACGGGTCATGCTACCCGTATGCCAATGCTCTAGCTGCCTTCCTGTTATCAGGACAAAGGGAAAGTTGGTATCAGGCCTTTCGTTGGCTGGAATAATATCGGCAGGCACCAAATTAACGCGACCATCTGCCGTTGCAAAATGCTCTTTAAAAACTGTGGGCTGACCGGGGTCCTCTTCAGTGAGGCAAGGATAAGTGACGCTAGACTCACGCACCAAGCGATCCCAAGAAATACCACTGATCACTTCGTGCATGGCTTGGCGCATTTCTTCGTAAACTTCGGCTACGCCATGGTGCTCACCCTTGTATGGCCATTTCAAGCCCATGCCTTTGGCAATCTGCTGAATGATCCACAAATCTGCTTTGGCCTGGCCCGGAGCCTCAACAGCTTGTCGGCCCATTTGCACCATGCGGTCGGTGTTGGTCACGGTGCCCGTTTTTTCTGGCCAGGCGGTGGCGGGCAAAACCACATCGGCCAACCATGCAGTTTCTGTCATGAAAATATCTTGAACGACCAAGTGCTCCAAAGACGCCAAAGCGTGACGTGCATGGTTCAAATCGGGATCGCTCATGGCGGGGTTCTCGCCCATGATGTACATGCCCCGCACTTTGTGCGGATCGGTGTCATTGGCCAAGGCCTTGTGCATGATTTCAACCACGGTGTAGCCAGGCTGGCTGTCGAGAGGTGAGTCCCAGAACTTTTCAAACCAGTCGTGTGCCAAAGGATTGCTAACCCGCTGGTAGTTGGGGTACATCATGGGAATCAGCCCCGCATCGCTGGCACCCTGTACGTTGTTTTGTCCGCGCAATGGATGCAGCCCCGAGCCAGGCTTGCCAATTTGGCCGGTGACTGTGACCAATGCAATGAGGCAACGCGCGTTGTCGGTACCATGAACATGCTGACTAATACCCATGCCCCAGAGAATCATCGATGCTTTGCTGTTGGCAAATTCACGCGCCACTTCGCGCAGTGTTTCCGCAGGCACACCACAAATAGGCGCCATGGCTTCAGGGCTGTAACCCTGAATGTTTTGCTTCAGTGCTTCGTAGTTATTAGCGCGCGTTTGAATAAAGTCTTGATTTGCCAAACCTTCTTCAATGACGGTGTAGATCAAGGCATTGAGCATGGCAACGTCGGTGTCCGGCTTGAATTGCAAGGTTCGCCAAGCATGCCTGCCAATGTCGGTCACACGCGGATCTGCCAGCACAATTTTGGCGCCGCGCTTGGCTGCGTTTTTCATCCAAGTGGCCGCCACAGGGTGATTGGCGGTGGGGTTTGCGCCGATGACTAAAATGAGCCCCGCATGCTCAACGTCGTTAACCTGATTGCTAACAGCTGCCGACCCCACGCCTTCTAACAAAGCAGCCACACTGGAGGCATGGCACAAGCGCGTGCAGTGATCGACGTTGTTCGAGCCAAAACCGGTTCGCACCAACTTTTGGAACAAGTAGGCTTCTTCGTTGCTGCCCTTGGCTGAGCCAAAACCTGCCAAAGATTTAGGCCCAAAGGCATCGCGCAATTGCTTCAATTTACCGGCACCCAAAGCCAAAGCTTCGTCCCAAGTAGCTTCTCTGAACACGTCAGACCAATCGGCAGCGTTGCGATTGAGCTGCTGAATCAACGCAGGATCTTTGGGCACGCCCAGTTTTCGAATAAGGGGCTTTGTCAGTCGTTGGGGGTGCTGAATGTAATCAAATCCAAAGCGGCCTTTGACACACAAACGATTGTGATTGGCAGGCCCATCACGTCCTTCTACACTCACTATTTTGTTGTCTTTGATGTTGTAAGTGAGCAAGCAGCCGACACCGCAAAACGGGCACACCGAATCGACTTTCTGGTCGACCACTTGGGACCCTATTTGCGACTTGGGCATCAGCGCGCCTGTGGGGCAAGCCTGTACACACTCCCCACAAGCCACACAAGTGCTGCTGCCCATACTGTCTTGCAAATCAAACACAATTTGACTTTGTGCACCACGATGTGCAAAGCCAATGACATCGTTCACTTGCTCTTCACGGCAGGCCCTCACACACCGGTTGCACTGAATGCAGGCATCAAGATTAACAGCCATAGCAGGATGCGAGACATCACACGCAGGCTGTTCACGCCGCAAGGCCTTTAGCTCTGGACGTACCGTCACGTTCATTTTGGATGACCAGTCGCTTAACTCGCCATGCTGGCCCTTGTCTGACCATTTGTGACCCTGATCGGGCATGTCAGACAACAGCAGCTCCAACACCATCTCTTGGCTTTTCTTGGCGCGCAGACTTTGGCTCAAGACCTCGAGACCTGGCGCGACATTGCGGCAGCAACTGGGCGCAAGCGTTCTTTCGCCTTTGATTTCAACCACGCACGCACGGCAATTCCCATCCGCACGCAATCCTTCTTGGAAGCAAAGGTGAGGAATGTCAATGCCATGGCGTTTGGCTGCGCTCAAAATAGACTCGCCCTCGAAACCCATCACGGATTGCGCATTGAGACTGAACTCAACACTGGGTGGTGCCAGCAATTCTTGAGACAATGGCGCGTTCATTCAAGCCACCTCTTGCGGAAAATATTTTTGAACACAGCGCACAGGATTCGGAGCAGCTTGTCCCAAGCCACAAATAGAAGCATCGACCATGACCTGATTTAAGTCCTCTAAGGTGACGTTGTCCCACACGGCTGCCTGCATCAGTTGAACCGCCTTCTCAGTGCCCACTCGACACGGCGTGCACTGCCCACAACTTTCGTGCGCAAAGAAATTCATCATGTTCAAGGCCGCATTGCGGGCTGAGTCTTGATGGCCCAGCACAATGACAGCTGCAGAACCAATGAAGCAGCCGTAAGCTTGCAAGGTATCAAAGTCCAAGGGAATGTCTGAAAGTGATGCAGGCAAAATACCGCCCGATGCACCTCCGGGTAAGTAAGCGTAAAACTCGTGGCCATCTTGCATGCCGCCGCAATATTCTTCAATAAGTTCGGCCATGGTAATGCCAGCAGGGGCCAATTTAACGCCAGGCTTTTTCACACGTCCACTGACGCTGAAGCTTCGCAAACCCGTACGGCCGTGGCGTCCAAAACCCGAAAACCACGCAGGTCCTTTTTGAACAATGTCGCGCACCCAATAAAGCGTTTCAAAGTTGTGCTCTAGCGTTGGCCGACCAAACAAGCCCACTTGAGCAATGTAAGGAGGCCGCATGCGCGGCTCACCCCGCTTACCTTCAATGCTTTCAATCATGGCAGACTCTTCGCCGCAGATGTATGCACCAGCGCCACGGCGCAATTCAATCATGGGCAAATGAATGGCCGAATTGGCTTTGAGTTTTTGCAACTCAGTCTCCAAGACCTGGCGACAAGCATGGTACTCATCCCGCAAATAAATGTAGATGGCATCAATGCCCACCACATGCGCTGCTACCAACATGCCTTCTAAAAACCGATGGGGATCGCGCTCTAAATACGTTCTGTCTTTGAAAGTTCCGGGCTCGCCTTCGTCAATGTTCACAGCCATCAAACGCGGCGCTACTTGCTCACTCACAATGCGCCACTTGCGTCCGGCTGGAAATCCTGCACCCCCCAATCCGCGCAAGCCAGAATCTTCCATGGCTTTCATGACAGCCTCTGTATTTTGCAGACCGCTGCTAAGACTTTGGAGCAAGGCATAGCCGCCATCGGCCCTGTAGGCATCCAAATCAATGTAATCAGGTGCTACGGGCTGTGTGGCCTCTGCCTGAACTGCCGCCAACACCTTTTCAACAGATGCGTGACCGATTTCATGTTGGTGCACCACTGCCACGGGCGCTTGCTCACATCGACCTACGCAGGGTGCTGACACAACGTTGATCTTGCTGGTACATAGCGATGCTTTCAGATTGTTAAGCAGTTTGGCTGCGCCAGCCATCTCGCAGCTGAGGCCGTCGCACACACGCAGTGTGAACTGAGGCGCTTGCTCACCCTCACGTATCACTTCAAAGTGGTGGTAGAACGTAGCAACTTCAAATACTTCTGCCATCGAGATGTTCATCAGCTTGGCCAAGGCAACCAAGTGACGCTCGTGCAAACCGCGGAAGGTATCGTTGATTTTGTGCAATTGCTCGATGAGTAAATCGCGGCGAAGCTTTAATACTTCAGAATCAAGTAGAAGCAACGCCTGCACTTCTTGCAAAGAAGCTTCATCCGCCTGGCGTCCTTTAAGATGGCTCTTTTGTCGGATTTTCAAGCTCATGTCATTGACACTTGCAAAAGCCACGACAGACTGTGAATTAGATTTTTGATTGGACATTCGCCTGTGATTTTAGAGGGGCTTTGTCGTTTTGAGTATAGGCAAGCCTTCCTGTTTTTCAAAGAATCTTGAAGCCCATCTTCAGAGCCTTCCGCATGATAGGCAAAACTTGTCCGGGCATCATGAGCATGGCAGCAAAGTCAAATTGCGTTTTAACCACACCCCGCTCGTGGCTGAATTCCTTGAAACCGTAGTGTCCGTGTGCACGGCCAATGCCTGAATTGTTAACGCCACCGAAAGGCAAATTGCCTTGCAAGAACTGCAAGAGTGAATGGTTCACGCAAGCGCCACCCGATGTAATTTGCGTTAAGGTTTTGTCAATGTTGGCATTGGTTTGGCTGTAAATGTAGTACGCCAATGGTTTGGGCCCAGCATTGATGCTGGCAATCACTTGGTCTAAATCTGTGTAGCCAATGATGGGCAGCAAAGGGCCAAAAATTTCTTCTTCCATGATTTTGGCGTCTGCCGGAATTTGGTCCAACAAAGTTGGTTGTACAAAACAGCTGGCTTCATCGACACCTCCGCCCTGCAAGGTACGCGCACCACGGGCCTGCGCATCGTCAAGCAGGTACTTGATGCGAGCAGTGTGTCTGGCGTTGACCATGTGCGCCAAATGAGGGTTGCTGGCTTGTTCTGTGAGTGAGGTACCGTAGGCCTTTTTGATTTCGTTTTTGCACAACTCAAGCCATTTTTCTTTCACGCTTTCGTGCACAAACACGTGATCGGGAGCAATGCAGGTTTGACCAGAGTTGGCAAACTTAGACCAAATAATATTTCGGGCTGCCAACTTTAAATTGGCACTGGCGTCCACGATGGTGGGGCTTTTGCCGCCCAACTCCAGGGTCACGCTGGCCAAGTTTTTGGCAGCCGCCGCCATGACATGCTTGCCAATGGCAGGGCTACCGGTAAAGAAAACATGATCAAAGGGCAAGGCCTGCAGGCCCTGGGCCACATCGGCTTCGCCTTCAATGACCGCCACTTCGTTTTCTGAAAACACCTCGCGCACCACCTTGGCAATGAGGCCAGACAAATGTGGCGTGAGTTCTGAGGGCTTCACAATGGCCGTGTTTCCCGCGGCAATGGCCGAGATGAGAGGGCCCAAGGTGAGGTTCACGGGATAATTGAAAGGCCCAATGATGAGGCAACGTCCACGGGGCATGGACTGAACATAACTGCTGGTGCCTAGGGTCAGGAGTGTGGGCCAAACTTTCTGTGGCTTCATCCATTTTTTTAAATTTCGAATGGCATCGTTGGCTTCCAAACAGATGGGCAAGATTTCAGCCAAGTCGACTTCGCCGGCCGGCTTTTTGAAATCGGCATAGGCCGCTTGATACCAATCTTCGGTATGCGCAATGACGGCGTCGCGCAACTTGCGAATTTTTTCAATGCGCTCATTGGCCGTGGAGCCCCTGAGGCGCAGTGCCGTGGCAGCATGCGACTCAAAAACTTGTTGCATTTGAACTGTAGGGCTTTGATCAGACATGTGAATCTCTTTGGGGAGTCGAATTAGAATCCGATAGAGTTTAGGGCTTCAAAACGCGTTTTTGAAGGGTGTTTTCCGCGTTTTGTAAAACTTCGAACTCGTGTAGGCTCTCACTCGTATAAATAGACAAGGTTTTAGCATGTCAGATACCCCTTATGTACCCCCCAAAGTCTGGACTTGGCAAAAGGCCAATGGCGGCCGCTTTGCCAACATCAATCGCCCTGTAGCAGGCGCAACGCACGAACAAGAATTGCCTAAAGGCAAGCACCCTCTGCAACTTTATTCATTGGGCACCCCCAATGGCATCAAAGTGACCATCATGTTGGAAGAGTTGCTGGCACTTGGGCACGCAGGCGCTGAATACGATGCTTGGCTCATTCGCATCAGCGAAGGCATGCAATTTAGCAGCGGCTTTGTGGGCGTGAATCCAAATTCAAAAATTCCAGCACTGCTGGACTACAGCACGCCAGAACCACAGCGCGTGTTTGAGTCTGGTTCTATCCTTTTCTATTTGGCCGAAAAATTCAAAGCCTTTTTGCCCACCGACATTGCCAAGCGCACCGAGTGCATGTCTTGGCTCATGTGGCAAATGGGCAGTGCGCCTTACCTGGGTGGCGGATTCGGTCACTTCTACGCTTATGCGCCCACCAAAATTGAATACGCCATTGATCGCTTTGCCATGGAAGTGAAACGCGAACTCGATGTCTTGAACCAAAGACTGGCCAACAACCGATTTGTGTGTGGTGACGATTACACCATTGCCGACATGGCCATATGGCCATGGTACGGTAGCTTGGCCAAAGGCGAGCGCTACGATTCAGGCGAGTTTTTACAAGTTCACGAATACACCCATGTGATTCGATGGGCTGATGAAATAGAAGCTAGGCCTGCTGTTCAAAGAGGCCGCATGGTTAACCGGGTGATGGGGCCTTTAGAAACACAATTGCATGAACGCCACGATGCAAGTGACTTTGATCTGAACACCCAAGACAAGCTGCAGAAAAAAGACTAAACAAGGGTGGTGCGCAACAGCATGTTTTGAGCTTGCGCTTCAATCAGATCAATGGGCCATTTGCGCCAAAGCCGCCTGCAAACCAGCCAAGCCGCCCACTCGCTGATCGTTGATGAAAACCTGTGGCATTTGACGCACGGATGGCCCACACTTTTCATAAAAAGCCATGCGCTCGGCTTCGTCGTCAATTTTGATTTCTTCGTAGGCCAAGGATTTGGACTTGAGAATCATTTTGGCTGACTCGCATTGGGGGCAGGCAGACTTGGAGTAGACAACTATTTTGAGGCTCATAAGCGTGACAGGATAGTTTGAAGAACGGGGTGATGGTTAAAATTTGATTTAAATCATATGATAACCATTTGAATAGTTAGATACTGACCCTAGATTCCCAATAAATTGAATTGGCGCACTTTCAAAAAGGACCTCAAAATGACACACACTTACCAAGTTGAAGTTGAAAACATCAAATGCGGTGGCTGCGAAAACTCCATTGTGAAGGGCATCAACAGTGTTGCAAAAGTCACTGACTTGGTCATAGATCGCGAAAAGCAATTGGTCAGCTTCTCTGGCGAAGAATCTATCAAGCAGCTCGTCATTGACAAGCTCAAATCCATGGGCTACCCAGAAAAAGGCTCAGTGGCGGGCCTTGCGGCTGGCATTACCAATGCCAAGTCTTTTGTCAGCTGCGCCATAGGACGAATGACCTGATAAAAAACACACTGGTTTACCTTAATTCCTTGCTGTTCAATTTGAGTTGAAAATACAAGTTCCCTGTGGCCATCAACCTGAAAAGGCATGAAATGATCGAAGAGAACATTGATATTCAAACCGCCAACGGTTCTATGAACACCTTTGTCGTCTTTCCCGAGGAAGACGGCCCCCACCCTGTCGTTTTCTTTTTGATGGATGCACCTGGCAAGCGAGAAGAGCTTCATGACATGGCGCGCAGGTTGGCCAGTGTGGGCTATTTTGTAGTGTTGCCAAACCTTTATTACAGACGCAGCCGCGATTTTTATTTAAAAGAACGAACGCCAGAGGCCATGGAAGTGATGTTCGGACACATGGCCACTCTGAACGCTCAAACCAGTCAAACTGACACACACGCCATGCTGAAGTTTGTGGACACTCATGCCATGGCAGACCAAACGCGCATTGGAGCCGTGGGTTACTGCATGAGCGGCCCCATTGTGATGTGGATAGCCGCTCAGTTCCCCGATCGATTCCAAAGCATTGCATCTATTCATGGGGCCAACATGGCCACCAACGAGCCAGATTCGCCGCACCTCATGGCACCGCAAATTAAATGCGAAAGCTACTTTGCATGCGCAGAAATTGACAAATGGGCACCTCCTGAAGACATCCAAAAATTGGAAGCTTCACTGATCATGGCCAAGTCAAATTACCGAATTGAGTGGTATCCCAAAGTTGAACATGGCTTTGTGTTTCCACAGCGAGCAGGTATGTACAACGCCAAAGCCGCAGAGCGGCATTGGGAGCGCTTATTCAGCTTGTTTGAAAGAACCTTGAAATAATTTAGCAACGACATATGAACAGCACACAAATTTCAAACAACGACACCGACCGCATTCCCTACGCAAAACCTCAGCCCTGGGGCATGACGCCCGACATGGTCATTCCTGATGTCAATACAGAAGATGAAAAATTGTGGGCGCCTGTTTCACCAGGCATTTGGTCACGCCCTATTCACCTGAATGTCACGGGTGGTTTTTATGTCCATTTGCTAAAAGTAAAACGTTCTGGCTTGCTTCAAAGACATCGCCACTCAGGCCAAGTTCATGCCTATGTCATTCGCGGCAAGTGGTTGTATCTAGAGCACGACTGGGTGGCCGAAGAAGGTGGCTATGTGTTTGAGCCACCTGGTGAAACACATACCTTGGTTGTGCCAGATGACTGCCAAGACATGATTACCCTGTTTACCGTGCACGGCGCTCTGATGTATGTAGACCCCCAAGGCAATGCCACAGGCTACGACGATGTATTTACACGCATCGAAAAATACCGAGCGCACTTTGAAAGCGTTGGTCTAGGCGCCGACTACGTCAAAAATTTCATGCGTTAAACCAAACTTCAAGTTAAGGGAAGTCAATATCCGCAAAGTTTGGCAACGATTTGCTGTGCATTTTCTGCGCCCAACTGATCGCCTCGCCATACCGTGTGTGCATCTTCTCTGACAATTGCAAATTGATGGCTGTATTCAAGCGGCCTATTTGGATAAGCACTGACATCTAATATTTTGAGAGGCATGTTGGCTTCACCAGCCGCCTTTTGAACAGCGCTCACCTCTATATCGCATTCGGGCTTGAAGCAAAGCAATGTAAAAGCAGAGCCCAAGGCATCGTACAAAGAAGTGTCTTTTTCAAGCCAAAAGTGTGGGGCCCTGCAGCCGGGCACTGTAGAGGCCGTGAAACTGCCCATGCTGTAGTCAGGTGCTGACTCAGCGTCGTAAACCATGACGGGCGATTGATCGTAAAAATAGCCGAAGTTCAAACCTGCGCAGCAATATTGCTGAACATTCAAATCGTACAAATCTTGGCCAAATGTGGCCCTGGCCTTTGCGCCCTCTGCAGATTGTTCTTCTAAATTTTCTGGAATTTCTTTTCGGCGCTTGCTCATGGCGTGCGCGTGGTTCATGGCAAAGCGAGAAACCTGCTCCGTGATGGGATGCCGTTCTTTTTCATAGGCACTCAAAGCAAATGGTGAGGCCCAAGACTCGATTTGCGCCGCCAGATGCCAAGCCAAATTCGAAGCATCTGCCAAGCCAGCGTTCATGCCGTAGCCCGCGTAGGGTACCCACAAATGGGCAGCATCACCCGCCACAAAAACTCGGCCATGTTGCAGCTTGTCGCTTACCAAACGACGGCCAAACCAATCTTCTTTGCTCATCACTTCGTATTCGAATTGATCGTCGACACCTAAGATGGTGCGTATGGCCCAATCGCGATCGACTGACTCAAAGTCTGCTTCATGATCACGAAGGTAATTGTGAATGAGCCAAACTTCTTTGCCATCGATGGCGTAGATATTGCCGCTTCGCCTTGGGTTAACCGTGAACATGGCCCAAGCTGGCGGTGCTTTCATGTGTTCAATTAAATGTGGCGCTCTGATGCAGGTGCTTTGAACGCGCTGCACCACCTCATCGCCAACCAGTTTGGCGCCCATGCCTTTTCGAACCATTGATCGACCGCCATCGCATCCGACCATGTAAGCAGCAGACAAGGTCAATGATTTCGATTCGGGTTGATCTAGATTTTGAATGTGCGCTGTGACCTGATTTTCATCTTGCGTGAAAGACAGAACTTGATGCCGATACAAACAGGTAATCAAAGATTGTTTTTGAACGTGCCGTCTTAAGATGGGTTCAATGTACCTTTGGTTGATTCTGTGCGGTGGCTCTGGCGTTGGCCAATTTCCGTCTGGCCCTGAATGATCGGTGAGGCGGGTGTTTCTGCCAGGAATATGTATTCTTGCGATCTCTTCACCCAAAGTGCTGGTTCTGTAAGACACATCATGAGGGTAGTCATCTGGCAGGCCAGCTGCTCGCAAATCTTGAGAAATACCCAAGGACCTGAAAAGCTCCATGCTTCGAGATGAAATGTGATTGCACTTGACATCAGGCAAAGTCTCTGCTGAACGCAACTCAACCAAGTAGCTGGGTATGCCGCGCTTGGCCAAGCACAAGGCCATGGTCATGCCAACGGGGCCACCACCCACTATGAGCACGGGCTTATCAATTTGAGATGCTGCTTTCATAAAGCCATCTTCAAAGCATCATATTCAAACATCCAGTCGTAGCGCTTTCTCACTTTTTCAGGCTCCCACTCAGAGCTGACATAGTCGACTGCCTTCGTGGGATCGGATAACTGAGGGTTGTGAAAGCGTTTGGCATTGTCACTCGACCGGTTCACGATGTCGGCTGTACGTTGCCAGCGCAAATTTTCAAATTGCGCAAAGGCTTTGGCAGAACTGTCTTGCGCAGCTAAGCAGCGGGCCATCACGGCGGCATCTTCAATGGCCATGTTGGCACCTTGCGCTAAAAAAGGCAAAGTGGGATGCGCAGAGTCGCCCACCAAACAAATCGAGCCTTGCGCCCAACCTTTTTGAGGCGATCGGCCAAGCAATGCCCATTTGAAAGGCTGTTCAATTTTGCGCATCAACTCACCCACATCTTCATGCCAGTGGCCAAAATCTTGAAGCAATTCTTCGTGAGTTCCACGCTCTGTCCACGACTCTCCGCGCCAGCCATCTTTTTCAATGATGCCCACCACGTTCATCAATTGTCCGCCGCGCACAGGATAGGTAATGACATGCGCACCTGGCCCCACCCAATTGGTACCCACTTGGGCTTGTAAATGCGAAGAGATGGTATGGATAGGAACCAAACCACGCCAAGCCAACAAGCCCGTAAATTGCGCTTTGTCTTCGCCCAATAACTTCTCGCGCAAAACGGAATGCACACCATCTGCCGCTATCAATCCAAAGGCATGGTGATGGCTACCATCTTGCAACTCAAAGCTAGCACCAGAAGCTGTGCTTTGAGCAGAAACAACTCGCGCACTCAGTCGAACAGGTTTGTCTGAGCGCGCATTGAATGCCTCCAACAAGATCTTGTGCAAATCGCCCCTGTGCACCATCCAATAAGGGGCGCCAAAACGCGATAAACAGTCGTCGCCCAAATCAAATAGCTTCCATCGCTGCCCCGTGTTCCACATGCGAATTTCTTTGCCCTTCGCCTGACACACCAAGGGCAACAAGGCATTTTCCAAATCTAAACTTTGAAGCACCTTTGTACCATTAGGTGAGATTTGCAAGCCCGCGCCGACCTCACCCAACTGGGAAGCTTGTTCGTAAACGTCAACCTTGAAACCCTGCTGCAAAAGTGCAATTGCCGTGGTCAGTCCTGCAATGCCTGCACCTGCAATGGCAATTCGCTTTTCAGTCATTCTGCTTTGATGTTGTTTTCTTTGGCCACTTGTGTCCACAGCTGAATTTCTTGCGAAATGACTTTGGCAAAATCTGCTGAAGATCCGCCAACAGGCTTGATGTTCAGTTTGGCCATGCGCTCTTGCACATCAGGCAATGCCATGATGCGAGCCACTTCTTCTTGCAAGCGTTTCACAATGGGAGCAGGCGTACCGGCTGGTGCTAACAATCCACTCCAAAAATTCACCGCCACATCGATGCCTTGCTCTTTCAAGGTAGGTACTTGTGGGTAAGCAGCCAGGCGCTGCTCAGAGGTGACCCCCAAGGCGCGCAATTTACCGGCCTTTAACAAAGCCGCAATGGGACCAGAATCGATCAGGGTCATTTGCACCTCTTGTGTCAAAACCGCATTGATGGATGGTGCACTGCCTTGGTAGGGAACGTTCAGGGCTTTCAAACCCGTCTTGGCTTTAACCAATTCCATGACCAATTGAAACGAGGCCGATGGGTAAGAATAGTTGAACTTGCTTGAACTGGCTTTGCTCAGTGTCACCAATTCAGCAAATGTTTTGGCTGGCGACGCCTCATTAACCGCCAGAATCATGGGGAATGAACCCGCCAATGAAATAGGCGTCAAGTCTGTCACGGGGTTGTAGGCCAATTTGGCCACCAAGGCGGGGTTGAACACAATGGGGCCACTGGCAGCCATCAGCAAGGTGTAACCATCGGGGGGTGACTTGACCACCAACTCGGTCCCCACTGCCGCGCCAGCACCTGGTTTGTTTTCTACCAAAACGGGCTGGCCCAAGGCTGGCGCTAATTTCTCAGCCACAACACGCGCCAAAATGTCATTGGCACCACCAGGTGCGTAAGGCACCACAATGCGGATTGCTTTGTTGGGCCATGCTGTTTGAGCTTGCACGGATGTGCAAAGACCGGCCAATATGAGGAGCGCCACGCCCACAAGTGTCTTGCGTTTGTGCGTCATAAGTTGTGATAGTTTCATTTCAATCTCCTGTTTAAACGGTGTCAAATTTGGATCATCAATTTTGGGCTTCTGGAATCTGGGACTGCAATCAGAGCGGCGTGATGCGTACATGCAGCAAAGCACTTCGCCCTGCATCCAAGGCGGCCAAACATCTTTCAATGGCAGCTTCTACTTGCTCAGGATCGACCAGTCTATCGCCATGCGCGCCAGCCGCTTCGGCAATGGCAGCAAAGTCTGTTGAGTAGCCCAAATCAGAAGCAAACTGGTTGGTGTTCTTGGCCTCACCTTGTGGGTACATGCGCAAGGTGGACTCTTTCACTGCAGACCATCCGCCGTTGTCCAGAAGCACCGTGAGAATGGGCAAGCCATACTGGTTTGCAACAGCATAGACTGAGCTTGGATTGCTAAAGTAAAAAGAGCCATCGCCTACAAAGTGAATCACCC
>CALAGS010000154.1 GCA_937891665.1 uncultured Burkholderiales bacterium | reverse complement strand
GCGCTTCATCATTTTCATCATGCCGCCGCCCGACATTTTTTTCATCATGTCTTGCATCTGCTCAAACTCTTTGAGCAAGCGGTTCACGTCTTGCACTTGAACGCCCGCGCCCATGGCTATTCGGCGCTTGCGCGTGGCCTTGATCAGCTCAGGTTTGCTGCGCTCTTTGAGGGTCATGCTGTGAATGATGCCTTGCTTGCGGGCAATGTCTTTTTCTGCTTTGCCCAAATCCATGTTGCCCGCTTTGGCCGCCAATTGGGTGGGCAATTTGTCCATCAAACTCGACAAGCCGCCCATCTGTTTCATTTGCTGAATTTGTGCCAAGAAGTCATTCAAATCAAAGCCGGTTCCACTTTTGACCTTGGCCGCCATTTTTTGGGCGGCCTCCATGTCGATGCCTGCCGTGACTTGCTCCACCAAGGCCAGAATGTCGCCCATGCCCAGAATGCGGCCTGCATGGCGCTCGGCATCGAACACTTCAAGGCCATCAATTTTTTCGCTGGTACCTGCAAACTTGATGGGCGCGCCCGTGATTTGACGCACTGACAAAGCAGCGCCACCGCGTGAGTCGCCATCCATCTTGGTGAGCACAATGCCCGTCAGAGGTAGCGCATCTTTGAAAGCCTTGGCAGTGTTGGCTGCATCTTGACCTTGCATGGCATCGACCACGAACAAGGTTTCTACCGGATTCAATACAGCGTGCAGTTCGCGAATTTCGGCCATCAAGGCTTCGTCAATGGCCAAGCGGCCGGCCGTATCGACCAAGAGCACATCGAAGAAGTGTTTGCGCGCATAGTCAATGGCGGCACGCGCAATGTCCAACGGCTTCTGATCGGGTGAACTGGGAAACCATTCAGCACCAGCTTGGGCCGTCACGGTTTTGAGCTGCTCTATGGCCGCGGGTCGGTAAACGTCGCCCGACACGGTCAGCACTTTTTTCTTACGTTTTTCAATCAGGTGCTTGGCCAATTTAGCCGTGGTGGTGGTTTTACCCGCACCTTGCAAACCCGCCATCAAAATCACTGCGGGCGGTTGCGCCGCCAAATTGATATCGGCCACGCCATCGCCCATGGTGGCTGCCAACTCGCGGTTCACAATGGCCACCAAGGCTTGGCCTGGCTTCAAAGAGCCCAAGACCTCTTGACCCAATGACTTCTCTTTAACGCGAGCAATGAAATCGCGCACAACCGGCAGGGCCACGTCGGCTTCCAAAAGCGCCATGCGAACTTCCCGCAGCATGTCAGACACGTTGGATTCCGTGATCCGCGCTTGTCCGCTGATTTGCTTAACGAGTAGCGAGAGTTTGTCGGTGAGAGCGGAGGCCATAAAGAAAATTTTTCATAAACCGCTAGCTTTTGAGCCCATTGCCAGATTGCAGCGGCTCAAAACGCTAAACTAGGAAGCATGATTTTAGCCAGTCCCTCTGAATTGGCCATGTGGTTGTCACTTTTAACCATCATTGCCTATGTCATTCCCGCTCTTGTGGCGGATCGAATGGGCCCCAATTTGACCCGTCGATACCTTTGGTTGGCATGGCTCATGCACGCTTTCACGCTGGGGCTTGGCCTTTGGGGCGAAACTCCCCGATTTGGCTTCGCGCCCGCCTTGTCCGTCACCGTCTGGTGGGTTTTGACAGCTTATACGGTTGAAAGCCAATACTTCCCGAAGTTCAAAGCACGTTGGGTCATGGCCGCTCTGGGTAGCGCAGCGGTGGCATTGTCTTGGTACTTCCCAGGTCAACCGCTGCAGGTCTCTGCTTCTTTATGGTTACCCTTGCACTGGGCTTTGGGCATTGCGTCCTATGGCATGTTTGCAGCCGCCGTGGTTCACGCTGCCCTCATGACCAGCGCCGAAATTGAAATTCGAAAAGGCAACGAAAACCAAAGCGGCCTGCCCTTGCTCACCCTTGAGCGCCTGATGTTCCGATTTGTGCTGATCGGCTTTATTTTGCTCACCTTCACCCTGATCGCAGGCTTTGTTTTTGGCGAACAGCTGTACGGCGCTGCAGGCGTTCATTGGAAGTGGGATCACAAAACCGTGTTTTCTGTTTTGTCTTGGCTCACCTTTGGCGCTCTTTTGCTCGGCCGCCATCAGTTTGGTTGGCGTGGCCGGCGTGCTGTGCGGGTGCTCTACACAGGCTCAGCATTTTTGCTGTTCGCTTACGCCGGATCGCGCTTTGTACTTGAAGTCATTTTGGGACGCAGCCTTTGAAAATCTTCATTTTTTTGCTGGCTGTTTTGTTTGGGGTTTGGTTGTGGCGAAGAAACCGACTGAATGCATTCAAAGAGAAACAACAAGAGAACTCTCACAATGCTGCATCGCAAGGCAATGCCAATGCCAAAGTTGACTTGCAAGAACCTAGCGCCATGCACGCGTGCGATCATTGCGGCGTTCACTTGCCCGAATCAGACATGACAAAAGGCCGTGCCGGTCGTTATTGCTCAGAATCCCATCGCCAAGCCGCAGGCGATCAGTTGGCTTAAGTGCCATGAGCTTTGACAATTGGCAACAAGGCTGGTGCCAAGGCGCTGAAAAATGCGAGTCGCCCAACTTTGGCCCACGCCCCCCTAGCGCCACGCTTGATTTGTTAGTCATTCATTCAATCAGCCTTCCTCCCGGAGAGTTTGGCACGGGCGCCGTTCAACAACTCTTTACCAATCAACTCGACTGGGAAGCCCATCCCTATTTCACATCCATTCGAGGCTTGGAAGTTTCCTCTCACTTTTTCATTGAACGAACGGGCAAGGTTTGGCAATTTGTGAGCTGCGAGCAACGCGCTTGGCACGCTGGCGTTTCAAGTTACCGAGGCCGCAACAATTGCAATGACGACTCGATTGGCATTGAACTGGAAGGCTTAGAAGGCTTCAACTTTGAAGCGGCTCAATACGAAAGCTTGGCACCCCTTTGTTTGGCGCTTGGCAAGCACTACCCCATTGCGCACATTGCGGGCCATGAACACATTGCACCGGGTCGAAAAAAAGACCCAGGCCCAGGTTTCGATTGGGATTTGTTGAAGAAAAATGTGGCGTGGCCGCATCAGTTTTTCCCTGATAGTGAATTATTTTGACAAATTTTCCTTCATTACATTTTTGCCATTTATTCGCACCGTTTTAGGGTTTTCAGGGTGCGACGGCATCAAGTCAATTTGTTAACGCATTTATTTGCAAGGATTTGCGAAGGCAATCGCAAGAAAACCCTCACCAAATATAGAGTCTCTAAAAAAATTGCATATTTGATGCGGACTTCAAGCCCTCTTTTTTTGTCTCAAAATAGTCATATTTTTACGATAACAGAGTCACAAAAAGTATCTTGCCTGCACAGACGCACAGATATTCCTCAAACACTACCCCTAGTGGCTTGAAATCAGCTTAGACACCATATATAGTGTCTAGACGCCAAAGTCACGGTCTAGTGAAAACCAAGAAAACCACCTCTTTGACGAACCACAATAAATTAAAACCGAACTGCCCTAGATCACAGAGAACGACATGCAAATTGAGCTAAACCCAACGCCTACCAAAACCAGCTTATTGAGCAACCCAAGCACCTCACAGACCCCGCCATCAGCAAGCCATGCATTGGCCAATTACCAAATCATTCGCCGTAATGGCGCTGTGGTTCCCTTCGAACCCAACAAAATTGCCGTTGCCCTCATGAAGGCCTTTTTGGCAGTGCACGGCACCCAAGGCGCAGCTTCAGCCAGCGTGCGCGAAGTGGTGGACGGTTTGACGCAAGCGGTCATTCGCGCGTTGGTGCGCTCACGCCCAGGCGGCGGCACTTTCCACATCGAAGATGTGCAAGACCAGGTAGAACTTGGACTCATGCGCAGTAGCAACCACGAAGTGGCACGTGCCTACGTGTTGTACCGTGAGCGTCGCACGCAAGAGCGCGCTCAAGCCAAAGAAGAAAAAGCAGCGGTTAGCGCACACCCCACGCTGCACGTCTTGGATGGCGGCCAACGCGTGCCCCTAGACATCAACTATCTACAAGGCCTCATCGTCAATGCTTGCCAAGGCTTGGGCAAAGACGTGCAGCCCGACCCCATCGTGGCCGAAACCATGCGCAACCTTTACGACGGTGTGCCCATGGAAGAGGTTTACAAAGCGTCTATCTTGGCTTCTCGCACCCTGATCGAGAAAGACCCTGACTACACCTACGTCACTGCGCGCCTCTTGATGCACACCATTGCCAAAGAAGTCTTGGGCAAAGAAGTGCTCTTGAAAGACATGGCCGCTCACTACCTTGATTACTTCCCCGGCTACATCAAGAAGGGTGTAGACAACGGCTTGCTCGACGAAAAATTGCTGCAATTTGACTTGCCAAGATTGGGCGCCGCTCTCAAAGCCGATCGCGATTTGCAGTTTGACTACCTCGGTCTGCAAACTTTGTACGACCGCTACTTCTTGCACGTGCGCAAAACCCGTATCGAGTTGCCCCAGTCCTTCTTCATGCGCGTGGCCATGGGCCTGGCCTTGGGTGAAGCCGACCGCGAAGCCCGTGCCATCGAGTTCTATGAAGTGCTGTCTTCGTTCGACTTCATGTCCAGCACGCCCACCCTGTTTAACAGCGCCGGTTTGCGCTCACAGCTGTCCAGCTGCTACCTCACCACCGTGCCAGACGACCTCGACGGCATTTACGAGTCCATCAAAGAAAACGCTTTGTTGTCTAAATTTGCAGGCGGCTTGGGCAATGACTGGACGCGCGTTCGCGCTTTGGGCAGCCACATCAAGGGCACCAATGGCGAGTCGCAAGGTGTGGTGCCCTTCCTCAAAGTGGTCAACGACACCGCTGTGGCGGTCAACCAAGGCGGCAAGCGCAAAGGCGCGGTCTGTACTTACCTAGAAACATGGCACTTAGACATTGAAGAGTTCTTAGAACTGCGCAAAAACACCGGCGACGACCGTCGCCGCACGCACGACATGAACACGGCCAACTGGATTCCCGACCTGTTCATGCGCCGCGTCATGGAAAATGGCACGTGGACCTTGTTCTCGCCATCGGACTGCCCCGACTTGCACGACAAATTTGGCATTGCGTTCGAAAAAGCCTATGTGGCTTACGAGCAAAAAGCAGCAGCCGGCGAAATCAAGCCCAGCCGCACCATTCAGGCCAACGACCTGTGGCGCAAAATGCTCTCCATGCTGTTTGAAACAGGCCATCCTTGGATCACCTTCAAAGATGCTTGCAACATTCGCTCGCCTCAGCAACACGCTGGCGTGGTGCACTCCTCCAACTTGTGCACTGAGATCACTTTGAACACCAGCGACACCGAAACTGCGGTGTGCAACTTGGGCTCAGTTAATTTGCCCCAACACTTGATGGACGGCCCTAACGGCAAACAAATAGACCACGCCAAATTGCAACGCACCATTAAAACGGCCATGCGCATGCTAGACAACGTGATCGACATCAACTACTACGCTGTGAAAAAAGCACGCGACTCTAATATGCGTCACCGCCCTGTGGGCTTGGGTCTCATGGGCTTCCAAGATGCGCTGTACCAAATGCGCGTGCCTTATGCGTCTCAAGAAGCTGTGCAATTTGCAGACACTTCCATGGAAGCCATCTGCTACTACGCTTACTGGGCGTCCACCGAATTGGCGGCCGAACGCGGCAAGTACTCTAGCTACAAAGGCTCATTGTGGGACCAAGGCATCATGCCCTTGGACACCCTTGATCTGCTCCAAAAAGAGCGCGGCGGCTATGTAGAAGTGGACCGCAGCAGCACCATGGACTGGGATGCCTTGCGCAAGAAGATTGCCAAAGATGGCATGCGCAACTCCAACTGCGTAGCCATTGCGCCTACGGCCACCATCTCCAACATCATTGGCGTCGATGCTTGTATTGAGCCTTGCTTTGGCAACTTGTCCGTCAAGTCCAACTTGTCTGGCGAATTCACCATCATCAACAGCTACTTGGTGCGCGACTTGAAGCGCCTGGGTCTGTGGGACGATGTCATGGTCATGGACCTGAAGCACTTCGACGGCTCATTGCGCCCCATCGATCGTGTGCCCCAAGAAATCAAGTCCCTGTACGCCACCGCCTTTGAAGTAGAAACCACTTGGATTGTCGAAGCAGCTGCACGTCGCCAAAAGTGGATTGACCAAGCGCAGTCACTCAACATTTACATGTCGGGCGCGTCTGGCAAGAAGCTTGACGACACTTACAAGCTGGCTTGGTTGCGTGGCCTCAAAACCACTTACTACTTGCGCACCATCAGCGCCACACACGCCGAGAAATCGACCGTGTCTAACAATCAAATGAATGCGGTGTCTTCTGGCGCTGCATCAAGCGGCTCAACATCGAACGCATCAGGTACTTCGCAGTTTTCTGCAGTGCCCGCCACCGATGTGAAATTCACCGCTATCGACGATGTGGGATGCGAAGCTTGCCAATGATTTTTTAAATTTCCCATTTCAAAAAATCATTCAAAAGATCACCATTCAGAAATCACTGCAAAGAAAATTGAAGCGAACTTCGAGAAGAAATTCAAAACAAGACGATGCAAAAGCACAACACTTCTACGCGTGATTTCATTTCATTTCAAATCATTGCTTTGCATTTCGTCTGCAAGCTTTCATAATTCATACATTGGAAATTTCTATGTTGTCCTGGAACGATTCATCTACACCTGCATTGCAACCTGCAATGCCAAGCTTCCCCCCAAGCGGCCCATCTGCCGACCGCCTTGCTGATCTGTCTTCTTTCAATGCTTCTTCCCCTGCCAGTCCTATCATGACTGCCGCAACGCCTGCGCCATCAGCACCCACAGGCGCCGCACGCCGCGTGAACGCAGCAGACAAGCGCATCATCAACGGCCAAACCGACGTCAACCAGTTGGTGCCCTTCAAATACAAATGGGCTTGGGAAAAATACCTCGCTACTTGCGCCAACCACTGGATGCCGCAAGAAGTCAACATGACCCGCGACATTGCGCTCTGGAAAGACCCCAACGGGTTGACCGAAGACGAGCGCCGCTTGGTTAAGCGCAATTTGGGTTTCTTTGTCACAGCCGATTCATTGGCTGCCAACAACATTACGCTGGGTACTTACCGCCACATCACAGCTCCTGAGTGCCGCCAGTTCTTGCTCCGTCAAGCTTTCGAAGAAGCCATTCACACCCACGCCTACCAGTACATCACTGAGTCTTTGGGCCTGGACGAAAGCGAAATCTTCAACGCGTACAACGAAGTTCAGTCCATTCGCGACAAAGACGAGTTCCTGATTCCGTTCATTCACGCCATCATGGACCCGCACTTCAAAACGGGCACCCAAGAAACAGATCAGACGCTTCTCAAGTCCCTCATCGTGTTCGCTTGCCTCATGGAAGGTTTGTTCTTCTACGTAGGCTTTACCCAAATTCTGGCTTTGGGCCGTCAAAACAAGATGACAGGCGCTGCCGAGCAGTACCAATACATCCTGCGCGACGAATCCATGCACTGCAACTTTGGCATCGACTTGATCAACCAGATCAAACTCGAAAACCCACAATTGTGGACAGCAGAGTTCAAAGCCGAAATCAACGAGTTGTTCTTGAAAGCCGTCGAACTCGAATACCGTTATGCCGAAGACACCATGCCACGCGGCGTGCTCGGCCTCAACGCCTCCATGTTCAAAGGCTACTTGCGCTACATCGCTAACCGCCGCGCCACGCAAATTGGCCTGGAAGCCCTCTTCCCCAACGAAGAGAACCCCTTCCCATGGATGAGCGAAATGATTGACTTGAAGAAAGAACGCAATTTCTTCGAGACCCGCGTCATTGAATACCAGTCGGGCGGCGCCCTGTCTTGGGACTAAAACTTCACACATGACGACCCTGTTTAAACCTCACACCACGACCGCGCTCAGCGGCGATGGGGTGAGGTTTTTCCCCATTCAAGGTGTTGAGATTCAATCTCAGCGCCTTGAATCGCTTTGCGGCTCCAACATTCGCAAAGTGTTTCCCTCTGTTGATTTTTCTAATTGATCAAGGAGAAAAAAATCATGGCAACTGCAAAAAAAGCGGCACCCAAAAAAGTCGCAGCAAAAAAATCGGCTCCTAAAAAAGCCGTTGTGAAAAAAGCACCTGCTAAAAAGGCAGCAGCTCCTAAAAAAGCAGCTCCTAAGAAGGCCGTAGCTAAAAAGGCAGCAGCTCCTAAAAAAGCAGCTCCTAAAAAGGCCGTAGCTAAAAAGGCAGCAGCTCCTAAGAAGGCCGCAGCCAAAAAAGCAGCTCCTAAAAAAGCCGCCGCTAAAAAAGCAGCTCCTAAAAAAGCCGCTAAGAAAGCCGTAGCTAAGAAAGCTGCTAAAAAAGCTGCCCCTAAAAAAGCCGCTAAAAAGCCTGCCAAAAAAGCAGCTAAGAAAGCAGCGAAAGCACCCGCTGCCCCTGCTCCCGCTGCTACAGCGTTAAATCCTCAAGCTGCATGGCCGTTTCCTTCGGCCACCAAGCCCTGATTTAATGTCAAAGCGCTAAGCGAAAGCAAAGCAAAGCCCGATGCTGAAAAGCGTCGGGCTTTTTTAATGGTCAAGCCAAAGGCTTAAGGGTAAAAAGTAAGTAAGCGATAACCCATGAAAGCCGCGTCTTCTTTCTTCAAACTCAAAAGAAGTTGCTGCTCAATGATTTCGCCCGGAGACACGACTGCAGGTGCACCCCAGTCAACTGGGTTCAGCACCTTGCGCATCACGGGCGTATCTTGTGCATCGGTCAAGGTCAGTTCTAGCCATGGCATTGCCACTGGCACAGAATCAGAATTTCTCAAATTAATTTGCAGGACCCACCGAGTTGGCTGAGCACCATCGGCCAAAATTTCCTGCGCTAGATCGGTAGGAATGGCGTCAACAGACGCATAGTCAATGACAACGGCATCGGTTTTTTGCAGCGGCCGAATTTGGCAACCCACAAGCTGGCATGCCTCAAGCAGAAGAGGTTTCAAACGCGGATGGTAGGTGGCCAGCGGGTCTTTGAACACATAAACAGTTTGAAGCACAAGGGCCAGCAGCCCCAACACTGCCCAAGTCACCAAGCCCCAAAAGCCCATGAGATTTTAGGCGGAGGCGCCGCGTTGAGCCACCATCAAAATCCAGCCATCTTCTCGATCAGCGACCGACAGCTTGATATGCGGCGCATAAGCCTGAATCAGCTCTTCTTCTTGGCGCTCTAAAATACCTGCCAACACCAAATGACCTCCTGCTTGCACGTGGCTGCACAGCAAAGGTGCCAGCACTTTCAGGGGTGTGGCCAAAATATTGGCCAGCACCGTGTGGTAAGTGCCCTGCGCCAATTCGGGCAAGCCCGCATTCAACGACACTTCGTTGGCTTGCGCGTTCAGTGCCGTTGAAGTGACAGCAGCGACATCGATGTCCACAGCATCAATTTGATCGGCACCAAATTTGGCAGCGCCAATGGCCAAAATGCCAGAACCACAACCGTAGTCCAACACACGCTGACCCTTTAGGTCATGCGTGGCAATCCAGCGCAAACACATGCGCGTGGTGGGATGCGTACCCGTACCAAACGCCAAACCAGGATCTAAGCGAATGATTTCGCGCGCTTGAGAAGGCGGCTCGTGCCAAGTGGGCACAATCCAAAATTCTGGGGTAATTTCAACGGGTGCAAATTGCGATTGCGTCAAACGCACCCAGTCTTGATCGGGCACGGCTTCAACAGACATGACTTCACAGGCCTGAAAAAAGTCTTGTGCGGCCAACAAGAGAGCGGCTTCACGCGCTTCTTCTTCTTTGCCAAAGAGGGCCACCACTTTGGATCGTTGCCAGCCTTCTTTGGGGGGCGGCATACCAGGCTCGCCAAACAGAGCTTGTTCGTGCTCCGTTTCTGCGTCTGCGTCTTCGACAGAAACACTCAAGGCATCTAAGGCCTCAAGAGCTTCACTCAAAACATCGACGCGGTCTTCAGGGCACAGCAAGTGCAGTTCAAACATGCTTTTAGCCTTTGCGGTGTCTCAGCCACTCTTCCAAGTAGTGAATGTTGGTGCCACCGTTGACAAATTTAGCATCGCGCAGAATTTCACGGTGCAAGGGAATGTTGGTACTGATGCCTTCCACCACGGTTTCGGCCAACGCAGTTTGCATGCGGGCAATGGCTTGTTCCCGCGTGTCGCCATGGGCAATGATTTTGCCGATCATGGAGTCGTAGTTAGGCGGCACAAAATAGTTGTTGTAGACATGGGAGTCAACTCGAATGCCTGGGCCCCCAGGGGCATGCCAAGTGGTGATGCGACCAGGCGAAGGTGTGAACTTGAAGGGATCTTCGGCATTCACACGACATTCGATGGCATGACCACGCATTTCAATTTGACGCTGCGTGAAGGGCAACTTTTCGCCAGCGGCCACCATGATTTGTGTTTTGACAATGTCAATGCCCGTGACCCACTCGGTGACGGGATGCTCCACCTGAACGCGGGTGTTCATTTCAATGAAATAGAACTCGCCGTTTTCATACAAAAATTCAAAGGTACCGGCACCGCGGTAGTTGATTTTTTTACAGGCCGCCACACAACGCTCGCCAATTTTGTCGATCAGTTTGCGGGGAATGCCTGGGGCTGGCGCCTCCTCCAGCACTTTTTGGTGACGCCGCTGCATGGAGCAATCGCGCTCGCCCAAGTAAACCGCATTCTTGTGCTTGTCAGCCAAGATTTGGATCTCGATGTGACGCGGATTTTGCAAATACTTTTCCATGTAGACCGCAGGATTGCCAAACGCGGCCCCCGCCTCGGCCTTGGTCATTTGAACCGCATTGATGAGCGCCGCCTCGGTATGCACCACCCGCATACCCCGGCCGCCGCCGCCGCCAGACGCCTTGATGATGACGGGGTAGCCAATGCTTTTGGCCGTTCGTCGAATGATGATGGGATCGTCAGGCAACTCGCCCGCAGAACCAGGCACACACGGAACACCCGCCTTGATCATGGCCTGCTTGGCCGATACCTTGTCACCCATGATGCGAATGGATTCAGGCGTGGGACCAATGAATTGAAAGCCACTTTTTTCAACGCGCTCGGCAAAGTCTGCGTTTTCACTCAAGAAGCCGTACCCCGGGTGAATGGCTTCAGCATCGGTGACTTCGGCGGCAGAGATGATGGCCGGCATGTTGAGATAGCTGAGATTGGAGGCTGCGGGGCCAATGCAAACCGCTTCTTCAGCCAGCTTCACGTATTTGGCTTCACGGTCTGCCTCTGAGTAAACCATGACCGCTTTGATGCCAAGCTCTCGGCATGCGCGCTGAATTCGCAGGGCAATTTCGCCACGGTTTGCGACCAGAATTTTCTTGAACATAAAAATCCCGGTGAATTATTCGATGATGTACAAGGCTTGACCGTATTCCACAGCCTGACCGTTTTCGCACAAGACCTGTTTCACAGTGCCCGATTTGTCAGATTCAATTTCGTTCAAAATCTTCATGGCTTCAATGATGCAAAGGGTGTCACCCTCTTTGACGGTGTCGCCCACTTGAACAAAGGGTGCCGCGCCTGGGCTAGAAGACCGGTAGAAAGTGCCCACCATAGGCGACTTGACAGTATGGCCAGCGGCGGCAACTTCGGCCGCAACGGCAGCAGCCGTGACCGCGGCAGCATCGGCAATTTCGGCGGCTGTAGGAGGTGCAACAGGTGCAGAAGGCAATGCTGGCGCAGCAGTTGCCATGACTTGATGGCTTAAAACAGGGGCACCAGAGGGTGAGGCACCTTTGACAATTCGAACCTTGCCTTCTGCTTCAGTGATTTCTAATTCTGTGACGTTGGAGTCAGATACCAAGTCAATCAAGGTTTTCAGTTTGCGCAAATCCATGTTACCCCCTGCGTTTGCTAACGAAAGGGCTGAATCTACACTAAAAAAACCTCCAAATAGCTACATTTGCTTTCCAAAGCCATTTAACTGACCAATTGAAGCCAAGCATCGAGGTCAGATTGATCTAACTTGCCGGCTTTTTGCTTTAAAAGCCTGCCATTTGCTGCGAAAAGGACGCTATAGGGCAAAACACTTTGGGCATTGCCCAATGATTGACCCAAAGCCGTGCCATTAAAACCAGCCAAGCCATTGGGGAATCGCAAAGGTTTTTGCGTCAAATACCGGCGAACCATGCTGGGCTGATCTACAGCCAACCCAACAACTTGAAAGGATTTAGCTTGATTTGCAGCATAAAAGGCATCAATTAAAGGCAGTTCTTCAATACAGGGTGGGCACCAGGTGGCCCAAAAATTGACCAACAAGGGTTTCCCACGAAAACTTTGGAAACTCAAAGTGCCGCCTTCAGGCTTTTCAAACTCCTGCTGCCAGAAGTTTTGAACCGCTTCGTCCATCACTCCCTGCGGTTGAAATTTTCGCCAAGCGAACGTGGCGCCAGCCAAGCCAGCCGCGACGCCAACGCCTGCCAACAACCAATGTCGGCGAGTCTGATTATTTTGATTATCTGCTTGCTTCATAGCATCATCATGCCTCAATTAACCGTTTAACCGCTTCAAAATCACCCCTCGGTGAACGTCCTTGTGAATCATGCTTCAAGGCACCACGCACATCGTCAAAATCATTGACCAACAGATGAACGCCAATTTCCTCGCCCAATTCCTCGCAAAAACTGTGAATGCTCAGCGCTTCCACAGGATCGCCATGCAAGCCATTCACCGAGCGGGCCTCAAATGCCACGCCTTTGTTGATGAGTTCAATCTCGCATGACTTGGCATCGTCACAAAACAATTGCAAGTAAATGTCTGACAAGCGCGTTGCGGTGCCATGCCAGACGGCACCCCCCAAATAGGGCCGAAACTCTGCCAAGCGCATCATCCACATCAAGGCATGCCTTCTCAGGGCCAACAGCTCTTCGGGCTGTGAGTCGGCACAAAAAAGTTCAATGTACTCACGCACTTGCACTTCAACCTGATCATTGTTGGGCAAAGGCGTGCGCGGCGGCAAGCCCAAGGCTTTCAATGCGCGGCGCTTGGCGGGGCCATACTCCAAACCCTCCTCCACCACCCACTGCGCCGCCGAAGCTGCAATTTCATCTGTTAAATCTGCCATGACGCCATTGTGCACCGCCTAAAATCCCCCTATGCATATACATATATTGGGCATTTGCGGAACCTTCATGGGCGGCTTGGCCGCATTGGCCAGAGAAGCCGGCCACAAAGTGACGGGTTGTGACGCTGGCGTTTATCCGCCCATGAGCGATCAACTCAAGGCTTTGGGCATTGAGTTGATGGAGGGCTTTGGGGTTGAGCAAATGCAACTCAAACCAGATCTCTACGTCATCGGCAATGTGGTCAGCCGTAGCCGACTGCCTAATGGCGAACCTAAATTTCCCTTGATGGAAGCCATTTTGGAATCGGGTGAGCCCTACACCAGTGGCCCGCAATGGTTGTCAGAGCATGTGCTGCAAGGCCGGCATGTATTGGCTGTAGCAGGCACGCATGGCAAAACGTCTACCACCTCTATGCTGGCCTGGATACTGGAAGCAGCCGGACTTGAACCCGGCTTTTTAGTGGGCGGTGTGCCTTTGAATTTCGGTGTTTCGGCGCGCTTAGGGAAAGTGGCCGCAGGCCATGCACGCAATTACTTTGTGATTGAAGCCGACGAGTACGACACCGCTTTCTTTGACAAGCGCAGCAAGTTTGTGCATTACCGCCCCCGCACCGCCGTCTTGAACAATTTGGAATTTGACCACGCCGATATCTTTGAGGACTTACCAGCCATCGAGCGCCAATTCCACCACTTGGTGCGCACTGTGCCAGGCCTTGGCCGCTTGGTGGTCAACGGTTTAGAAGAAAGCTTAACGCGCGTATTGGCGCAAGGCTGCTGGAGCGAAGTGCGCAGTTTTGGCGCAGCGGTTTCAGACTTCTCAGCAGTGGGCGAGCCCCACAACTTTGAAGTGCTTCGTCATGGTCAAAAACTTGCAGAAGTGAAATGGGATTTGGGCGGTGTGCACAACCAACTCAACGCCTTGGCCGCCATTGCAGCCGCGGAGCATGTGGGTGTTGAAGTCAGCGTGGCGGCCCAAGCACTTTCAAGCTTTCAAAACGTGAAGCGCCGAATGGAAGTGCGCGGCAGTGTGGCAGGCATCACGGTTTATGACGATTTTGCACACCACCCCACAGCCATTCGCACCACGCTGGATGGCCTTAGAAGGCAAATTGGAAAAGGCCAGCGCATCTTGGCTATTTTTGAACCCCGCAGCAACACCATGAAACTGGG
>CALAGS010000153.1 GCA_937891665.1 uncultured Burkholderiales bacterium | reverse complement strand
TAAGACAAATCTTCTTGGTAATGCAAAGCCATCACCAAGCGTTGCTTTTCTGGCAGCGTTTTTAAAATGTCCACCACCTGCCCCAAGAATTGTTGGCCCGACACTTTCTCAAGTGGGTCTGCAGAAAAATCAGTAGGCAACAAGTTTTCAGGCACATCGTCAATGGGCATCACATTCACAAACGTGTCTATGACCACAAAATAATCTTCAATCGACACGCCCGCTTCTTTGGCAATTTCTAGCTCGGTGGGCAACCTGCCCAAAGTGTGCTCCAAGCGTCTGGTCACTTTTTCTAGCACGTCGAGTTGGTCGCGTTGGTTGCGCGGCAAGATGTCTTCTTTGCGGCATGCATCGTAAATAGCGCCCCGAATGCGCATGCTGGCATAGGCTTCAAAGCTCTGGTTTTGCTGCGGCACATAGCGTTGCAAGGCATCTAGCAAACCTGTCATGCCTTCTTGAATCAAGTCGTCCAACATCACATTGGCAGGCAGCTTAGAACCAATGCGCGAAGCAATGCGCTTCACAAGCGGTTGGTATTGTTTGAGCTGCTCGCCCAGATCTTGTTGATACTTAGGCGGCATGCTAGTGAATCAAAAGGTGGTTGGTAAGTTTGGCCGTCAGTTCAGGCCATCTGTGCCAAGCACTGTTCAAAGGCAAATTTGCAAGCGATGTGTCAATGTGCCCCAGCACTTTGACATGCGGCCCTAAATTGGTTCTGACTTTTTCTTCAGCCCAACCCACTGTGTTTTCTGCGGTGCCTGCTTCGCCGGCCAACACCAAGCCCCAAGACGCCACTGGCGTTTGATCTTGGGTGTGGGCCAACCACTCAAAGGTTTGGTTCAGTTCTGCCGCCTCGCAACCCGTTAAGGCCGTGCAGTGAATGCGAGGGCCATAGTGCTTGAAGCTTTCGGCCTTTAGCGCAGCCGTTGAAACAATGATGGTGTCAAACTCTACACCGCTTCGCATCAAGCGATCGGACAAAGTTTGCACACTGTCTTGAATTCGGGCGGTATGCAAAGACAAGCCATACCAAAGTGTGGGCTGCAAAGGCGATACGCTTTGGTCTAGGTCTACAAAGCCTTGCAAAGTTTTAGACAAATCAAACTTCACTTTGCAGGGCAAGGGCCATTGCTCGCGGTTGGCAAAATCTATTTCGTCCACCCACATCACGGTTCGCTCTAAGGCCACCAAGCTTTGGCTCAGTTCACTGACCAAAGACAATGCCAGTGAAGGCCGAGTGGGGCAGCACACCACATGCACTGGCGGCGGCGATTGACCAAACAGCTCTCGCAGACCATCTGCTTGGTCTTTGAGCCCGTTCAGTGTGGCCGGCTCACTCATGAAGCCTTGACCCAATCGTTCAATTGGTCGGCCATGTGAACAGGTATTTGATCGTCGGGAATTTGCAAACGGCTAGACAGCATGCGCGGGCGCAATGCGCGGTGGCTTAGGTACGCCGTGTTGGCTTGGCTTAAATCTTCTGGCACGCGCTGGCCATTGGCCAAGAACATGAGCGGCAACTGGTGGCGAATGAGGCAATCGAGCACCGGGCCAATTTGCGCGGCCTCGTCGGTTTTGGTAATGATGGCCGCCGTGACAGCGCGAGACTTTTCATTCTTCTCGGCCATTTGGTACATCAAGATCACATCTTCTTGCGTGCGCAAATCGGTGGTGCTGCTCATCACCAAAATGCGTTTCAGTGCAGGCGCACCTTCTAACAACAGTTGAGACTGCTCTAGCATTTGCGTGTCACGTTGGCTTACACCGGCGGTGTCTAACAAGATCACGCGGCGGTCTTTCATGCTGCTTAGCTTGGAAGCTAAGTCGTCGCTGTCGCGCAAAGACACCACTGGCACACCGATGATTTTGGCGTACACCTTCAATTGTTCTTGGGCACCAATTCGAAACGTGTCGGTGGTGAGCAAAGCCAATTGGTCGCGGCCATAACGCAACACACAGCGTGCAGCAATTTTGGCAATAGCAGTGGTTTTGCCCACGCCTGTGGGGCCAATGAAGGCAAACACACCACCTGGGTCAAACACCGAGAGCGGGTCTAGCGTTTGAATTTTGGATTCAATGAGGGCTTGCAAACGGTCCATCAAAGGCACGTCGGAAGGGCCTTGTGCGCTTAACTGGTCTGCAACTTCACCACACAGCTGAGGAGAAAAACCAGCATTGAGCAACACCCGAAGTGCTTCCGCTTTTTCTGTGGACTGCGCCTGCATGTCGTCCCACGCGCGGGCTGACAAATGGGTTTGCAGCAACTGCTTCACTTCAGAAAACTCGGCCAACAGTTTGTCGACGCGTTTGTCTTCTGGGGGTGCTGAATTGAACGAAGGTGCAGCAGGGCTGTTTGAATAGCTTGTGGTGGGTGACTTAAAGACGCTAGGCGCAGAGGCAGAGGCTGGTGCAGGCGCTGGCGCGCTTACAACTGGCGCTGGTTTGGCTTCAGGACGTTGAGACATCTTGGCCAGCGCTTCTGGCGAAATGGCCACAATTTCTACACCGTCTGGTGTATCTCGGGTGGACAACACCAAAGCATCGCCACCCACTTGCTCGCGAACCAGCTTAAGCGCTTCTGTGGTGGTGGCTGCAATGATTTTGTGGGGGGCCATTTG
>CALAGS010000152.1 GCA_937891665.1 uncultured Burkholderiales bacterium | reverse complement strand
ACCGCTTCCTGAAACCAAATTCAATGGCGTTGTCAACAAGTAGCCGTCGTTGCCACCGGAGCTGCCAGCCACTGTTCCAGAAACTACACCTGAACCAGAACCTGTAGCATTTAAGCCACCGTTGGCTGCATACAAAATGCCGCTGACAATGTTACCTGTGTATGCGACACCATTGATGTAAAGCGTAAAAGTGCCGTTGGTTGATGAGCCAATGGTTGGATTGGTACATGTATTGGTGTTGCTACTACTGCTGGTATTGTTATTTACAGGTGGAGTCACAACGGGGGGCACCACTACTGGCGGAACCACGACTGGCGGAACCACGACAGGAGGAACCACAACAGGAGGAACAACCACTGGCGGCACTACAACAGGAGGAGGCACAACCACTGGCGTAGTAGGCGCAGTTCCACCATTATTCGTTGTAGCCACAGTAGTAATAGCAGCCTTAGACTCTGGCAACTCCAACTTAGGATCGGGCTTAAATGCCACCGTAAGCGCTGTAAGGTTGGCAGATTGTGAAGTGGTGGCCACGTTGGCAGTCACCACAGCGGCCAAGTTTTTACCTGCGTTCACAATAACCACAGACACCGTAGGAAGCGAGCCATTGTTGGCTTTGGCATCGGCTGCAATGGCTTTAACGCTGTCCAAAATGTTGTTGGTGGTAGAGGCCTGCGCCAAGGATGCCAAGTAGGCACCATAGATCACGGCCACTGGGTCGGTGGAGCTAATTTTGTCTGTGGGGCTGCTAAGCGCTTGGGGGGCAGACAACATGTCTACGCCAGCAGGCAAGCCAGCGGCCACTGCCACTGTGGCATTGGCCACAGAAATTTGGCTTCGAATGGTGGCTGCGTCTGTGCCGGCAATTTTGGGGTTGGCGGGGTCAGACACCAACACTGCAGCAGCTGCATTGGTCAATGCGGTTACACCTAATTTAGGTGAAGCACCTGTAGGCACGGAAGGCACAATGGCCAGCAGGGTGTCATTGGCACCAAATGCATCGCGGCCCAAAGTTTTTTCGTTGTAGTAAGTAACGCCAGGGCCGCCAGTTACCTTGGAGATAAACGGACCTGAGTAGGTTCCCATGTCAACCACGGCAGCGCCGTTGGCTGCGGTGGCGGCAGTGCCGATAACAGTGCCATCGGGTCGAATGAAGGTCACGTTGGCGCCAGCACCAAAGGCGCCCAAAGCAGGCACCACCGTAATGGGCTTAACCAAAGCTGGCGGTGTGGGGGGCACGGGCGGGACCGGCGGCGTTACAGGTGGAACCACCGGTGTAACGGGTGTTTCAGGGGTAACTACCGCAGTAGTAGAAGAACCACCACCGCATCCGACTAAAAACGCCATTGGCAACACCAAGGTGGCCAAAAGTTTAGAAATTTTCATAAGATACTCTGAAAATAAAATTCATAAAAGTAAGAAAGCGCAACCCTGCCCGCACAAGTTGACGCTTTATGGTTAGCAATCTACCACATAGAAGTTAAATCTATACTGGTATGAGCAAGATATATTTAAAGTAAATCAATTCAGGGGCCCTAATGTTCGCCAAGCTTGCCGCACTCGTGCCAAGTTGTTCATTAGGTAGTCTTGAGAGCCGCGGTCATAGTTGTAAATGCCGCCATCCAACCCAAGCGGCACAGGTGAAAAAATGCCAAAGTAGGGCGAAACATAGTTGGTGCTGTTTTTGGCCCTCACCACAGATTGCACACCGTAGCTAAACCGATCGTCCCCTCGGGGCTGAAGCCACTCGAACTGAATTTCTCTTCTTGCGGTCAGGGGAAAGCTAATTTCTATGCCAGCAGACTTAACCGGCACACTTCCGTAAGGCGAAAATAAAACGGGCACGCCAGGGGCGAACTGGCTTCTGCGTAGAAACAATGACAAACTGGTGTCACCAAACCAGTGCCTTGATATCAGCATGTGCCCTTTGTCACCATGCCAAAATACCCCCGACTTTAGCTCCAAAGAATTGCCCCATTGGGGCATGGCCAAACGGTAAGTGGCCATTTTGAAGTCTTTGCTGAAGTTCACCTCTCTGTGCGCAAAGTGGCTAGCCTCGTAGCTAATGCGGTGACGGCCCGAGGCCGACTCCCACCTAAGTTCTCCATGATGGCCCTCCAGCACTTGCACCAAACGGCCATATGCCACTTTGGCAGAAAAGCCCCAAGGCAGCGCCAGCGCTTGGTGCAGCATGGCACGGTGTAGCAAACTGTCTATTCGAAAATCCGAATACACCCCACCCAGCGAATAATCGTTGGAATGGCCCAAGGCCTTCACATAGGCCAGGTCTGCCGTTGCACCCTGCCACAAGGGTGTTTGCCATGTGAGGTTCAGGCCCCACGTTGAATCGAAGGTGCCGTATTCGGTGCCTACTCTAGAGTCGATGGCTGGAGTGACCAACATTTTGGTTCTGCCAGTGCTGCTGCGCTCGTTCTTGACCCACCAAACGGTGCTAGCTGAAGCTTCAATGTGGGCGTGCTGGCCAGCCCACAGTTCTAAGTTGGTGGGCGCGCCGCAGTCAAAGCCATTTTGCTCTAGCCAGCTGTACATGCAAGCAGGCTTGGCCACTGCCAGATATACGGGCACACCATAACGCAGAAGTTGCAAGCGAGTAGCAGGCCAATCCATTGCATGCTGGCTAAGAACGCCCATGGCCACACCCAAGGCATCGAGTTGGTTCCAGTTGTAGCTGTAGTTCTCTAATTGAACCAAAGGACCAAGCTTGTCTTCGCCCACACTGATGCTTTCAAACCCCACTTTGGCCAAAGCGCTGGCCAGCTTGTTGGCCGATTCCTTGACCACATTGGAGGGCAAGCTTTCTAATGAAGCTGAAACAATTTCATGACTTGGTGAGTTTTTCTGAATGACTTCTGTAGAAGGTAAAACTTTGAATTCATCTTGCCCCACATATTGCGCGCCATTTCCTGGCGTTTCAAAGGGGATGCGAATGCCCACAGACCACCACTGCTTGGCCGTTAGGCCGTTGGCTTGCAAGGCTTTGTTGGCCGATACATAAAATCGGTTTTGACCGCCCTTCCCCCAAGGCTGCTCAATCCTAGCTCCTACCCAACTGCCTCGCCCTATTCGCTCGGTGTACACCTGAAACGGTTTGGCCACTTGCCAAACCAAATGACCAAACACACCCTTGAGGGGGGCTGCAGTTGAAACCGCTTGCGCATAACCCAAAGTGCCAGACCAACTGGTTTGCTTCATGCCAGCCACTGTGTAATAAGACCTAAAGTTGGTAGCAGCGCCGCCAAAATCGGTCATGCCCACCGAACCCGACAACCACGTTTTAGGAAAAATCTCAAACTGGCCACCCACTTTGGCGCTGGCAGACAAGTCTCTGTAAGAGCCTGCTGGGCACACTGAGCCAATACCGTACAAATTACATTGGTGGTTGTTAGTAGCCAAGCGCCCCGTTATTTCTAGGCCAGGTACGATGCCTGCAGAAAACAGGTAGTTGTGGCCTACAACATACTGAGCGCCAGCATTGTTTGTGTCGTAGGTGGCTGCCAGGGTGCCCCATGGCAAGGGTGTGGCCGAGGGGGTAAGGGCCAGACCCGAATAGCCAGGTGAAGCTATGACATTGGACAAATTTTGCGCTTGAGCAGGCACACAGCTCAGTGCCAAGTAAACCGACAAATAAAAAGCAGACCCGAAGGCCTGCTTGAATGAGGCAACTTGACGATTCAAGGAACTAAGCTGCTTGCTGTCCAACCCAACAAGTCTTTCAAACGGGCTTTGTAAGTTGAGTAGGTCGATTTTCCAATGAGGTTGGAGGTGTCTGCAGAATTGTCCAGCGTGGTGCTCATTCTGTTGTTCACGCTGTCCCAGCTTCGGCTGTATTGGAAGTTTCCGGAGCCAGCGGTATCTACTTGGCCTGTTTTGCCGCAACTGGTGGTGGGCGCAAAACGCAAGTTGTTTTCTGTAGGAGTCCAAATACCAGAGCTTTGCAAAGCAAACGCTTGGTATTGAGAACCTTCAAAGTAGCCGCGTGCTTGATTGTCAGTCAGGCCGCTTCGCAAGTTTTCAGTCACGATACCCGTCCAGTTGCAATAAAACTTACCAATAAGTGCATCAAAGTCTGGGTCTTGTACGGGCGTGCCAAAACCAAAGAAGCCTGCACCTGCCAACGACGTGTTGTTGGTCATTTTTAAGTTAAAAACGCGCGCATCTTCCTGGCCCACGCCAGCCACCCAAGCTGCTGAATAAATACCAGTTTGGTCGGTAAGGCTGTATTTAGAAGTAAACCTCACAAAGTTGCCATTCCAATGCCAAGCGGTGGTGCCGTCATTGGTTTCTTGAGAGCGGCTGGGGTTGAGCTCTCCACTTTCGTAAAACGCATTGGCAGCCGAACTTAAGGTGGCACTGCTACTGCCATTGCCTGTGTATTCGCCTGCACGCATTTTGAGGTACATGTTGTCATCTATGCGCTTGTAGGCCACGGTAGACAGGGCCCATCTGTCGCCGTTTTGACGCCACATCATTTTGATCACGCCACTGTAAACGTTGCTAGCAGTGGAAGTGGCCGCTGGGAAGCCGGTGTCGGTCACTGCACTTGCTGCTTGCACGGCATAGGTTCTGGAGGCCGATCCTGTTGAGCCAGTAGAACCGGTAGATCCTGTTGAGCCAGTAGAGCCCGTACCCCCTGTTTGGGCCATGGCCTGGCCAACACTTGCGTTACCCAACCAAGCCAACAATTGCTCTGGCGCCAAACGGGCAGCGGCGGTGCGAACAATTTGACCCCAAGTAAGCTCACTGACGGTGATGCCGCTGTATTTGCTAGGCGAGTGAGACATGCTCAGGTGTACTTTGCGAGAACCTTGACCAAACTGTGTGGGCAAGGAAAGCACAAAATCGATGCGGTAAATACCGCCCTGTGATGCACGGCTGACAAGCGCTGAATCAAAGCTCATGCCAACACCCGAGCTGACGACCTTGGCGTTCATGGCAGAGGTAACGTCTTTGGACTCTCCCACCGCAGGCACACCAGACGCTGCCATGGCAGTGGCCGCCATTTTGAGCATAAAGTTCACCTGAATGCGCGGCTTTTGCATGATGCTATTGAATTGCGCAGCTGCACACGCATCGCCTTGGGGAGGGTTACGAGGCAACCACATGCCCAAGTCGCCCCCCGGCAATTGGCCGGAG
>CALAGS010000151.1 GCA_937891665.1 uncultured Burkholderiales bacterium | reverse complement strand
GGTTTCTTGGCGCTCTGGCCCTCGCGCGCTTTAAAATCAAGGGTTGCCGCCGATGTTCGGGGGCGTTCTAATTTTTAGCCCATGTTGACCTTCCAACAAATCATTTTGAAACTGCAGTCCTATTGGGACGCCCAAGGCTGCGCGCTGTTGCAACCCTATGACATGGAAGTGGGTGCTGGTACTTCGCATACCGCTACTTTTTTACGCGCCATCGGCCCAGAGCCATGGAAGGCGGCCTATGTGCAACCCAGCCGCCGTCCTAAAGACGGCCGTTATGGCGAGAACCCCAATCGCTTGCAGCATTACTACCAATACCAAGTGGTGCTCAAGCCTGCACCCTCCAACATTTTGGATTTGTATTTAGGCTCGCTTGAAGCTTTGGGCTTTGACCTCAAAAAGAACGACATTCGTTTTGTAGAAGACGATTGGGAAAATCCAACTTTGGGTGCGTGGGGCTTGGGCTGGGAAGTCTGGCTCAATGGCATGGAAGTCACGCAGTTCACTTACTTCCAACAAGTGGGCGGCATTGATTGCAAACCCATCACCGGCGAAATTACCTACGGCCTCGAGCGCTTGGCCATGTACCTGCAAGGTGTCGACAACGTCTACAACTTGAAGTGGACCGACACGCTCAGCTACGGCGATGTGTACCACCAAAATGAAGTGGAGCAATCGACTTACAACTTTGAACACTCCGATGCCGAGTTCTTGTTCACAGCCTTTTCTGCTTACGAAAAACAAGCACAACATCTCATTGGAGAGCATCTTGCATTGCCTGCCTACGAGCAAGTGCTCAAAGCCGCGCACACCTTCAACTTGCTCGATGCGCGCGGTGCCATCAGCGTTACTGAGCGTGCCGCTTACATTGGCCGCATTCGCAATTTGGCGCGCGCTGTGGCGCAAAGTTATTGGGAAAGTCGCGAGCGATTGGGCTTCCCTATGGCGCCTCGCGAGTGGGTTGAACAGCTCAATGCCTTAAGCAAGAAGGCTGCCTGAAGGCAAGAATAAAAATGACACATCAAAACCTTCTGGTCGAATTGTTTGTAGAAGAGTTGCCGCCCAAGGCACTCAAAAAATTAGGCGAATCTTTTGCCAACGTGCTGTTTGAACAACTGCGCGATGCAGGACTGACGGCTACCAATGCCGTGGTCACGCCCTATGCTTCGCCCCGTCGTTTGGCAGCGCACGTCACGCAAGTTGCGGCACAAGCAGACGACAAAGCTGTGCAGCAAAAACTCATGCCGGTTGCGGTGGGCTTAGATGCCAGTGGCAACGCCACACCTGCCTTGCTTAAAAAACTGCAAGCCATCGGTGCCGATGTTTCAAACCCTGCTGCCCTGGTGGCATCGCTCAAGCGCGCACCCGATGGCAAAGCAGAGGCTTTGTTTTACGACAGCGTGGCCAA
>CALAGS010000150.1 GCA_937891665.1 uncultured Burkholderiales bacterium | reverse complement strand
ATTCGCACCAAAATCAAGAGTGGTGATTGGATTGCGGGTAACCCCGTGCCCAGTGAAAGTGCCTTCATGCACCAGTTCGGCGTGAGCCGCATGACGGTCAATAGAGCTCTTCGAGAACTGATGGCCGAAGGTGTCGTGAGGCGAGTTCAGGGATCTGGTACTTTTGTGGCTGAAATTGACCAAGTGTCTTCAAAGCTTGAAATTCGAGACATTCAAGAGGAGATTGAAGAACGGGGTCATGTGCATGGCACCGAAATTATTTTCGCAGGCAAAACAAAAGCAAACAAAGCGCTCGCAACTTGTTTCAACTTGCCTGCCAAAAGTATCCTTTTTCACACCGTCATGGTTCACCTTGAAAACGGTGTGCCTCTTCAATTTGAAGATCGGTATGTCAACCCCCGGTTGGCGCCTGATTATTTATCTGTAGACTTTTCCTCGACAACACCCACACGGCACTTGCTAGATGTGGTCCCTGTGACCAGTGCTTCCTATTCCATTGAAGCAGCTTTGCCAAATGACCTAGAAGCGCGGCATTTGAAAATTAAAACTTCACAGCCCTGTTTGGTCATGGTGAGAACTACAGCCAGTTCAAATCAGGTAGCATCTTTGGCGCGGCTGATTTATCCTGCCAGCAGGTACAGTTTTAAAGGCGCATTTCAATGACGCAATTGCAAGATTGGCATCAGATTCGCCTTCAAGACACACCTGTCAGTCCTTGGAAAAATGGCGGCGGTACCACCCAGTCCTTGGTTTGTTGGCCCAACTCTTCGGATTGGGTATTTCGCATGTCTGTGGCGCGCATCGACAGCGATGGACCATTCTCGGAATTTAAAGGTGTAGATCGGTGGTTTGCGGTACTCAGTGGCGAGGGCGTTGTTTTGCAGTTTCCAGAGCGCCGGATCGAGGTGGGCGCCTTGGATGCAGCTGTTCAATTTTCTGGTGATCTGCCCTGTCAGTGTTCGTTGATCAATGGTCCCACTGTAGATTTCAATTTGATGGTCCAGGGTGTTTCTGCCAATATGGCCAGAATTGACCGTTCGCCTTATATTGCAAAATTCAAAGCACAAACCACATTGGCAATCTTTGTTGTAGCAGAGGGTGGACGTGTTCGGATGGGTTCTCAGAATTTCGAACTCAATGCAAATTCTTTGTACTGGATCACGCTTGACCATGACCTTGAGATTGAATTCAATGACATGTACCTGCTGCTAATTCAAATGGAGTCTTTTCTATGAGTTTTGAGATTTGGGAAAACGCTCGTCTTGCAACAATGCAAGAGGGTCAAGATGCCAACTATGGCTTGATAGAAGATGGTGCACTTGTTGTTGAGGGAGAGCGTTTGGCATGGGTTGGGATGCGAGCTGAGATGCCTGCGCAGTACCGCCATGGCGCAGTGCTGCATGACGCACACCATGCACTGATTACGCCCGGGTTAATTGATTGCCATACTCATTTGGTCTATGGCGGACACCGTGCCAATGAATTTGAATTGCGCTTGAATGGTGCAAGCTATGAAGACATTGCACGTGCTGGTGGCGGTATTAAATCGACAGTACAAGCCACGCGTTTGGCCACAGAAGCGCAACTCTTTGAAGCCGCAACAAAGCGTCTGACCAATTTGCTTAAGGAAGGTGTGACAACACTTGAGGTGAAATCTGGTTATGGCTTGTCACTGGCACAAGAAGCAAAGTGTTTGCGGGTTGCTAGGCAATTGGCACAACATCACCCTGTGCAAATCAAAAACACGTTTTTAGGGGCACATGCTGTGCCGCCAGAATTTCAAGACAATCCCGATGCTTACATCGATTCAGTAGTCGCCATGATTGAACCACTGAAAGCCGAGGGCTTGATCGATGCCGTCGATGCTTTCTGTGACCGAATTGGATTTACATATTCACAAACAGAAAAGGTATTCAAAGAAGCACAACGGCTGAATTTGCCTGTCAAGTTGCACGCAGAACAATTGACAGACAGTCACGGCGCCTCCTTGGCCGCACAGTATGGCGCTTTAAGTTGTGATCATTTGGAATGGTTAAGCGAAGAGGGCGCAGCTGCCATGTCAAAGGCTGGTACCGTGGCAGTTTTGTTGCCGGGTGCATTCTATTTTCTTCGTGAGACCAAACTGCCGCCCATTGAGCTCTTAAGGCAGCACCAAGTACCAATGGCCATCTCTACCGATTCCAACCCAGGCAGTTCACCCTGCACATCTATTTTGTTGATGTTAAATATGGCTTGTACTTTCATGCGCCTAACGCCACAAGAGGCGTTGGCTGGCGTCACCCGAATTGCGGCGCAAGCCTTGGGTTTGAAAGATCGAGGCTCTTTGAATGCAGCTCAACGTGCCGATTTTGTTTTATGGGATGTTAAACATCCCGCTGAACTGGCCTATGCATTTGGATCCAATCCTTGTTTGTCAACCATATGGGGTGGGCGAGTTCGAGAAACACCTTCAGTTCAAAATCATCATTAAAAAATGACACTCACTTTTAATCTCCACCAAGGCACAGCGCCCTTACTTGTCAGCATGCCCCACTTAGGCATAGCCTTGCCTGATGAGTTAAAACCAAACTATGTACCTCGTGCCCTAGAGGTAGAGGATGCAGATTGGCACTTGAATCATTTGTACAATTTTCTGAAAGACATGGGTGCTAGTATTTTGACGCCTGTATTTTCTAGGTACGTGATTGACCTGAATCGGCCGCCGGATGATGCACCGATGTACCCAGGGGCTTCCAAT
>CALAGS010000149.1 GCA_937891665.1 uncultured Burkholderiales bacterium | reverse complement strand
CGTGAAAGCGACTTCACCACCACCAACGCCATCGTGAACGCCATCAATGGCCGCTTTGGCAGCGACGTGGCAAGAGCCCTCGATGGCGTCACCATTACCTTGCAAGCCCCAGCCGATTTAACGCAACGTGTGTCGTTCATGAGCATGATTGAAAACATGGATGTCATGCCAGGCGAGCCCAATGCGCGTGTGGTGGTCAATGCCAAAACAGGCACCGTGGTCATCAGCCGCAACGTGCGCGTGACGGCGGCTGCTGTTACACACGGCACCATCTCTGTTTCTATTGCAGCTACCAACGAAATTTCTCAACCTGGCGCTTTCAGTCAAGGCCAGACGACTCCTGTACAAAATGCAGAAGTGAACGTGAGCGAGCCCAACAAGCCGATGTTCTTGTTCCAACCCGGTGTAGACCTTCGCCAAATTGTGGATGCGGTGAATCAGGTGGGTGCATCGCCCTCCTCTTTGATTGCCATTTTGGAAGCGCTCAAAAGTTCAGGCAGCTTGCGTGCCGAATTGATCGTGATCTAAAACGCACCCAGCACCGGCAACAGCACAACAAAAAAACTGGCACAAGATTTGCTCAGTAGTTATACGAATCACTTTGTTTAACTGACCTAGCAATACCCGACACCCACCATGGACGCCCTCAGCTCTACTTCCCCCAGCTCTTACCTAGACTTTGACGGTCTAGGTCAATTGAAGGGTCAAGCACGCACAGATGCCAAGGGCGCCATCAGAGAGACAGCACAGCAATTTGAGGCGCTGTTCCTGCAGATGATGATGAAATCCATGCGCGAATCCATTGTGAAGAGCGAGCTGTCTGAATCGACCACCATGGAAACCTTTGAAGGCATGTTCGACAAAGAAGTGTCGGTTCAACTGGCCAAAAAGAACAGCGTCGGCCTGGCCGACATGTTGGTCAAAAACTTTGAACAGCAACAAGCCAGCATTGCCACAACGGCCGAAATTTTGAAACAGCGGCAAGATCCTGCCGCTTTCAATGCCACCGTCAAAGGCATGGCCTTGAATCCTAAAACCATGGGCATCTCGCTTGAAAAGCTCAGCGACAGGCCAAGTGGCATTGCCTTGCCCAAGCCTCAAATTCTGCCTTTGAATTTGCCACCCAAGCCGATTAGTGGCGGGAGCGGCAAATGACCGATTTAGTTAGCGTTGCCTCCAATGCGGTTCAGTCGTACCAGCGTGCGCTGGGCACGGTGTCGAACAACATTGCCAACGTTGGCACCGACGGCTATTCGCGCCAAGAAGTGGTCATGGTGGCCAACCCAGTGGCCAAGGTGGGCACTGTGTATTTGGGCACAGGCGTTACGGTTGAATCTGTAAAGCGCCAATACGACACGTTTGCCGAAGCCAATTTGCGCAACAGCAACAGTGACTTGACCAGTCAAGAACCCATGGTGACTTACGCCAACCGCGTGATCGACATCATGGGCAGCAGCTCTATGGGCTTAAGCGGCGCCCTTGACCAATTTTTCAATGGCGCTCGCGACCTGTCTTCCGACCCTGCATCTACCGTGATGCGTGGCAGCTTTTTGCGTGATTCTGAAAACTTGGCATCCCGCTTTGGCGAGCTGTCTAGCCAATTGGACCTGATTCAAAACGAAACGGATGAAGCTGTTAAAAGCTACGCCAATTCGATGAATACCATTTTCAAGCAACTGGCCCAAGTTAACACGCAACTGACCAAACAAAAGTCCGCTAGCCTGCAACCCGCAGACTTGCTGGACCAACGCGATGTGCTTTTGAAAGACCTTTCAAGCTACGCCAAAATCAAAACTTTTTTCTCTGAAAACGGTTCTGTCTCGGTTAGCCTTGGCCCCTCCATGTCACGCGATGTGGTGGTCGATGGCATCAAGTCGTTTATGTTGGGCACCGACTTTAACTCGGCCTCTCCAGAAAAAGTGAGCCTGGTGCTTGACCCTTATGGCAGTGCAACACCCCTTACGGGTTTAAGTGGCGGCAAGTTGTCTGGCATTATGAGTTTCAGAGAGCAAGTGCTTGGCAGCAGCCGCAGTTCGCTAGACACACTGGCGTCCAACTTTGTCAAAGAAGTGAATGCCATTCACACCGCAGGCATTGATGCCTATGGCAATACGGGCACCGCACTTTTTAACATCGACAAATCGGGCGTGGGCATAGCGGGCACTGTCAAAGTAGCCTTTAACGATGCCCTCAAAGTTTCTGCTGCCGCACAATTCCGCGTCATTGAAGCAGCCAACAACACCGGCAGTGCAGACGCCAGTATTTTGTATGTGCCGCCCAGCTTTACGGGGCCTAATTCGCTTAGCAGTGTACTGGTGAACAACCCAAGTGAAGCTGCTGGCGTACTGACCCGAACCATTGCCAGCCGTCCTTATACGGCGGTGGCCACCATTCCCAATGGCATGCAAAACGTGGCCGTGTTCATGGGCGAAGCCGACGAAGGCCAACAGTTGCAAGTGTTCACTCGCGATGGCCGTCAAATTGTGGGCGCCGCCATAGACACCACCTTGCAAGGCCAAGTGATCAGCTCGGCCAACGGCTTTGAAACTAATGCCAGCTATAGCAGTGCCTATTTGAATGTGAATGGCACAGAAAGCTATAAAGACCTAAGCGTGTTTTACGGTGCCAGAGCAGACCTGCGCAAGCAGATGCAATGGGACATGACGCAAAAAGATCCAGAAAAGCACCCACCACTGTCTAGCACCAACTTGCCAGCCATGCTGGAGGGTAGCCGCATTCAACCCGGCTTAAATCGCATTGAGGGCAATCTTTTCAAAATCAATGGCGTCACTCTGGGCCCCTTGGTTGCCTCTGCAGGCACCACCTTGCAAGCCTCCGACATGGCCACTTGGATTCAAGCGGCAGGCGCAACTGGCATCACAGCCACCGCCAGCAACCAAGTGCGTGTGCCATTGAATCAGCTTAGGCCCGATTTACCTTTGTCGATTAAAAGCGGCAGCGCAGCTGGCTTTACAGCCATTACCACTGTTCCTACGGGCATTACCACACCGGCTGCATTGGCCGTGGCCATTAATGCCCAAAGCAGTACAACACAGGTGCGCGCCTACTTGGCCGACAACGGCGAATTGGTTTTAACCAACACCGCCGGCAACGAAGGCAAAGACATTGCCATTGACAGCGCCGCCACACCCAATGCCCTTGGCATGAAAGCAGGCAGTTATGGTGGCAGCGTAACGCTCACCCGAAGTTTGGTAGAGGGCACCGACACCCCCATCGAATTGGGCTTTGTGAATGGCGCCCCCACTGGTTTAGGCCAATTGGGCTTTAGAACGGGTGCCTACATTAAAGGCTCACCCAACGAAGATTTGTTGGTGTTTGTAACCGGTGCTGGCGAATCCAAAATTGCAGCCTCCTACAGCGGCACGCCCATCGATGCCAAACAAGCTTTGCGCGCCAAGCCCCTGCAAGTAAAGTTTGAGACGGCC
>CALAGS010000148.1 GCA_937891665.1 uncultured Burkholderiales bacterium | reverse complement strand
GTGTGCAACACCACAAAATCCAAGCCCGACAAGCTGAATTTTTCGCCGCGTTTGGGCACATGACCCATCTCATGCGCAACCAGTCCGCCAATGGTGTCGAATTGGTGTGTGTCTTCATCAGCCACATCGGGATTGAGCTTGACGTTAAAGGCTTCTGAGACGCGTTCGAGCGACGTGTCGCCACTTACACGGTAGGTTTGATCGGCCAAACCAAAGATGTCGCCAGCCTCTTCTTCAATGTCAAACTCGTCTTCAATTTCGCCCACAATTTCTTCAAGCACATCTTCAATGGTGATGAGGCCAGCCGTGCGGCCAAACTCATCAATGACGATGGCCAAGTGTTGGCGGTTGTCGCGAAACTGGCGCAGTAAATCGTTCAGGCTTTTGCTCTCCGGCACAAACACGGCGGGTCTAAGCAGGGCGCGAATATTAAGCTCGGGCGCCCGTTGCAGCTTGAGCAAATCTTTGGCCATCAAGATGCCGATGATGTTTTCACGATCGTCTTCGTAAACGGGAAAACGCGAGTGCGCTGTGTCAATGACTTGGTGCAGCAACTCGTCAAAGGGGGCATCGATGGACAGCAAATCCATGCGCGGTGCTGCCACCATGGCATCGCCTGCCGACATGTCGGCCATGCGGATCACGCCCTCGAGCATGAACCGGCTTTGCGCATTGATGATCTCGTTGTCTTCTGCTTCGGCCAGCGTCTCTATGAGTTCGTCTTTGGAGTCGGGTCCGGGGTGCAGGAACTCTGCCAGTTTTTGCAGGAATGAACGTTTGTCTTCACGCCGTTCTTCGCGTTTGTCTACTCTTTTGACTTCGCGTTTGTCGTCTCGTTCGTTCAAACGCGCGGGGTGGGGGTCGGACACAGTTGTGTAGGCAGTTAGCCGTTGTTGCAGAACCTCTAGGATAGCGGATTAAACGCCAGATTTGTGACGCGATTCGCGGACACCCTGTCTGACTTCTTGCAAGGTGCGGAGCAGTTGTAAAAATTGTTTGGCGCGCAATTTGATTTGAAAATCCACATCGGCCATGCCTTCTTCAATGAATTCATTCA
>CALAGS010000147.1 GCA_937891665.1 uncultured Burkholderiales bacterium | reverse complement strand
CCTTCGAGAGATCGTGCATACAAACTAATGGGGTAGCAGATCAAGAAGTACATCACAGCTACACAGCTGTAAACCACAAACGGTTTGAAGGTGGCGTTGGTGATCATGGTGCCGGCCTTGGTCAATTCAACAAAACCAATGACTGAAGCCAGAGCGGTTCCTTTGACAACCTGCACCAAAAAACCAACGGTGGGTGCGACAGCAATGCGTGCTGCTTGAGGAAAAATGATGTAGCGTAATTGCTCCCCGAAATTGAGAGCCAAGCTTTGCGCGGCTTCCCATTGGCCTTTGCCGATTGATTTGACGCAGCCATGCCAAATTTCTGTAAGAAAAGCGCTACTGTAAAGAGTCAGCGACACGGCGGCTGCCGTCCACGCCGAGGTCTCCACACCCAATATGGCCATGCCGAAGTAGGCCAGAAATAACTGCATCAGCAATGGCGTACCCTGAAAGACTTGAACATATAGCGCCACCGCATACTGCAAGCTACGACTGTGCGTAGTGCGTGCAATCAGTAAAGCCACACCAACAAAGCCACCGCCCACAAAAGCTATCAAAGACAAAACAATTGTCCAACGTGCTGCCAGCAATAGGTTGCTGACGATGTCCCAAAGGGAAAACTCAACCACGACGGCCCCCGAACAAGAAGCGCTGCCCTAACCAGTCCAGCGAAGCACGCGTGGCGATGGACAGAGTTAAGTAGATGGCAGTTGCAACGATGAAGGCCTCAAAGGCGCGGAAGTTGCGGCTTTGTATCAAGTTGGCTGCATAACTCAGTTCCTCCGTCGAGATCTGCCCACACACTGCTGAGCCCAGCATAACGATGATAATTTGACTCACCAGCGCAGGCCAAACCCGTTGCAGAGCAGGAGGCAAAATCACCCAAATAAAGGTCTGCATGCGGGTTAGCGCAAGACTCATGGCCGCTTCAATTTGCCCTGAGGGCGTGCTTTGGATTCCAGCTCGCACGATTTCAGCCGAGTAGGCACCCAGGTTAATCACCATGGCTAAAACTGAAGACCACTCAGGGCTTAGCCGAACACCCATGGCGGGTAAGCCAAAAAACAGGAAAAAAAGCTGAACGATGAAAGGCGTGTTGCGAATCAACTCAACGTAAGCAGCAACACCAGGCCGGCACCAGCTTGGGCCTTGGGTGCGCACCCAAGCGCAACCAATTCCCAGCAAGACTCCCAGCACGGCTGAGACAGCCGTGAGTCCCAATGTCCAAGCCACGCCCTTCACCAGTAAAGGCCACTCGGTCAAAACGGCTGCAAAGTCCAGCTCAATGGCCATGGTGTCACACTTTCAGGTTTTATTCAGGCAATTGACCAGCAGGGCGGCCCAGCCATTTTTGCGCCATCTTGTCGATGTCGCCTGATTTCTTGGCCTCAGCAATGATGGCATTGACCTCGGTGCGTAGTGCGTCCTCACCCTTGCCAACGCCAATGAAGTTGGGACTGTCTTTGAGTAACAACTTGTATTCGGTATTGAGCTGAGGGTTTTTTTGCATCATTACGCCCGCCACCGAGACGCCAGTTGCCAACAACTGGGTTTGGCCTGCGACGAAAGCCGAAACCGTAGCGTTGTTGTCTTCAAAGCGTTTGATGTCTGTGCCCGCTGGTGCTACCTTGGTCAGTTCTTGGTCTTCCAAAGCGCCGCGTGTGGCAGCGACGGTTTTGCCGGCCAAGTCAGCCATCGATTTCACGCTGATGGTTTTGGAGCCATAAATGCCCTGAAAGAAGGGGGAGTAGGCCGATGTGAAGTCGATCACTTTTTCACGCTCAGCGTTCTTGCCCAAGGTGGAGATGACCAAGTCGGCCTTTTTTGTCTGCAGGTAGGGGATACGGTTTGCGCTGGTTACCGGCAACAACTCGATCTTGACCCCCATTTTGGCGGCAATGAAATTGGCCATGTCAATGTCCAGTCCCTGGGGCTTCAAGTCGATTCCCACAAAGCCGTATGGCGGAAAGTCTGTCGGGATCGCGATCTTGATCAACTTGGTCTTTTGAATGTTATCCAGTGATGCTTGCGCGTGGCTGGTGCCAGTCAAGCCCAATAAAGTGGCTGCTGCAGCTGTGGTCAGAACAAGGCGTTTAGAGAGTTTCATAGCAAGGCTCCTAGGTAAGTGGAAGGTGAGGTTGAAGAAAAGGGTTTTGCGGTTGCTCTTTGATCCCGTTTGGATGAAACTTTTTTGAGTGTGCTCATAGGAGCAAGCGCCTGACGTAACTCGGCCAGCGGATCAGCTGGCGATGCATTGATTTGCAAAGCTGATTGCACTTGACCAATGTGCTCAGCCATGAGCAGTTCTGCGCTTTCTTTGTCCCCACGCTCGAGTGCCCGCACAATTTCAATGTGTTCTTGGCAAGACTTCTCCGCGTCTAGGCTGGACTGATAAAGCATGGCGATCAGTGTGGTCCGTGCCGTAAAGTCGCGCAACGTATCAGCTAGGAGTTGATTACCGAGGCACTCAGCCAAGCAAACATGAAAGTCACCCAGTAAAAAGCTGCGTCGACCAATGTCGTCTTGTTTAAGTGCTGTTTTTTCTTGCTGGATATGTTGCTTAAGGCGCTTTAGGGTTGTTTTGTCCATAGCTACTGCGCTGCGGATCAAGCCGGTTTCGATCACCCTACGGGCTTCGAAAGCCTCTCGTGCTTCGGTCTTTGTCGGCTGAACAACAAACCAACCCCGGCGCGAGCTAACCTGAACGATACCGCGAGCTGCCAATTGCATAAGTGCTTCGCGAACCAAGGTGCGGCTGCAATCGAACAGAATCGACAAAGCTTGCTCACCTAGGCGTGCGCCAGGCATTAGCTTTTGTCCCAGGATGGCTTCCACAATCCTGTCGGTAATGTCTTTGGAGTTCACTGGTAATTGCTTCCTTTAGCGCAATCAATAGCGAATACTGTGCCACTTGTATTGTTAACTTGTATGCAAGATCTGCGCATCATTTGTGTGCGCAAATTACTTTTTTTAAATCGACGTCACTTGCTTGGTGCTGTTCATGCACCAATTTGAAACTCTTATTTGATGTTCACCCTGTAGAAGCTATTCGTTTTCGTAGTACTCGGGAGTAAGGCACGAGATAGCCCGTGCCTCTTGAGCAATTTAAATTTCATTTGTCATGTGTTTGTTCAAAAGTTGCTGAGCCTAAGCAATCGCAGCAATGAGTTCT
>CALAGS010000146.1 GCA_937891665.1 uncultured Burkholderiales bacterium | reverse complement strand
GAAGTAACGCCGGTTATGCAGCGTTAACTACGTTGAGCCAACCGAAATGCTCTATGACCTTGCCCCCGAAAAACGTACTGCTTAGCTGATGGTTAAAAATCAGTTCAAGGAGAACGCAATGAGTGAAACGAGAAAACGGGCCAAGTACACGCTGGAATTCAAGATGGAAGCGGTGCGACTGGTCAAAGGCGGACAGGCGGTATCGGTCACGGCCAAAGTGTTGGGCATTCCCAAAGCAAGCTTGGACAACTGGGTCAAGCTCAGTGCCAAAGGCCAACTCAAAGGCGCGGGGGATAAGCCTGTCAGTGCGGAGCAAATGGAGCTGGCCCGCCTTAGAGCGCAATTGGCCCGCGTGACCATGGAGCGCGACATCCTAAAAAAAGCCACGGCGTACTTCGCTCGGGAATCTCTGTGAAGTACGCCTGGATAGCCAGCAATAAAGCCCATTGGCCCATCACACTGGCCTGCGAGGTGCTGGGCGTGAGCGCCAGCGGCTACTTTGAACACGGCCGACGCAAAAAGTTAGCCAAGCCCAGCAAGCCTGATGCCCGCAAGCGCATGAGCGACGAAGCACTGTTGGCGCACATCCGCGCCATCCATGCAGAAGTCAAAGGGGAGTACGGCTGGCCCAAGATGTGGAAGGAACTGGTGGCGCGTGGACATCGGGTCGGCAAAGAGCGCGTACGCCGCTTGATGCAGTTGCACGGCATCCGTGCAAGGTGCAAGCGCAAGTTTGTCGTCACCACGGACAGCAAGCACCATTTGCCCATTGCGCCTGACCTGGTACAGCGCAACTTCACCCCGACAGCCCCCAATCAGGTCTGGACGGGAGACATCACCTACATCGCCACCGACGAGGGCTGGTTGTACTTGGCAGCAGTGATAGACCTGTTCAGCCGACAGGTGGTGGGCTGGAGCATGCAGCCTCACATGCAGAGCAGCCTGGTGACAGACGCGTTAAAGATGGCATGGTTCCGGCGTCAACCAGCGCCAGGCTTGATCTTCCATTCGGACCGAGGCAGCCAATACTGCGGACATGAGTTCCAAGGTGCACTGGCCAGTTACAAGATGAGGAGTTCGATGAGCCGCAAGGGAAATTGCTGGGACAACGCACCCACGGAGAGCCTGTGGGGTCGCTTGAAGGTCGGCAGGCTGTACGGGCAAAGGTTTGCAACCCGCAGGCAGGCGATGGATGAGGTGATTGACTGGCTGACGTTCTACAACCACCGGCGGTTGCACTCCACGTTGGGCTACGTCAGTCCGATGCAGTTTGAAAAACGCTGGGACGCGGCACAGCAATTGAAGGCCGCATAATGAAGTGGCTAAGCGGTACGTCAAACAGGGGCAGGTTCAGGTTGGTTATGAACTGAGATTACCGAGGTTTCGGGGTTAGAACGTCGTTCTATTGCAGGTTCAAGTTTGTCTACCGTAGCGTGACAAGACATCAAGTGGCTTCTTCGGCCCAATTCAAAATGTCATCGCGACTTATCTTTCCAACCAGCTCAGGGTGGTCTTGCTCGACGTGCTTCATTGTGGCCTCAACAAGGGCCTCGTCGCTTTGCGCCTGAACCACCAGGCCGCACTCGCAATTGATTACTTTGCTCATGTTTCTCCTTCAACACATTAGACCGTCAGGCAACTCGCTTATCATGCATCAAATGTACTGAAAAATTGATAAGAATGTAATGGTTGATCGTGAATCGCGAATACACCTGTGCGGTGCCTTGACCGTCCGGATCTTGGGCGAGCGTATAGAAAACGAACTGCCAGGTCGGCAAGGTCGTTTGCTTTTTGCGTTTCTGGTGAGCCAGCAAGGTCGCAGCGTGAGTCGCTCTGACATGGTTAAGCTACTTTGGAATGGCACGCCTCCAAATGACCCAGACACCGCGCTTGCGGCGCTCTTGGCTAAGCTGAGAACGTCGATGTCCAAGGACAATCTGATCGGCAAACAAGACGTCCGTTTGATTTTGCCTCCGCACACTTGGGTGGATTTAGACGTCGTTTGGAGCGATCTGCATCGCGCCGAGTCGGCTGTCCATCAACTTGATTGGGCTGGTGCTTGGGGTCCCTCTCAGACCGTGGCACACATCAGCGCAAGAGTTTTCATGCCTGGCTTTGACGGTCCATGGATAGAAGACATTCGTGGCAAATTGATGGACGCGCAGCTGCGCGCTAATGAGTGTTTGGCCGCAAGTGGGTTGCACTTAGGAGGTATGGAGCTGCATACAGCTGAACGTGCAGCCAGGCGAGCCATGGCCGCCAGTCCTTATCGAGAAAGCACGTGTGCTTTGTTGCTGCAAATTTTGGCACGCCGGGGTAATCGCGCCGAGGCGTTGCACCTGTATGAGTTGATGCGTATCCTTCTGCGCGAAGAACTGGGCGTTTCACCCAGCGAAGGCTTGCAGCAAGTGCACCGGTCTTTGTTACAAACTTAGACGTCGCTGCATAAGCCTGAGCTGGTTTTTTACGCCTTGTAGTTTTTCCAATTTGCAAAGTCCTTGGCCTCGGTGTTGAATTCGTAGGCGACCACCTCTTTATCTCCGACGACCCACGCATCGTGACCTGGTGCGAAGACGTAAGCTTCACCCGCATGGACGGTGATCTCTGAGCCGTCGTCGGAAACCACATGCAGCACGCCTTTGATGATCGTTCCCAGGTGGGCGCTTGGCAGCTCTGGCCACCAACCAACGGCTTCATGATTTATGACCTCTTCCAACCGGGGGCGGGCTTGGTGATATGAGAGTAAATGTTTCGGCTCTGCTATCAAACGCCAAGGTTTTCGCAATTTCTTAGAAATGGTTGAGCGCAATAATTTACGAGTTCTAAAGCTTCAACCCTTACAGCGTCGCAATCAAAACACGTCAATGTTGTAGTCAAGATTGAGATCCACAGCCCTCGGAGAGATCAATGGCCAAACTTTTAGTTCACATTACCTGCGGCCCAGAAAACCCAACCAAAGCAGCGCTTGGATTCCTCGTGGCAAGAACGGCGTTGAGCGAAGGTCATGAGGTGAACCTATTTCTAGCTGGAGACGGCGTGCAGCTGATGCGAAGCGCTGTCTTGGACACGCTGGTGGGCTTGGGAACCGGATCGCTACGCGAGCATTTCGATGCCATCGTCGCCGCCAACGGCCAGTTCTACGTCTCTGGTAAGTCTAGCCAAGGCCGAGGGATCACGGCAAGTGACCTTGATGATAAATCCGCCACCATGGCAATGCCAGATAAGCTGGTCGCGCTTGCGCTGGCTGCGAACACCACCATTACTTACTGAGCACCGTATGCCCCCCGAACTCACCTATCTCGCCTATTACGGTAGCCTCGTCTTGGTCACCATCCTTGTTCAGGTATTGGCAGCGTTGCAGCAAGTTGGCCTGCCCGCGCTGGCCGGTAATCGTGAGGGCTTGGTGCTAACAGGAATGGCGCTGCGCTTAGAGCGTGCCACTGCCAATTCATTGTTCGCACTGGCGCTGATTGCACCCGCCGTGATCTTGTTGCACCTGACTAAGGAAACCACGGGTGTGGTGGGGCAGATCATGCTCGTTTTCTTGCTGGCGCGTGTTGTCTACGTGCTGCTTTACGCTCTAGGTATTGCATGGGTTCGCACGATCGTCTGGCTCGTCGGCTTTGGCTGTACGGCGGTGCTTTATGCAATGGTTCTTGGATTCTGATTCCGTCAGAGAGAAAACGGAGTCTTGCCGATGAATATGCCGTTTGTAAGAGAACAAGGTGTCGGCCCTGACGTTGTTTGCTTTCATTCAAACTGCAGTAGCTCAGGTCAATTTAAAGCTCTGATGGATACGCTGGGTAGTCACTTTCATGTAACCGCCTTTGACGCCTACGGCGCAGGTAAAACGCCTGCGTGGTCGCAGAGCAGCCGCCTCAGTCTGTCTGATGAGGTGGCGCTTGCTGAGACCGTCATGCCTCAGGCAGGCGAGCGGGTCATCTTGATTGGCCACTCTTATGGCGCCGCTGTGGCACTGATGACGGCATTAGCAAACCCGGCGCGCGTAAGCGCTATGGTTGTTTACGAGCCCACGCTTTTTTCTTTCGTGAACCAGGTCCATGCACCGCCCAACGGCGTGGATGCCATGCGCGTCGTGTGGAAAGCCATCGCTCAAGCCATCGAAAGCGGCGACCCAGATACCGCTGCAAGACTGTTTATTGATTTTTGGTCTGGCGAGGGAGCTTGGGAAAATACACCGCTTAGACACAAAGATGCAATCTTGCTCGCGATTCGTGATGTGGACGATTGGGCGACTGCGCTACACAACGACTCAACCCCTTTGAGTGCGTTTGTCGAGTTGACGTGTCCGGTTCTGTACATGAAAGGCGAGAACTCACCTTTGCCAGCACACGCGGTGGCCGATATATTGACCTCCGTTTTGCCTAACGCACAGGTGATTGAGTTTGAAGGCATCGGGCACATGGGTCCCATCACGCACCCAAACGTGGTCAATGAGGCCATCGTGTCGTTTCTAAATCGTGTTGCCTAGGTGTGTGGCTCCGCTCGTTCGTCATGGCGTCTACATCTGCAAACTTTCAGTAACCTGGGTAAGTACTAGTCCACGTTGAGGCTAGAGCCCATCCCTTTTTTTTAACAGGAGTATTTTTATGAGTTATGCAGTTATATCCGAGTGGGTTTCTAAAAACAGCCGTCGGTCAGCAGAAGGGCAAGCACAAGAGCAGGCGGCCAAAGAAAAATTTGCACCAGGCGTTATGGCGCTGGGCGCGAAAGCGGTGTACTTTATCTACACTTCCGACACTACGTTCAACGTGGTAACGATTTATCCAGATGAGGCAACTGCGACGAACGCCGCAGAGAAGCAACGTGCTATCCGCGCGCAGGCCTCGACAGAGCTGCCTGTGAGTATGACGGGTGAGGTACGGGGGGAGGTTTTTGCGTCAAGTTAACGCAAGTTTGCGCACCTTGATAAACGAGTGGCATTCCCCCAAACCTGTAGACACTCTTCGATCAGAG
>CALAGS010000145.1 GCA_937891665.1 uncultured Burkholderiales bacterium | reverse complement strand
GGTCACTATTTTTCAAGTTCATCCAACTGTCAATCATTAGGGGTTCAATCAATGACGACATGTCAATCATGCTCAGAAGGTTCAGTTAATGCAGGCTGCGCCTTGAGGGCCCTATCCTTGATTCAAGCGATCAATAATGAATCAAACGACTGAGTTTCTCATCATTGGTGGCGGCATTGCTGCGGCCTCCACGGCCTATTGGCTTTCGCGTAACGCCCAGGTTTTATTGCTTGAGCAAGAGTCTCAACCGGGCTACCACTCAACGGGGCGTTCGGCCGCATTGTTCATGGAGAGTTACGGCACACCGCAAGTTCGGGCCTTGACCATGGCAAGTCGGGCTTTTTTGCAGGCGCCTCCAGATGCGTTTTCAGATCATCCACTTTTAACCCCGAGAGGCGCCATGATGGTGGCTGAGCATGGGCAAGATGAAATGCTTAGCGCCCATTGGGACGTTATGCGTCAAGTGACACAAAAAGGACGCTTGCTCAATACGCAAGAGGCTTGCGAATATTTGCCCGTTCTGAGGTCAGAGAAAATTTTCGGTGGCATCTACGAACCCGAAGCGTCTGACATGGATGTCTTCAGCATTCATCAAGGCTATTTGCGTGGCGCAAAAAAAAATGGCGCTCAACTGATTTGTAATGCCCAAGTCACTCAAATCAAGCGCAGCGGTCAAGTCTGGCAAGTTCAGGCAGGTGGTCGGCAATACGAAGCTCGTGTACTCATCAATGCTGCGGGCGCTTGGGTTGATGTAGTCGCGGCAATGGCTGGCGTTAGCCCTATTGGACTTATCCCCAAACGCAGATCTGCTATGATTTTCGAGCCGCCATCAGGCTTAAATTGTGGCGCATGGCCTATGGTCGTTGGTATTGACGAGAGTTGGTACATCAAACCCGATGCAGGCAAACTGCTAGGTTCTCCCGCCAACGCAGACCCTGTGGCACCACACGATGTGCAACCAGAGGAATTAGACATTGCCATGGCAATTGACCGCATTCAAACAATGACAACCCTTGAAATTCGCAGGCCTATTCGCACGTGGGCCGGCTTGCGTTCATTCGTATCCGATGGCGATTTGGTGGCAGGCTTTGACTCACAAGTAGAAAATTTTTTCTGGGTTGCAGCGCAAGGTGGGTATGGCATTCAAACATCAGCCGCCATGGGAGAGTGCTGCGCTGCTTTGGTCAGTCATCAAGAATTGTCCTCACACGCAACTGCGCATGGCCTCACCCAGAATATGCTCAGCCCCAAGAGGCTATTGAAAACTTCTCATTAAAAGGTACTCCAGATGATTTACAAAAACTTAGGTCTTAGTCCCTTAAAAGTCTCACGCATCTGCCTGGGTACCATGATGTTTGCAGACCAAACAAATATGGCCGAGGCGCGCAGCATCGTTGACCATGCCAAAGAGAATGGCTGCAATTTCATCGATACGGCCGATGTTTACACCTTCGGAAAATCAGAAGTGATGACGGGCGAATTGATCAAAGCTAACCGCAACCACTGGATCTTGGCTAGCAAAGTCGGCAATAGCATGTCAGACAATGTCAATGAGCGTCATTTCTCTCGCGCTTGGATGTTGCGTGCTTGCGAGGACAGTTTAAGCCGCTTGCAAACTGATCACTTAGACATCTACTACTTGCACCGCGACTTCAACGGCATGCACCTTGAAGAACCATTGCGCGCCATTGAATCCTTGCTTCGAGATGGCAAAATTCGTTACTGGGGTTTGTCTAACTTCAGAGGTTGGCGCATTGCAGAAGTCATGCGCTTGTGCCAGCAAATGAACATGCCGGCGCCTGTGGTGTGCCAGCCTTATTACAATTTGCTGAACCGTATGCCAGAGGTTGAAGTCTTGGAAGCTTGTGCCCATTACGGCATAGGCGTTGCACCCTACAGCCCAATCGCCAGAGGCATCCTCACTGGCAAATATGCACCAGGAGCGGCGCCAAGTCCCGACAGTCGTTTAGCGCGTGGCGACAAACGCATCCTTGAAACTGAGTACCGCAAAGAGTCTTTGGAAATCGCTCAAAAGCTTAGCGTGCGTTGTGAAGAAAAAGGCATTCAACTCTCTCACTTTGCTTTAGCTTGGGTCTTGGCTCACCGGGCTGTCACAGCGGTCATTGGCGGGCCCCGCACATTGGCTCAGTGGCAAGACTATTGGGGCGCTTTAGATCTGACCATCACGCAAGAAGACGAAGAATTTGTAAACCAACTTGTCTCGCCTGGGCACCCTTCTACCCCAGGTTACAACGATCCCTCTTACCCGCTTTCAGCAAGGCGTGCCTAAAGCTTTTAAGCTTGAACTGACGTCGTTGATATATATATTTGCGCTTACGGATTGGCTGAATTACCGTATTTGCCCATCCACTACCTCAATCGTTTTCTCACATCTCTCAGATAACAATGGATTGTGCGTCACAAATAAAACAGCAGTCCCTTGCTCTTTGCACACCGATTGCAAAAGCTCGAACACACCATCGGCGCTTTTGGTGTCTAAATTTCCAGTAGGTTCGTCAGCCAATATCAATGAGGGCTTCATGGCCAATGCCCGCGCCACAGCCACTCTCTGCTGCTGACCACCAGACAAATGGGCCGCTGGTACATGCAACCAAGGCGTGAGACCTACACTTTCTAGCAACAATGAGGCCCGCTCTCGCATCGCAGCATTTGCAAAACCAGCATCTGCAAACATCGGCATCATCACATTTTCAATGGCTGAAAATGCGCTCAGTAAATAGTGGTGTTGAAAGACAAATCCAATCTTGTGTCCACGTAAATGGGTTAAGCCTTGGTCCGATAGGAGCGAAGTTTCTTGACCACAAATTTTCAAGCTACCGCTGCTCGGCCTGTCTAATAAACCCACTGTATTCAGAAGTGTACTTTTGCCAGATCCTGATGGACCAACGACTGCACAAAATTCTCCCTGCAGCAAAGTTAGATTAATACCATGCAATATCTCAATCTCATTGGCTTCACCAACATTGAATGATTTGCGGATGTCTCGGAGCTCTAATACAGAAACTTCCATGTTCAACCTCTAATTGCCACCACAGGATCCAAGCTTGCCGTACGCAATGCCGGCGCAAATGCAGCCAGCAAGACCTAATAAGCCACCTTGCAATAGAAAAACACTTAAAATTTGTCTGCGTGTAACGCCCATTGCGCGCAAGATGCCTATCTCTCGCGAGCGATCTTTTGTCAAATCACTCAGCCTGGTTGGCATAACCTATGTACCGCAATACCTTAGCCCAGAAGCCTATTTGGCAATTGTCAGCACACCCATCGAGCGTGGTAACTGATCATTGAGTCACCCTTGGCTTAAACCAAGGGTGACTACTTAGATGCTGAGACGACTAGTCTATTAAGATCAATCCAGTGGCATCCATGACACGAATATGAATTGGAATGCCCTGCCCTACACTTTGCGTCACAGTACAAAATTCCTGAAACTGTTCTAGGGCGCGATCTAGGTGTTCAAGTTTGCTAGCTTCTACACCCAAATGGATCTTGGCTTCAATGTGAAGAACGCGCATCCTACCTTCTGCGTTTCTGCCGACCATCGCATTCACGGTGGTGTGGATAGGTTCTGGCTTCTGCTTAAATTTAGCAAGTGCAAAGAATAAAGAATCGCTCAAGCAGTTGCCAACAGATGCTGCTAGCATCTGAACTGGCGATGGTCCTTTTCCTTCTCCCAAGGGTGCAGGCTCGTCTGACATGAGTTGCGGTATACCTTCATTGAACTCAATGTCAAACTGGTAGTTTGAACGTTGACGAAGTTCAACGGTAATTGTTTTCTCAGACATGATTTGATTCCTTCATAAAAAAATAATCCATTCGCACTTAACTGCATGCGCTTGTTTCATCGTAATAATTAGAAACAAGACAGACTTAACTTAAATCAAGGCAAACACACTTAAATGGGCGAAGATGGGCTTGAAAAAAAACCCCCTACCTCCAAATGAGTCTTTGAACGATCAACAGGGACAGAAATATGAAAATACACTTGGTATGTCCACACTGCAACAGCACCAATCGGGTATCAACTGACCAGCTCGAAGCTGAATTATCTTGTGGGAGTTGCCACAAACCTTTGTTTGACAAGCACCCTCCCAACTTGAATGCAATTGGCTTAGCCGCTCAAATTGCCAAAAGTGAAGTACCCGTTGTGGTTGACTTCTGGGCACCGTGGTGCGGCCCTTGCCGCATGATGGCACCAGAATATGAGAAAGCATGCGCCTTGTTGGAGCCATATGCTCGCTTTGTGAAAGTAGATACAGAAGCCCACCAAGACTTGGGCGCAAAGCACAATATTCGAAGTATTCCCACACTGGCTATTTTTAAAGGTGGTAAGGAAGTTTCTCGAATATCTGGTGCACGATCTGCATCAGATTTGGCGAAATGGATCAAGGAATTTTCATAATATTGTTATTTGGAGCAACTTGGCATGACGAAATTTACAAACCCATTGGCGCGTTGGAATGAGCGCTTTTCTTCAGACAATTACCTTTTTGGCGAAAAACCCAATCAATATTTGGCTGAAAAAACACCGCTGCTCCACAAAGGCAAAGCTTTGTCCATCGCAGACGGCGAAGGCCGCAACAGTGTGTGGCTAGCATCTCAAGGTTTTGTTGTAGATGCCTTCGACTTTTCACCTGTTGCCATTGAGAAAGCCAAGAAATTGGCAGTCAAACATCAGGTCTCTGTTAATTTTCAATGCAGTGACTGGCAAAGCTTTGATTGGAAAGCCAATCACTACGACACCATTGCAGGTATCTTCTTTCAGTTTGCCGATACAGAGTCTCGAACTGAACTCTTTGAAAAATTAAATCATGCACTGAAACCTGGTGGCACCTTGATCATTCAGGGTTATGGCAAAGCGCAAATGCAATACAACACAGGTGGGCCTGGCATTCTAGAGAACCTTTACGACGAAGAACTCTTTCTTAATTCATTCAAAGGCTACAAGGTCATAGACCT
>CALAGS010000144.1 GCA_937891665.1 uncultured Burkholderiales bacterium | reverse complement strand
CACATTTTTCTGAAAAAATGGCGGCCTCTTGAATGCTGGCCGACTCTAATAAAACATCGTACACACTGAGCTCTAACTGCCGCTTGTCAACCCCCGAACCCATGGTTGCGTTGCCCTGTGGATCGAGGTCAACCAACAAAACACGCTGCCCCACTTTGGCCAAGCCCGCAGCCAAGTTAACCGCTGACGTGGTCTTGCCAACACCACCTTTTTGATTTGCAACACAGAAAATCTTTGCCATTTGTAACTCTTTTTTTCCGACGAAGCGATTATTTGCCCAAGGCCAATTTCAGACCAAAACCGATTAAGAACAAGCCAGCAATTTTTTGCAAGAACCCAGACACTTTGGGGTTCGCTCTAAGGCGTGTTGCCATCCTGTGGGTGATGAGGACAACGCCAAAACAGTACAGGAAGCCCAAAACGGCAATGTTCACCGCCATGAATACAAAAGTTATCATTCCTTGGTGTTGCTCAGGGTCAATGAACTGCGGGAAAAAAGCAAAGTAAAACATGATCGCCTTAGGATTGAGCAAGGTGATGAACATGGTTTCTTTGAAATACTGACCCGGTGTGATCTTGATCGATGGCCCCTCACCCGGCTTTGCAAAGACCATTCTAAAACCCAACCAAGCAAGGTAAGCAGCGCCCACCCATTTCAAGGCCAAAAACAAATGCGGATAGGTTTGCAGAAGTGCCGCCACACCCGCAACGGTCATCCACAACAAAATTTGGTCGCCCAAAATCAAACCCGCAACTGAGGCCGTGCCACCCCTCATGCCGCCTTGGGTGGTAGAGGTAATCAAGGCCAGATTGCCAGGGCCAGGCAAGAACAACAGCAACACGAAGGCTGCAACAAAAGCGCCGTAATCAGAAATTCCAAACATCAAAGGCTTTCTCAATGAGCCCAAGTGTAAGGGGCGAAACTCAGGTCGCGCTTGCTTCAGTAGACAAAGTTACTGATTTTTTCATCCAGACCATGCAACGATCGGCCGCCAAACCAGGAACCTGGAGTTGTTCCACGTGGAACACTTCTGCAAAAGAAGGCAACGCCGCCATCTCTGCTTCCGGCAACTTGCCCTTCATGGCCATCCAAACGCCCTGCTCGGACAAGGCGCCAACCGACCAGTTTACAAAGTCTGGCAAAGAGGCAAATGCTCGGGAGCAGATGACGTCAAACGGCCCCTTCAAGCTTTCTACCCGCGCATGAAGCCCTCGCAAGTTTGACAACTTTAAACTGGCTGCGACCTGTTGCACAAATGCCGCCTTTTTAGAAACCGTATCGACACATGTGACACGGATGCTGGGACAGCAAATGGCAATCACCACACCTGGCAAACCACCGCCTGAGCCCACATCCAACAACTCGATTTCTTGGTCGACGCCCTTTGCGCCCTGAGCAAGATAGCGAAATAAGGGAGAAATTGAGGACAAGCTGTCTAACAAATGGTGAGTCAAAATTTCCTGAGGCCTTTTCAAGGCAGTGAGGTTATAGACTTTGTTCCACTTTTGAATGAGCGCCATGTAGCTCAACAACTGTCGCTGCTGAGCCTCTGTCACATTCAACCCTAAGGCCTTTACGCCCAAGGAAAGCGCTTGAAGAAGCGCCACTTCAGGCACTTCGGCCGCGGCGGTCATGGCGCCAAACTCTCCAAGCCTTCCGCAACCGACTCCGCCACTTCGGGCTTGACCGAAACGAACTCCTTAAAACCACCCCTTTTGAGATAAATCAGCAACAAGGAAATGGTTGCAGGGGTAATTCCAGAAATTCGGGACGCCATGCCCAGGGTTTCTGGACGATGCTTGGACAAGGTTTGTCGGGCCTCGATCGACAAAGAGGAGACCAGAAGGTAGTCAAGTTTTGCGGGCAACTTCAGATTTTCAAAATGTGCGGCCCGCTCTACCTCAACCCTCTGGCGGTCAATGTACCCAGAATACTTGGCAGCAATCTCAACCTGTTCAATCACGGATGTTGTGAGATCGCCCAATGTTTCACGTGAAACAGCTGTTGCAACAAACCGTCCTGCATCCAAGGACATCAAGCCTTCATAACTCACGCCGGGTCGACGGAGCAAGTCAAACAAGTTGTGCTCATGCTCAATAGACTTGCCCAACACACGCGCAGACTCCGCCTCGGGAAGGTTTTTTGGATTGACCCACGTAGACTTCAGACGCTCTGTTTCACGTGAAACAGCTTCCCGCTTTGTGCAAAAGGAAGTCCAGCGCTCATCGTCTACCAAGCCCATTTGACGGCCAAGATCTGTCAAGCGCATGTCTGCGTTATCTTCCCGCAGCTGCAGCCGGAACTCGGCCCTGCTGGTAAACATGCGATACGGCTCTGTCACGCCCTTGGTAATAAGGTCATCGACCAACACACCCAAATAAGCTTGGTCGCGGCTGGGCAACCAAGAGC
>CALAGS010000143.1 GCA_937891665.1 uncultured Burkholderiales bacterium | reverse complement strand
TCCACTTGAAGAGCATTCAAAGTTTTTCGGTTTCCCCAGCATTAGGTTGCCATTTCATCAAGCGCCGCTCAATTTTGCCGACCAAGTGGTCCAAAAGCAGCGCAAAGCTGGTCAGCACCAAGATGCCCGCCATCACAGTGTTGATGTCAAACATGCCTTCAGCTTGCAAAATCAGGTAACCAACTCCTTGACTGGAGCCCAGATATTCGCCCACCACAGCGCCAACAAAAGCCAAGCCTACCGATGTGTGCAGCGAGCTGAAAACCCAACTGGTGGCACTTGGCAAATACACATGGCGAAGCAACTGATTCTGGTTGGCACCCAGCATGCGCGCGTTAGCCAAAACCACCGGACTCACTTCTTTGACGCCTTGATAGACGTTGAAAAACACTATGAAAAACACCAAGGTGACGCCCAGCGCAACTTTGGAGCCAATACCCAAGCCAAACCAAATGGCAAAAATTGGCGCGAGGATGATGCGAGGCATGGAGTTCAAAGCCTTGATGTAGGGCTCCAACAAGGCCGATGCCATGGGCGACAGCGCCAGCCACAACCCGCAAGCCAAGCCACTGCTGGCGCCAATGGCAAAGGCCAAGATCGTCTCCGTCAGTGTGATTGCCAAATGTTGATAGATGTCGCGATCCACCACAAACCACACCCAAATGCGCTCAAACATGCGCAACGGCTCACCAAAAAAGAATGCGGCCTGACGATCGTTATCGAACATGAAGGGCGGAATCAGACCCGGTTTGGTCATGATGTGCCAAAACACAAACAACAGCACCAATATGCCGAGCTGCCAAAAGCGCAAGGTTGCGGCGCGGGGTTTGATGAACTTCCACATAAAAGGGTTTTGTGTCGGTGAATGTGCTTTGCCAACGATGTGAATGAGCATGATTCGGGCTAAGCCCTGTTGGCTCAAGCCGCCTTTTGCAATTGCTGTTGATAGCCTTTGAGAACTTCGGCACGCAACACATCCCAGATGCCTTTGTGCAGCGCCATGAAGCGGGGGGTCATCTTGACCTCGGCCACATCGCGTGGGCGATCCAGGTCGATATTGAATTCCCCCATTGGACGAGCCGCTGGTCCTGCACTGAGCACTACTACGCGATCACTCATGGCAATGGCCTCATCAAGGTCGTGGGTGATGAACAGCACGGCCTTGCGTTTGTTGTGCCATAAATCTAATACTTCGTTTTCCATCAACTGACGGGTCTGAATGTCCAGTGCCGAAAAAGGCTCATCCATCAAGATGATGTCCGGGTCCATGACCAGTGTTTGGGCCAAGCTGGTGCGCTTGCGCATGCCTCCACTCATTTGATGTGGATAACGGTCCCCAAATCCACCCAATCCGACCCGGCGCAACCAGTCTTCGGCTTGCTCTTTGGCCTCAACTGGTGGGGTACCACGGAACTCGAGGCCAGCCATCACGTTTTGCAAGGCTGTGCGCCAAGGCATCAGGCTTTCACTTTGGAACATGTAGCCAGCACGGGCGTTAACGCCCTCCAGCGGTTGTCCAAAAATGCGCACCTCGCCTTTGCTCGGTTGCAAAAGCCCTGCGGCCACATTGAGCAAGGTGCTCTTGCCGCAGCCAGTGGGGCCGACGACGCTGACAAACTCACCTTCTGCCACGGTCAGTGATACATCCTCCACAGCGGTGTAACGCTGACTGCTGTCTTGCGCATTCACGAAGGTGCAGGCCAGACCTGCGAGCTCAATCGCAGGTACCGCCGTAACTTGCTGCACTGTCGGCAAAGACCGACCCAACTTCAGGGATCTAGGTTGCGCCTGGACGGGGGGCAGATCAACCTTTGGGATATTTGGCATTGGCTTTCTGAACAAAGTTGTTGGTGTAAACCGCGTTCAGATCCAGTTTTGCCGCACCCAATTTGGCATCCACGCTGGCCAGTGCCCTGAAGGCCGTATCGGCTCCTTTGGCCGGGAAGCTGCCATCCGGCGACAAGGCCTTTTGGGCAGCCAGAAAACCATCGATATAGACCGCACGGTCCCCCAAGAGGTACGCCTCGGGCACCAAGCGGATGATGTCACCCGGGCCCGCTTGTTGAATCCATTTGTTGGCCCTGACCATGGCGTTGGTGATGGCTTGAGCGGTGTTAGGGTTTTTATCCAAGAATGGCTGTGGGCAGTAGAGGCACCCTGCTGGCATGGGACCGCCAAAAACCTCCTCGGCCTTGGCGACGATGCGGGTGTCAGTGATGATCTTCAAGTCACCGGAGCGCTGCAACAAGCTGATCACCGGATCAAGGTTACTGATGGCGTCGATCTGTCCCGATCGCATGGCCGCCACTGCACCGTTGCTCGCCCCCACCCCCACAAAGCTGACATCGCTGGGTTTGAGACCTGCCTTGGCCAAGACGTAATTGGCCAACACGTTGGTGGAACTGCCAGGAGCTGTGACACCAATTTTTTTACCCTTGAGATCCGCGACAGACTTGAAGTTGGGCATGGTCTTGGGATTGACTCCCAAAACAATCTGTGGTGCCAGGCCTTGAAGCACAAATGCCCGCATGGGCTGGCCCTTGAATTGCATGTTTACAGTGTGCTCAAAAGCGCCAGACACAACGTCAGCGCTCCCCCCCACCACAGCCTGCAGCGCACGAGAACCACCAGAAAAATCCACAATGGTCAGGTCCAAACCTTCTTGCTTGAAATAGCCAAGTTGCTCAGCCACCGTCAAAGGCAGGTAATAAAACAGGTTTTTGCCTCCCACAGCAATGGTCACCTTGGGTTTTTCAATCCCTTGAGCCAGGACAAATGGGGGCAGCGCAGCGGCGGCAAGGCCACCGGCAATCAGGTTTCGTCTTTGCATGGTGAGTCTCCGTGAATGTTGGCCTAACGCTCAAGCTTTGCTTTTTGCTAAGGTCTAGTCGACCTTTTATCAAATGTAAGCGCCGCGCCGCTCTCATCGAATCCGGACATACCCTCAAGCTTTGCCAACCTTATCACTCGTGTGACAGTTTTTTCGGGCCACAGAGGCAGATCTGCTTCTTCAACAAGGGGACTCATCACTCAAGTGAGCTTTTTGCCCCATGTCTAGGGCGCGGATGTCCAGATGCGCCTCAGCCAGCAGACGCTTGAGCTTGCCGTTCTTCAGTTCAAGCTCGCGTAAACGCTTGGCCTCGTTGAAGTCCATGCCGCCGTACTTAAAGCGCCGCTTGTAGAACGACGCATCACTGAAGCCGTTTAAACTTAAAACCAATGAGCCAATCTCTCCTTTAAGAAATTAGCCCATCTGTCTCCAACCATTTGAAGACGGACAATCCCTTACAAGGGTAACTATGAGGACTTGCGATGAATCTTGAACCTTTTTATGTCTTGATTGCACTCATCATGGTGTTTGTCTTCTTTAGAGGCAACATTGCATCTTTAACGCAGGACAAAAAAGAAACACTTCAAATATTCATAATAATTACGTTAGTTGCAAGCTTCCTTTATTTAATCAGTGACTATCTGCTTGATCTTAGAACGCATAACGCTGTAAATTAACTCTGCACTGTTAACCCTTAAACAGCCGGGTGTCCCTTATCGCGGTATTGGTCAAACACGGTGC
>CALAGS010000142.1 GCA_937891665.1 uncultured Burkholderiales bacterium | reverse complement strand
CCGCCAAGTTCAGTGATGTGCACCAAGCCCTCCACATACAAAGCGTCCAAGGTGACGAAAATTCCGAAGCTCGTGGCCGATGTGACCAGGCCAGAATATTCCTCGCCTAAATGCTCGCGCATGTATTTGCACTTGAGCCAAGCCTCAACATCACGGCTGGCTTCATCAGCACGGCGCTCGTTGGCACTGCAATGCAAACCTGCTGCTTCCCACGCTTGCTGTTCGGCGGGCGACATTTTGATGCGTGGTGCATCGTCCATTTGAGCGCCTGCTTTGTTTTTCTGCAAACGCTTGGCCAACTTGGCATGCGCTTCACCGGGCAATGGCAAAGCAGGCAACTGGTATTTTTTGTTCGCCAAAATGGCTTTAATCACGCGGTGCACCAGCAAGTCAGGATAGCGGCGAATCGGGCTGGTGAAGTGTGTGTAGGCTTCGTAGGCCAAGCCAAAGTGACCACTGTTGATGGGCGTGTAAATGGCTTGCTGCATAGATCGCAGCAGCATGGTGTGAATTTGCTGCGCGTCGGGTCTTTCCTTGGTGGCCTGCGCAATGTGTTGAAACTCGCTGGGCTTGGGCTCATCACTCACGGTATAGGGCAAGCCCAAGGCCTTCAAGTAATTGCGCAGCAAATCTTTCTTCTCGGGCGTGGGGCCTTCGTGCACTCGGAACAAACCAGGATGCTTGCTGTTCTGAATAAAGTCGGCACTGCACACATTGGCTGCCAACATGGCTTCTTCAATGAGGCGGTGCGCTTCAGTGCGAACACGCGGCACAATTTTGTCAATCCGGCCGTTGTCATCGCAAATGATTTGCGTTTCAGTGGTCTCAAAATCGACAGCGCCACGAACTGCACGCGATGTCAACAAGGCACGGTACACATCGTGCAAATTGAGCAAGTCGTTCACGCGTGCTTTGCGCTTGATGGCCTCGGGGCCGCGTGTGTTGGCTAGGATGGCGGCCACTTCGGTATAGGTAAAGCGCGCGTGGCTGTACATCACGGCGGGATAAAACTGGTAGGCGTGAATATCGCCTTTGGCTGTGATCAGCATGTCACAAACCATGCACAAACGTTCTACTTCAGGATTGAGTGAACACAAACCATTGGAGAGTTTTTCCGGCAGCATGGGAATAACGCGGCGCGGGAAATACACGCTGGTGGCCCGGTCGTAGGCATCAATGTCAATGGCGCTGCCTGTGGCCACATAGTTGCTCACATCGGCAATGGCAACAAGCAGACGCCAGCCTTTGGTCTTGCCAATTTTGGCAGGCTCGCAATACACGGCATCGTCAAAGTCGCGCGCATCTTCCCCGTCAATGGTGACCAAGGGAATATCGGTGAGATCAATGCGGTCTTTGGAGTCTTGCGGACGAACTTTGTCAGGCAACTCACGCGCCAATTCCAAACACGCTGCAGAGAATTCGTGCGGCACACTGTACTTGCGAACGGCAATGTCAATCTCCATACCGGGGTCGTCAATTTCGCCCAGTACTTCTTTCACACGGCCTACGGGTTGGCCAAACAATGCAGGAGGTTCAGTCAGTTCAACCACCACCACTTGACCTGGCTTACCTGTGCCAATACCTACTTTGGGAATGAGAATGTCTTGGCCATAACGCTTGTCTTCAGGCGCCACAATCCAGATACCGCCTTCGTTGAGCAAGCGGCCAATGATGGGGTGTGCAGGCCGCTCCATGATTTCAACCACACGACCTTCGGGTCTGCCTTTTCGATCTTGTCGAACGATGCGAACCTTGACACGATCTTTGTGCAACACTGCACGCATTTCGTTGGGTGGCAGAAAAATATCACCATCCCCATCATCACGGATTAAGAAGCCGTGACCATCGCGATGGCCTTGCACACTGCCCTCGATTTCATCGAGGACTCCAGAGGGTTGGCTAATTTTTTTGATATACAATCCTTTGTTCTTGTCCTGAGAGCCCAGGTGGCGGAATTGGTAGACGCACTAGTTTCAGGTACTAGCGAGTAACTTCGTGGGGGTTCGAGTCCCTTCCTGGGCACCAAGTTTAATCAAAGCTGCAAATAAGGCAGCTTTTTTTTCGAGTCTGTTTTTCAAATTTGAGTGCATTTCAAAATGCATTTTAGACAGGCAAAGCGACAAGATCGTGACCATCCACACCCACAATTCGTGCACGTGTGAACTCACCGACCTTGTAGGTCTTGCTAATCTTTTCGGGCGGCAGCAACTTCACCACGCCATCAATTTCAGGCGCATCGGCATAAGTACGGCCAATGCCACCTTTTTTTCCCATGGCTGTGGCGGAATCGACCAACACTTGCATGGTAGCGCCGATGCGTTGCTGCAAACGCTGGACAGAGACTTCCTCTGCCACTTGCATGAAGCGTGAGCGACGCTCTTCTCTGACAGCTTGCGGCAACATGCCTGGCAATTCATTGGCCAATGCACCCTTTATCGGGCTGTATGCAAAACAGCCCGCTCTGTCAATTTGCGCTTCCCGAACAAAGTTAAGCAGGTGCTCAAACTCTGCTTCGGTCTCACCAGGAAAGCCCGCAATGAACGTGCTGCGAATGACCAACTGCGGACATACTTCGCGCCACTTTTGAATGCGCTCTAAATTCTTTTCGCCACTGGCAGGACGCTTCATGCGCTTTAGCACATCGGGGTGGCTGTGCTGCAATGGCACATCCAAATAAGGCAAGATGGAACCGGTGGCCATCAGCGGCAGGACTTCATCTACCGCAGGGTATGGATAAACGTAATGCAATCGAACCCATGCGCCATACTTCTGCGCAATCTCACCCAATGTTTGCACCAGTTCCAGCATGCGCGTTTTGACAGGACGACCTTCCCAGAAGCCCATGCGGTATTTCACATCGACGCCATAAGCGGAAGTGTCTTGGCTGATCACCAGCAACTCTTTCACGCCGCCTTCAAACAAAGCCTCGGCTTCTTTGAGCACATCGCCAATGGGTCTTGAAACCAAATCACCGCGCATCGAGGGAATGATGCAAAAAGTGCAGCGGTGGTTACAACCTTCGCTGATTTTCAAATACGCATAATGCCGAGGTGTGAGTTTGAGTCCTGCCACGCCAAATGAATTGGGCATCAAGTCGATGAGGGGATCGTGTGGTTTGGGCAGATGCGCGTGCACTGCGTCCATGACTTCTTGGGTGGCGTGGGGTCCGGTGACGGCTAGCACACTGGGGTGAATTTCACGGACCAAGTTGCCACCACCTTCAGCCTCTTTGGCGCCCAAACAGCCCGTGACAATCACTTTGCCGTTCACGTTCAAGGCTTCAGCGATGGTGTCTAAGCTTTCCTTCACAGCATCGTCAATGAAGCCACAGGTGTTGACGATCACCAGATCAGCACCTTCAAAAGTCTTGGAAGTTTGATAACCCTCGGCGCTGAGTTGCGTGAGGATGAGTTCGGAGTCAGTAAGGGCTTTGGGACATCCCAGACTGACAAAACCCACTTTGGGGGCAGAAATAGGACTGCTTTCAGTCACTGCGGTAGCAATTTCGTTCATTGCCCTATTGTCCCAGTAATTTGGGGACGAAGCGCCAAACAGTCCATTTGCCCATTGTTGGCGCAAAATTCAAGGTTTGAGGCCAAAAGCATTCAAGAATTGAGCCGTTTGCTTTTGCATTTGCTCTTGCATTTGACTCACGATGTTGTTGGACTGGTGCCCCATTTTGGACTGCATCAGCATGAGGGATTGCAAATTGCTCTCTAAATAAGCCCCCATGTGGCCCTGCATGGCATGCCCATAAAAGCGAATGATGTTGGCCAAAACGGCTTCGGTGAACATGGGCGCACCGGCAGATTCCTCCTCCAAAATGATTTGAAGCAGCAGATTACGGGTCAGGTCTTCGCCGGTTTTGGCGTCCCTGACCACAAAAGCATGTCCCTGCATGACCAATTGCTTGATTTCGGTCAAAGTGACATAACTTGAGGTGGCGGTGTCATAGAGCCTGCGATTGGGGTACTTTTTAATCACCCTTTGAGGCTGCTTGGCCGAAGATTCAGTGGCCGAGTCGGTATGTGCTTCGCTGGCAGCAGCAGTCGATTTGGCGGCGGATTTTCTGACCATGATTTACACACTTCTCTAAATGAACAACAATCTGTTTCGGCAATCAGCATTGAACGACAGTATGCTGCACTGCAATAGATTTTAAAGTTACCCACTTAGCCTCTTCTACGGGGAGTTACCCTCAATTTCGCTAAACATCTAATTGGGTCAAAATAAATGGGGTCAGATCAACATTAATTTGGTCAATCAGTGGGGGCAGAGGCTAATGGGGG
>CALAGS010000141.1 GCA_937891665.1 uncultured Burkholderiales bacterium | reverse complement strand
CCCATGGCACATTGCGCAATTCAGTTAAGTTTCTAACCACGTTGGTCAGGTTGCGGTGAAAAAAGCCAACACTGAAAATGCCATCGTTGCTTAAATAATTTTCGTAGGCAATGTCTAAGCCAGTGGCCAACTCGGGGCTGAGCGTGGGGTTGCCAATGCGGTCGGGTGCCAAATAGGTGTTGGTCTGGCTGGTGTTGGTGTAGGCGCCATTGACAATGGGGCGGGCCAACAAGGCGTTAAGGCCAGCCGCTTTGTAACTGCGCGTTAAGCTTGCACGCACCATGTCACGGCTCTTGGGGTCAAATTTGTAAGTGACGTGCGCAAGCGGTGATAGCACACTGCTCACATTGCTAACAGGCAAGGCTGCATTTTTGCTTTCAGAAGAAATGCGTTCATTGCGCAGCCCCAAATTGAGTTGCCACTGCGGTGAAATTTCCCACTCGTCTTGAATGTAGTAGGCCTGTCTGCGCATTTGGGCTTCAAAGGCTTGGCCTTCAAAGCTAGGTAACAAAGCAATGCCGGCACCATTGGTGGTGGTGCGCCGTTCTAGACGCTCACGATTTTCTAAATCCCAACCTGCAGTTAAAGTGTGCGCACTGCCCAGCAGTTGGCTGTATTTGCCAGCTTGGGTGATGGCATCGTCTTGGTTACTGCCCGCAGTTTGCAGCTGTGTTGCGCCTGCGCGCTGATTGCGCAGATCGAAAGCAGAGCGCGACTGTTGAACGCCTGCCTTGATTTCAATGCGCTGGTCTTCGCTGAACCGGTTAATCCAAGTGAGGTTGCCGCGGCGATTTTCCCAATAACCATTTTGAATGGCATTGTCGTCAAAGATGGGATTGCCCAACACGGCGCGATTGACGTAGTCAGTGCGATAGTTCCAGTAGCCTTTTTGGAAAAAAGTCGCCAATGCAATGGTTTGCTCGTCGCTTACTTTGTAATTAAAACGGGGAGCGAGGTTATAACCCCAGCCCCACGAGTTGATTTTTCCAAGTTGCTCCGAGACTGCAGTTTGCCCATCACTACCGGCCATCTTGCGATCAACAGTATTGCGAATTGCGCGATTCCATTCAAACAGAGAAATGGGCAAGGACATGTTGAAGGGGCCAACCGATTCACTGATTGAATAATTGACGTTACCCAAGGGCCGGTCTTTGCCGCTGGCAAGCCCTAAGCGCAAGCTGCTAAGCGAGCGGCGTGAAGCCTCTTTCAGAATGACATTGATAGAACCAGCAACAGCTTGTGAACTTTGTTCGGCGGTCGATGCCTTAATCACTTCAATGCGCTCAATTTGAGACGGACTCAATTGGTCTAAGTTAAAGCCTGGCGGAGCTGGGTCGCCATTGATCAGAATTTGTGTATAGCCCGAACCAAGACCGCGCATGCGCGGGCCGCCGCTGTCAACGTTCACGCCGGGCAGGCGACGCATGACATCCAGTGCGTTGGTGTCGCCGTAACGGTCTAGTTCTTCACGGCCATAAATTTGTTTTGCAAAACTGGCAGCACGGCGCAACTCAGTAGAGCCTTGTCTGGCCACAATTTCGACACGCTGAATGACACTGGGTTGTGCACTGACACCGGGCTCTGCGGGGCTTCCGACACCGACGTCTTGTGCAAAAACGCCAAGCGGCAAAAAGAACACCCAAGTGATTAAAAAGCGATTCATAGATCCAAATATAAATGAGATTGAATGTATCTCAATTGACTGGGGCCATTACCACTTCTATTGCATATTGCGTGTTGAGAGGCCCCGTTTGTTGAAACCACAGTGTCATGGCCCCTTCGCCAAGCTGTGCGCTGGGCAAATTGGCCACCACATTGCGAGACAAATCGGCTGGGCCCATGTGGCCATAAACCAGCATCCGTGCG
>CALAGS010000140.1 GCA_937891665.1 uncultured Burkholderiales bacterium | reverse complement strand
TCGAGATGATGAACACCACCAAGCAACTCATGCTCAAGACGCTGGATCTTGGCAAGTAAAGGAAGCAACCATGTCAACCACAGTCAATAACATTCCCGTTTACGATCGCTTTGCACCGCCAGCACCGACGACCAGCAACGGCACTTCTTCAGCTGATCTTTCGAAGAACTTTTTGAAAATGTTGACGGTTCAATTGCAGAACCAAGATCCGATGAATCCCATGGACAACGCAGCCATGACTTCACAGTTGGCAGCCTTGAACCAAGTGGACGGCATTAACAAACTGAACACCTCGGTCACGGCCTTGGTGGCTCAAATGCAATCGGCCAACTTCATGAACTTGTCTTCAAGTGTTGGCAAAACAGCCTTGGCCGAAGGCTCGCAGATTTACTTCTCTGGACAAGATGTGGGCATGTCTGCCAAGTTGGATTCACCCGCCGAATCTTTGAAGGCTGTGATTCGCGATGGCAGCGGTCAAATTGTGAATCAGTTTGATTTTGGCCCCACACCCGCAGGCATGAACGATTTCATTTGGGACGGTGGCGACGATGCAGGCAAACAGGTTAAGTCTGGCATGTACACGCTGGAACTGACTGCCACAGATGCACAAGGCAAAACTTCTGCGCCTAAATCCTATGTGGGCGCCATGGTGGCCAGCATTGGTCAAGAAGGCGCCGACATGAAAGTGGGCCTGAGCGATGGACGAAACATTTTGACCACTGACATTGTCAAGTGGTTGGCCATTTAATTTTTTTCGAATCAACAGATTAACCCGAGGACATTGACATGAGCAATATCGCAACCGCACTCTCTGGACTGCAAAACGTTTCCCTGGCCATTGACACAGTCAGTAACAACATAGCCAACGCCAACACCATTGGCTATAAAACTGGCGAGTATGTATTTGCCACTCAGTTCTTGAACGGCAGCAACTCTTCTGACCAACCTGCTACGGGACAAGGCAGCCAGTCTTTGGGTGTACGCCGTGCCATGACGCAAGGTGCCATTACCAACTCGGCAAACCCCTTGGACTTGGCCATCAGTGGCAAAGGCATGTTCCGTTTGCTGCAAGGCTCTGGCAGTGCTTCAACAGTCGATCCATCTGCCGTTTATTACTCGCGCAATGGTCAATTTGGTGTGGACAAGAATGGCTACATCGTCAATGAAAATGGCATGTTCTTGACAGGCTATCAGCCTTCACTCAATGGCAATCAAATTACGGACGACTTGATCAAGAACAACGGCTTGTTACGCATGCCCGACAGCAACTTGCCTGGCAATGCCACCACCTATTCCACGTTGTCTGCGATGCTGGACTCTACATCCACTGCGTTTACCAAAACAGCCAACGTTTCATTTGACCCAACTCAGGCTACTTACAACAATAAGACCACACAGACAGTGTTTGATAATTCTGGTAATTCACACACCTTAGAAGTTTACTACCGTCGTATTAACGATTCAACTTTGTCGATCACATCGGGCTCTACCGGTTATACGTACACACCTAGCACTGCGTCGTCGCCAAATACTTTGGGTACGACCAGCGTGACATTGAACAAGGAAACCGTGCTGCGTGTGAACACAACGCCTGTTGCCTCTACTTTGGCAAGTGCCACGTCAGCTGGTACTACCGTCTCCTTAACAGCAGCGCCCAGCAGTGCCGGTGCAGCCGTAACGGTGACTGCCGGAATGAAAGTGTTCATCAATGGTGTTGATTCAGGGGTAACAGTTGCAACCTACACAGCTGGCGCCACTTCGCTCACAACAAGTGCCAACGTGACAGTTCCAAGCGGCGCTTCAATTTCTTTTTTCAACAAAGACAATGCAACCACGACCACAGCCAACACATTAGAAGCAGCTACAACCGTTGCCGTTACATCAGCAACGGGTTTGGCTGTTGGTGACAAGGTCTATTTCGGCACAACTGACACTGGCAGAACCATTACCGAGATCAACAACTTGAACATCACGGTTTCTGGCGCAATTGGAGCCTCAACAACTGGTGCAGCGATCACGTTTAAGCGCCCCTTGTCAATGACCTTGATCACACCTGAAGGTACTGAAATACCTGTAACTGGTGCGACCAACAAAAAGACTTCTGGTGAAATTTTGACAACCACAACTTCGCAAGTGGAAGTCTATGCATCGATTGACGGCAAGTTTTACGACTATCAAGATACTTCTACATTTTCAAGTCGCGCTGCAAGCCCTGAAACCCAAGGTGCCAACGGAACAGGCTATAAAACAGTTGCCAAGCTCAGCTTCATGGGAGGTCAGAACATCGATTCCATCGTCAAAGATTCTTTGTCTGGCGATCCTATGTTCAAGACAACAACCAAATTAACCAGCCGCCTCACCAACCAAGCAGGTGGCAGCTCAGATTTGATCTTAGATCTTGACTTGTCAGGTACTAAGCTTCATGCAGGCGCTTTCCAAATGACAAAGAGTGTCCAAAATGGCGAGGCTGTTGCTCGCTTAACCAATGTCACGGTTGACAACCAAGGACGTATTGTAGGTGTCTATGGCACAGGCAAACAACAATACATTGGCCAAGTTGCCATGGTGAGCTTTGACAATGAAGAAGGCCTGATTCCTGTTGGCAAGAATGCATTTGCTGCATCCAACATTACCGGCACCGAAAAAGACGGTACCGGCGTCACAGTGGGCCGCGCAGGCACAGGTGTGTTGGGTGAGATTCGCAGCCAAGCGCTTGAATCTTCCAACGTTGACTTGGCCAACGAATTGGTTCGCTTGATGGTTTTACAGCGCTCTTACAGCGCCAACTCACAAAGCTTGAAAGCGGTTGACCAGACTTTGCGCGACACGCTGCAAATGGTGGGTTAATTTTTTAAACACTCTTCAACAGAACCTGGCTTAAATCATGATTGATCGTTTTGTCTTTACTGCAATGACCGGTGCCA
>CALAGS010000139.1 GCA_937891665.1 uncultured Burkholderiales bacterium | reverse complement strand
CCCTGGTTTTTGGCGAGAGTACGAAGGCTCGGTGCAAGATTGGCTCACCCAATCGATGCGCAGCCAAAGCATTCAAGCGCAGAATAAGGCGGCCGCCGCTAAGGCTGCGACGCAGTCCAATACGGCCAACAAATCCGCCACACCCGCTCAAGCCAAGCCCATCGAAGCGCCAGCAGCACAGCCCAAGACCGCGGTGAAAAGTGCACAAAAGTTAAGTTACAAAGAACAACGTGAATTGGATGGCTTGCCCGCATTGATAGAAGCCTTGGAAAAAGAACAAAGCGAAGTTCGAGCAGCCCTAGCCGACAGCAGCTTGTTTGCCAAAGACCCTGCAAAAGCCGCAGCTCTGTTTGCCCGCGATGCACAAATCGACACTGAATTGGTCAAGGCCTTAGAGCGATGGGAAATTCTTTCAACACCTTGAAGACCGAAGAGAAAGACAAGGTTCATGTGGCTTTAAACTAAGCACCATGGGACAACTTCTTTTAGTGCGCCACGGTCAGGCTTCTTTCGGTGCCGACGATTACGACCAACTCAGTGCCTTGGGCCAGAAGCAGAGCATTCGCTTGGGCGAGTACTGGCAACAGATGGCTGCCGAACAAGCTGGCGCAGAGCCACTGAAGTTTGACGCTGTTTTCATGGGCAGCCTAAAAAGACACCGGCAAACTTGGGAAGGCATTGCGCAGGGCGCGCAACTGAACAATGCCCCTGAAGTCTGGCCTGAACTCAATGAATACGACAGCCATGCATTGATTGAAACCATTCATCCCGAGCCTCTTGCCAAGCCCGATACCCCCGAGATGTACAAGCATCACTTTCGCTTGCTGCGAACGGCACTGCAGAAATGGATGGCAGGAGAAACTCAGCCCAAAGGCATGACAAGTTATGCTGAATTTGCGGCAGGCATCCATGCGGTGTTAAAGCATGTGCGAGAAAACCATCAAGGTCGTGTTTTGATTGTTTCTAGCGGCGGCCCCATCTCAACCGCGGTAGGGCAAGTGCTTCAAGCACCAGCAGAGACGTCCATTGAATTGAACCTGCGCATTCGAAATACGGCGCTGACTGAATTTGTCTTTTCACCCTCCCGGCACATGCTGCTTACATACAACAACTTACCGCACCTGGACCAGGCTGCCTATCGAAATTGGGTCACTTTTGCTTGATAGTGTTTGTCCCGATAGGGATGGACTTGTTTTCTTGTCAGAATGACAACCATGCAAAATACGCATCAGACAACTTCGCACTTCACTCAAGCGGCTGGCTTTCAAGTCGCCCATTGCGACCTGTCTGCTTGTGACGCCTTTTTTGAGTCCTATGGTATTCACGAAGGCGTGGATATTTCGTCAACCGATGGCGCCTTGTTGTGCCGAATGAGTGCTGCTTGGATGCAGCTTCATGCCCCTGCCAGCGACACACTCTCGCTGCACGTGCATGCCAAAGATTTAAAGCAAGAGATCCTTTGGGCCATGTTGGTCTCTCCGCATCGCTTTGAATTCAATGATTTAGAAGCTCTGAGCAGTGCTGTGCGGGTGCGAGAAAACATTGTCTTGAATGCCCGCAAAACAGCTCTGGCCTTTAAAACCGATGCGGCAGAGCGGCCCAGCGAATTTTGGCGGTATGAAGAAGAGGCCGGATTTATTCTGCAGCCCCACACGCCCTTGATCGAAGCTTTGATCAGCGCTACACAACCCGAGGCCACAGGCAAGCTGTACGATTTTTCTTGTTATCGCGCAACCGAATATGTGATCTTGTTGGGCTTGGCCCAAGAAGCGGGCCAGCACAACCCTTCTTTGTTGGCACAACTGCAACAGGTGAATGAAAAACATGCCATTCGATCTGGCCTCTTTCATGAAGTTTTTTTGCATGAGTACGGCTCGCTAGAGGCGCCCTTGCCTGCTGGTTTTTATGTGCCAGGTGAGCGTGTTTGGTTCCGAAATCCAGATGCGCGCTCCTCTGATGTGACAGGTTATGAAGGCTCGTGGGTGATTTATATGGGCAGCGGCTTGTTCAGCAATTTTTGGAAACGCGATCAGCCTTTTTCATTGCAAAGCAAGTGCATTGAAATTTACCATTGGCGTGATGGTGTGAAAACCAACGCAGCGGGTGACTTGTGGATGGATGAAACCATTGTGGATGCTTGCGTGCATGAGACGATGCAAGACCCCGCCAAAGTGCAAAACATCTTGCACCAAATGATGCGCATCAGGGATCCCAAAGACGTTTATGCAGAGGGTGGTTGCTTGGATGCCACGCGAGAGTGCCCCAAGCAAATCTCTCCAACAGCCACTGAACTGGTTTTGCCCATATTTTGACTTTAGGCTATGGCAGCCTTGTAAAGCAAGGGGCCATTAAGTCTTGAGGGTGTTGGCGGGCAATCGGTCTATTTCTAAAAGCAAATCGGCCAAAGCGCGGCCGGCTGCATCTAACAAAATCTGACCCTTGAGTGCGGTGGCAGCGGCTGCATTGCCCGCCGCCCCAGCCGCGTTGTAGTCTTGCATTTGCCAAGCCAACTTGGCGCTTCGGCCGTTGCCCAGAATGGGAAATGAGCGCGCACGGTCTTCAGAACTTGAACGGAAATTTTCGGCTTCGCTCATGGTGACAGCGTGGGGTTTAAGCGCCAGCATGACCGAGGTTTCGACCTCACCCGCATGCACACCAAAGCGGTGTTCATGGTCTGTAAAAAGGGCGTTGGCATCTTGGCCCTTTTCATCTAGCAAGGGCAACTGATGCCAGTTCACGCTGTAAACCAACATGCCTAAGCGGGCACGCAAATCACGGGCCACCACATCCATGGCCCCTACATGGCCGCCATGCGCATTGAACAGCACCAGTTTGTGGATGCCTGCTGCTTTGACTGACTCTGCAATGTCTGTCCAGAGCCGGATCAGTGTTTCGGCTTTTAAGGTGAGCGTGCCGGCAAACGCCGCATGCTCAGGACTGAGTCCTACGCTTTGCGTAGGCAGAACCAAGATGGACAAGTCTTTGGGGTTCAACTTGTTGGCTGTTGGTGAGGCACCCGCATTCAAACGGGTCATGGCTGAATGAACTACGCCATTCACAATGTCAACATCGACGGACAAAGGCAAATGCGGTCCATGCTGCTCGGTTGCCGCCAAAGGCAACACGGCAATGGCCCGCGCGGTATCAAGGCGGCCAAAGTCGTTGGTGGTCAAGTCGGACCAAAAGTGAATGTGATGTGACATGTCTAGGGGGCTTTTCAATCTGCTCAGTTTAATAGAGGCGCAGAATTTAAGGGCATGATTTTGCAGTGTAGAGTTGAGCTTTTGGCGATTAGGTTCTTGACTTTGTTTTTCTACCGCATGCGTAAGCTTCTTTTCAACCTTCGTTGTTCGTGGGTGGGCATGGTTTTGCTCGTGGTTTTGACGACCAACGGGCAAGCACAAACGCAAATTTTGAGCCCACGCCCAGTGGGTCAAATGGTTCAAACACCCCAAGTCAAAGCCACCCTGTTGGCCGAAGCGCCCAATGGCATCGAAGCAGGCAAAACCCTTTGGCTGGGCTTAGAGCTGGTGCACCAGCCCGAATGGCACACCTACTGGCGCAACCCCGGCGATTCTGGTCTGCCGACAGTCCTTCAGTGGAAATTGCCTGAGGGCCTGGTGGCGGGCGACTTAATTTGGCCAGTCCCTCGCCGAATTCCCATTGGCCCACTGGCCAATTTTGGGTATGAAGACGCCCTGTTGCTGGTCACGCCCGTACAAGTGAGCAAGTCCTTCAAACCGCAGGGCAACGAGAGTTCGGTGCAAATTGAGTTGCATGCCAACTGGCTGGTTTGCAAACAAGAGTGCATTCCGCAGGAGGGAAGTTTCAGTTTAAGGGTGCCCATCAAAGGCAGCACATCGATGGCCGCAAGTGCATTTGAAAAAGCCTTGCAATGGCAAGCGCAGCCTTTGAAGGGCAAGCACCGGGCCCAAATTTCCAAAGACGGCCGCAGCCTTGATCTGACCTTGACGCAATTGCCGCCAGAACTCGAAAACAGTGACTGGACGGTGTTCCCTCAAACGGCCAACGTGGTTCAAAACAGTGCCGTACCTGTCGTTCAAAAAGCCGGTTCTAGCAGCGGTTCTGGTGAGGTGGCCACGGGTGCCACTGTGAGCTTGCAAGTTTCAAGCGAACGCATGGACAGCCCCCAACAAATGACATGGTTGCTGGTGCAGGGCAAGGCCGATGCGCCTTCTGGCCGCCAATGGACCGTTGAGACACCTGTTCAAGGCCAATGGCAAGTGTTCTCTGATCCGCCACCCACCTACGCCAACTTGACGCCCACCCTTCAAAAATTGGCGCCCCCCCTCTTGGCGCCAGCACCTTGGGCCACTTGGATTTTTGCCATGGTGGGTGCCTTACTGGGCGGTATCTTGTTGAATTTGATGCCCTGTGTTTTCCCGGTGTTGGCCATCAAACTCTTGAGCATCACACAAATGGCCAATCGGCCCCGAGACATGAAACTCTCGGCATGGGCCTTCACTGCAGGCGTCTTGATTTCTTTCTTGGTTTTAGGCGCATTGATGCTGGCATTGCGGGCCGCCGGATCGCAAATGGGCTGGGGCTTTCAGTTGCAATCGCCTTGGGTGGTGGGTGCGCTTGCCATGCTATTTGCCATCATCGGCTTGAACCTGTCGGGCATGTTTGAATTTGGTTCGTTCGTGCCAAGTTCAGCTGCGGGCTTTCAGTGGTCCAACCCCATTACCAATTCGCTATGGTCGGGTGTATTTGCGGTGGTCATTGCCTCACCCTGCACGGCGCCGTTTATGGGAGCCTCCTTGGGCTTGGCCATTGGTTTGCCGGCTTGGCAGGCCTTGCCCGTTTTTCTGGCCATGGGCTTTGGCATGGCACTGCCTTTCGTGGCCATTTCTTTCAATACGGCCTGGGTGAGGTTCTTGCCGCGACCCGGCACCTGGATGCAGACATTCCGTCAGTTCATGGCGTTTCCCATGTACGCCACCGTCGTTTGGTTGGTGTGGGTCTTGGGGCAGCAGGTAGGTTTGGATGGCGTTTCTGGATTTTTAGCCTGCTTGTTGAGTTTGACTTTGTTAATCTGGGCCTTGACACTGAACGGCAAAGTACGCCGCGTGATGGCGGCCTTGGCCGTGGTCGTCTTGGCATTGTCGATTTGGCATTGGGGACCCATGTGGACCCAGGTGGAAGTCCAAGCACCTAGCCAGACGCAAGCAAGTTCCCTGTCAAGCAATCAAGCCCCAAAGCCAGGCCAATGGGACGCATGGTCGGCTGAAAAAGTAGCCACCGCCATCAAAAAGGGGCAACCCGTTTTTGTGGACTTCACCGCCGCTTGGTGCGTGTCATGTCAATTCAACAAGAAAGTCACTTTTTCAAACCCCAGCTTGTTGGCTGAATTTGCCAGCAAAAATGTCTTATTGCTGAGGGCAGATTGGACGCGATACGATCCCCAAATCACCGCCGCTTTGAACGAGCTAGGCCGCAACGGTGTGCCCGTTTACGCCTGGTACGCCCCGGGGCAATCTGTGCGCTTGCTGTCTGAGTTGCCCAGCGTGAGCGAAATTCAAGGGGTCCTCAGCCAAGTCAAGGCCTCACCCCCCAATTGATGGGCTGATCGTCAAAAGCACTATGGCCTTCAGCCATTCTGCGAGAATGTTCAAGTTTTCGATTGAATCGCACAGAAATTTTCAGAATTCATATGACCACAGCCAGCTTTGCACCCCTGTCTAACGATACTTTTTTGCGCGCCTGTTTGCGACAAGCGACCGACCACACACCCGTCTGGCTAATGCGCCAAGCAGGTCGTTATTTGCCGGAGTATTGCGCCACGCGCGCCAAGGCTGGCAGCTTCATGGGCTTGGCCACCAACGTGGACTACGCAACGGAAGTCACCTTGCAGCCGCTAGATCGCTACCCTTTGGATGCAGCCATTTTGTTCAGCGACATCTTGACCGTGCCAGACGCCATGGGGCTGGGTTTGAGCTTTGCGTTGGGCGAAGGCCCCCGCTTTGCCAAGTCGGTGCGAGACGAAGCCGCTGTGGCTGAACTGCAAGTGCCCGACATGGACAAGTTGCGTTACGTCTTTGATGCAGTGACGTCCATCCGCAAAGCACTCAATGGCCGTGTGCCTCTCATTGGCTTTTCTGGCAGCCCCTGGACCTTGGCCTGCTACATGGTTGAAGGCAAAGGCTCGGACGATTACCGCTTGGTGAAGTCCATGCTCTACAGCCGACCCGATTTGATGCACCGCATTTTGGAGGTCAACGCACAAGCCGTCGCCAGTTATTTGAATGCCCAAATTGAAGCCGGTGCTCAAGCCGTGATGATTTTTGACAGTTGGGGCGGTGTCTTGGCCGATGGCGCTTTTCAAGAGTTCAGCCTGGCTTACACGGCCAAGGTTCTGGCATTGCTGAAGAAAGTGCACAACGGCGCCACCATTCCGCGCCTTGTCTTCACCAAAGGCGGTGGTTTGTGGCTTGAGGAGATGGGTCAATTGGATTGCGAGGTGCTGGGCCTAGACTGGACCATGAACTTGGGCCGCGCCCGCCAAATGGTGGGCGGTAAGGTGGGAGGTCCTGGCAAAGTACTGCAGGGCAACATCGATCCCAACGTGCTGTTTGCGCCACCCGCGCAGATTCAAAAGGAAGTGATTCGGGTCTTGGACAGTTTTGGCAAGCCCCACACAGACAAGAACACCTCAGGGCCTACGCACATTTTCAACTTAGGCCACGGCATTAGCCAATTCACGCCGCCTGAGCATGTTTCGGCATTGGTGGAAGCGGTTCACTCGCATTCAAAAGCCCTCAGGCGCTGAAGCCAGAAAAGTTTTGCATACTGCAAACAAACCCACTTAAAGACCCAAAAATATTTAAATTTTTGGGTTTTTTCTATTGACTTATGCACAAAAGTTCGCTCTAAAGATTTTAAGATTATGTTGCTGCTTGCAAGCTTTGCGCTATCCTCTCGTATATCCTAAGTTGTTGTTTTTAATCATTTTTATGAAACTGCTCAGTTCGCGAGCAATCCAATCAAAGCCTTATTTTTCAAGGGTTTGCGGGTCATCGCGCAGGGTTTTCAACAAAGTTATCCACAGTTTATTGGGACTGCTTCTAAAGGTCATGAAAAACAACAACTTACCTGTTGTTTCAAGAATATTTATGAGCAAAACTTCACACCATGCAAGGGCGCCTTCATGTTAAAGCTGCTCAAAAGGTTTTGAATGCAAAAGTGGCTTGACGTTGCAGTTTCTGCTCCCGCACACAGTCAGGTGGGCGGTTTGCTGACCTACGTCACTGAATTGCCTGCATCTGTCGGTCAGTTGGTCAGGGTGCCTTTTGGAAATCGCGAAGTTTTAGGTGTGGTGTGGGGCGTTCACACCACTGCGCCACAAACACTGAGCTCGCACACTTTGCGTCAAGTGATCGCAGTTTTAGAGGCGGTGGCGCCCTTAAGCGCGCACTGGCTGCAGCTGGTGCAATTCACGGCTCATTATTACCAACGCTCTTTGGGTGAAGTGGCCATGGCCGCCTTGCCGCCTCAACTCCGAGACCTCACGCCTGTGCAACTGGCCAGGCGCTTTAAAAAACAAGCAACTGCGCCTGAGACTTTGGCCACAGCGCTTCAGTCACCTTGGCCCTTGTCAGAACAACAAGCCGAGGTGTTGTCGCAAATGGCTGAGGCATCTGGCCCGTTTCTTCTGCATGGCGCCACTGGCAGCGGTAAAACCGAGGTCTACCTTCAAGCGGTTGCCAGGTGTTTGGCAGAAGACCCCAACGCACAAGCCTTGATGATGGTGCCAGAGATCAATCTCACGCCGCAACTTGAGGCACGCGTGAAAGCCAGATTTGGCGATGCTGGCGTGGTCTCTATGCACAGCGGCATGACCGGGCCGCAAAGATTGAAGAGTTGGTTGGCGGCTCACCAAGGCAGCGCCCGCATTGTGCTGGGCACGCGCATGTCTATCTTTGCCTCCATGCCCCATTTGAAATGGATTGTGGTGGATGAAGAACACGATGCCAGTTACAAACAACAAGAAGGCGCGCGTTATTCGGCCCGTGATTTGGCCATTTACAGAGCGCGCCTAGAAGGCGCCAAAGTGATTTTGGGTTCGGCCACGCCTTCATTAGAAAGCTGGCATCACAGCAGGCCTGCTGCAGAAGGTGGACGCTATGTGCGCTTGCCCATGCCCGCGCGCATTGGGGCTGGTCAACTGCCCTTCGTGCGCCGCGTAGACATGAACCACCAGCCGCGCAAAACTGTTTTGTCTGCACCCTTGATGGCCGCCATTCAAGAGCGTGTGGCCAAGGGCGAGCAAAGCATGTTGCTGCTCAACCGACGGGGTTATGCACCCGTATTGCATTGCGCAGATTGCGACTGGAAAAGTGAATGCGCGCATTGCAGTGCGTTTCGGGTGTTTCACAAAATAGACCGCACCTTGCGCTGCCATCACTGCGGTTTCACCGAGCGTGTGCCCCGTGCATGCCCAGCCTGTGGCAACGCAGACATCGCCCCCATGGGGCGCGGCACCGAACAACTTGAAGAACATTTGGCCGAGCTGTTGGTAGATGTCAAACGACCCAATGGCGACCCCGTGAAGGTGATGCGCATTGATGCAGACAGCACCAAATTGAAGGGTTCGCTAGAAGCGCAATTGGCAGGTGTGCACAGCGGCGAAGTCGATGTCTTGGTGGGCACTCAAATGATTGCCAAAGGGCATGACTTTCGGCGCATCACATTGGTGGCCGCCATCAACCCAGATGGGGCTTTGTTCTCTAGCGATTTCAGAGCGCCCGAGCGCTTGTTTGCATTGCTCATGCAAGCCGGCGGCAGAGCGGGGCGCGATGCAGAACAAAGCGCCAGCAGTGAAATGTGGGTGCAAACTTTTCACCCTTCTCACCCCTTGTTTGAAGCGCTTAAAAAACACGACTACCCTGCATTTGCCGAGCAACAATTGAAAGAACGTTTGGAAGCGGGCCTGCCGCCCAGTACGTTTCAGGCTCTGATACGCAGTGACGCGCGCGCGCAATCGGTGGCACAAGCTTTTTTAAACCATGCGAATGCGCAGTTGCAATCTTTAGAAGGCCTTGGCACGCAAGAGGCATCGGCCTTGGCCGAAGTGAGTGTGTACCCTGCAGTGCCTATGAGCATTCAGCGGGTGGCCAATGTTGAGCGTGCACAAATGCTGATTGAAAGCGCTTCCAGAAAAGCGCTTCACAGGGTGCTTGAATTGTTGCAAGAACAATTGCATGCATCGCGGTCAGAGCCTCAGCACAAAGGCCTGATTCGCTGGCTGGTGGATGTCGATCCACTGGCCATTTAAAACCACATAGCCTGAAGGCTTGAATTACTGTAGCAAGGCAACCGCGCCAGAAAAGGTGAGGAAGGCCGCGGCTGTAGAAACCAAAATAATTCTGGCGATGCGACCGTTGTCGGCGCCAAATCTTTCGGACAACATGGCCACATTGCTGGCGCTGGGCAAAGCTGCCACAAGCACCATCACTTTGAGGGCAAACGCATCAATGGGCAGACCCATTGAAATGGCAGCCAAACCCACTACCAAGACCAGAACAGGGTGCAAGAACAATTTAATGAGGGCAACTGGCACATAGTCTTTCCATGTCAGAGGGCCGTGCTGCGCGTGGTGTGCAATTTTTTGAGAACGTGCCAACACAGCACCAATGGTGAACAGGGCAACAGGCGATGCGGCATCGCCCAATAAGGACACGGTTTTTTCTACAGGCCCTGGCAGCTCAATTTGAAATGCAGAAAAAAGTGTGCCCAACAAAATAGCCCAAGGCAAAGGATTTTTTACCACGCCCAGCAATGCATTTTTGGCGGCTTGGCCGACGCCTTGCTGGCCTGCGCCATCCAAACGCGACAGTGCAATGCAAAGTGATGTGGTGATGACCATGTCAATGACGATGGTGACGATGGCAGGGCCCGCTGCCGCAGTGCCTAGCAAAGCTACCAACAAGGGAACGCCCATAAAGCCCGTATTGGGGAAAGCGCCGACCAAGGCGCCAAATGCCGCATCGTTCCAACCAAAACGCTTGTTCAAAGTGATGGCCACCACGAAGGCCACCATGACCAAGGCGCAAAACAAGTACATGAAGAAAGCGCTGGCATCTAGCAACTGTGCAATGGGCGTTTTAGCGCCAAATTGGAACAGCATGCAAGGCAGGGCAAAGAACAGCACAAAGCCGTTCAGGCCTGGAATGGCTTCAAAGGGCAGCATTTGGCGACGCGCCGCCCAGTAACCACACAGAACCAAGGCAAAGAAAGGAAAGGTGACGCGCAAGACATCTAGCATGGTTCACATTGTGCCTTGGAATTTGGGCCTCTTCTGCCCGCCATTGCCTGCCTTTGCCCGCTATGATCCATCAGCTTGCCGAATCTGCACTCCCATTCGGCCTTCCCAAATTTTACGCATGTCCACCCCCTCTTCTGGTTTGAATCCAGCTCAACTTGAAGCTGTCAATTACGTCAAAGGCCCTTGCCTTGTTTTGGCGGGCGCTGGCTCGGGCAAGACGCGCGTGATCACGCAAAAAATTGCCAGGCTGATGGACGTGGGTCTTGAACCCAAGCGCATTGCAGCCATCACTTTCACCAACAAAGCAGCCAGTGAAATGCGAGAGCGTGCGCGCAAGCTCATTGGCAAAGGCGCTCAAGAAGTCATGATTTGCACCTTTCACGCTTTGGGTGTGCGCATCATGCGGCAAGACGGACATGTGCTCGGATTGAAACCACAGTTCAGCATTTTGGATTCAGACGATGTGGTGAGCATCTTGAAAGACTGCGGCGGCACCACCGATGCCAACACGGCAAAGCAATGGCAATGGGCCATCAGTGCTTGGAAAAATGCAGGCCTGACCAGCGCACAAGCTGAAGGCCTTGCACAAAACGAAAACGAGCGCATAGCGGCGCGCATCATGGGTCGTTATGAAGAACGCTTGGCGGCCTATCAAAGTGTGGACTTTGACGATTTGATTGGCTTGCCTTTGAAATTATTGGCCCAATACCCTGAGGTGCGTGAGCGATGGCAAGCCGCCATGGGCCACGTTTTGGTGGACGAATACCAAGACACCAACGCCACACAATATGAAGTGCTTAAACACTTGGTGGGTGAACGGGCAAGGTTTACAGCCGTGGGTGACGATGACCAATCGATTTATGGATGGCGCGGCGCTACTTTAGACAACCTCAAACGTTTGCCACAAGATTTTCCGCAATTGAAGGTGGTGACCTTAGAGCAAAACTACCGCTCGACCAGCGCCATTTTGCGAGCGGCCAACAACGTGATTGAGCCCAATCCCAAGCTCTACCCTAAGAAACTTTTTTCTGAGTTGGGTGAAGGCGAGCCGGTTCGCGTGGTGGATGCTGACCACGAAGAACACGAAGCCGACCGCATGGTGGCTCGCATTCAGTCTTTGCGCGCAGGCACCGCCACCACGTCCGGCGGCGTGCAATACCGCGACTACAAAGAGTTTGCTATTTTGTACCGTGCCAATCACATGGCCAAGCCCTTTGAAAAAGCTTTGCGACGCGCGCAAATTCCTTACAAGGTATCGGGCGGACAAAGTTTTTTTGACCGTGCAGAAATCAAAGATTTGTGTGCGTGGTTTCGCTTGTGGGTCAACAACGACGACGACCCTGCTTTCTTGCGGGCCGTGACCAGCCCGAAGCGCGGCATTGGTCATCAAACCTTGGCGGGACTGGGCACCTTGGCCAGCCAATACAAACTCAGTTTGTTTGAAGCTTTGTTTTCAAACAGTTTGGGTGCCAAGCTGTCTGCTCGTGCAGTCGGCAGTTTGCATGAGTTTGGCCGCTTCATGAATGACTTGGAATACCGCGCCAAGCGCACCCATGGTGCCGAAGAAGCCAAAGTTTTTTTGTTGCAATGGCTTAAAGACATTGCTTATGAAAAACATTTATACGATGGTGAAGACAACGAAAAAGTAGCAGCGGCACGCTGGACCAATGTGCTGGAATTTGTCGATTGGATGTCGGGGCGATGCGGCGGCACCATGGATGACGCGGCAGGCGTGAGCGTGGTGGCAGAAACAAAATCATTGCTTGAAGTGGCCCAAACAATTTCACTGTTGTCGACCTTGAACGAGCGTGAGCAAGACCCCAATGTGGTCACCTTGTCGACCCTGCATGCCGCCAAAGGTTTAGAGTGGCCGCATGTGATGTTGGTCGGTGTGAACGAAGGTTTGCTGCCTTTCAAAATGGACGAAGACAACAAAGAGTCCATCAACGCTGTTGTGCATGCTGAAGGTCAGCTGACGCGGCTTCAGGAAGAGCGTCGTTTGATGTATGTGGGCATCACAAGGGCTCAACGAACCTTGGCAGTGAGTTGGACCAAGCGCCGCAAAAAAGGGCGAGAGACCATTGCCGCACTGCCAAGCCGATTCATTGCAGAGATGGCACTCGACAAAAATACCGTCAAAGAAGATCCGCGAGAAAAACTGCGTGCGCTGCGTGCAGAGTTTGCTTTGAAGGCCGCAGCATCGGATGCACTCTCCAAAGATTGAGTTTTGAATCTCAGTTGACGGGCCGCCAAGTCTTCCAAAGTTGCGCCAATTCAACGGCAGTGGCATCGCCTTGAACACTGTCCCACATTGTGTGGGCTTGCTCTTTTTGCCCTAATTTGAACAAGGCAATGCCAGCGTGCAAACGCGTTTCAGCTTCGCGGCGCAATCCACCCATTGCCAAAGCTTTGCTGTAATGAGCTTGTGACTGTTCCCACTTCTGTTGAGCGGCATACACATCGGCCAAACTGGCCAAAGCGTTGGCGTCTCTGGCAGACTTTTCTAAGCCAGGCATGGCCTTTTCATCTTCAGTCAGACGCAGTTGAATTTGTTGTCGCAGCTTTTGATGATTGGGAGCATCGCTGCCTTTGCCCAAAAGACCCTTTGCATAGCCCTGCTCGACCACCCGCATGGCTTCTGCAGGCAGCCCCGCTTTGAGCGCCAAGTTGGCCATGTCAACATACTCAATGGCATCCTCTATGTTGCCTGTTAACTCCAACAATCGGTACAGGTCCAAATCAAAGCGAGGATTGAAATTGGCTTGGCGCGCCAGTCGCGGAATCATGTCTGCCCAGTAGGCCTTGGAGGGGTAGTTTTGAAGCAAGCGTTTGAGCGTGTCGCTGTATCCCGCCTCGTCTTTCAATTGGCGCTGACTGAACGCCAACATGCGCAGTTCGCTCTCTGGCGTTTTCTCTTTGGCCGATTCGTCTAGGCGCATTTTTTCTTTCATTTCTTGCACCACTTCGTCATGGCGCTTCAAAACGGAAAGGGTTTGAATGAGGACTGGCCGAACAGACGGGTTGCTGCCTTCTAGCTTCAAATAAATTCGGGCCCAATCGACAAGTTTGGGGAAGTCTTGCGCCTGCTGGCTGGCGTTGAGCAGCGATTCAATGAGCGGGCGTTTTTGCGCAGCAGGTGTGCTTTCTGGCATTTCTTGAATCAGGTTTTCCAAGGTGCTGACTGCCAAGGGGAAGTTTTTGGCCTGAAGGGCTGCAACCGCCAAGGTACGCTGTATGAGCGGCTTTTCAACTGCCGTGATGCCAGGCATGGCCAAAGTTTGCTGTGAAAGAGCCAGTGCGCTGTCTAGCTGACCCGCCTTCAGCGCATCTTGCGCTGCCTGCAATGATTTGGCCACCTCGGGACGAATAGGGGTTTGTGCTAATGCGGGCACAGAGATCCCCAAACAGAACGCGAAGCTAGCAAGGGTCAAGCGGCAAATGGGTTTCAAAGCGCTTAAACGTCGGGGTGATTTTTTGAAGAAGGCAAGGATATTCATCATCAAGAGCATTGGGATAAGCTCGGTTACTATATCTCTCAAATTAGCCTCTACTAGCTCACTACAATAGCCAGTCATAGACTTCTGATCTAACAACATGATGCTCAAGTCCGCCTTTGAAGTGGCTTGGTCACAGAAAGAGTAATGACGACATGATAGATTACGCCAGCCGGCAGCGAACACCCCGAAAGCATCTGATCGGGTTGACTGTGGTGGTGGTTTTGCACGGGCTGCTGTTTTGGGCCATCAATTCCGGACTTGCGCGCAAGTTTGTGAAGGTCATCAAAGGACCGGTAGAAGCCGTTCTTTTGGAAGAAACCAAGCCGGACATTCCGCCTCCGCCTCCGCCGCCGCCCCCACCTCCACCCCCTAAGAATTTGCCGCCCCCCCCGCCCGCCTATGTGCCGCCGGTGGAAGTGGCTGTGGCAACGCCGCCCCCCGTGAACGCCATTGCGGCTGTGTCCAACACGCCCCAGCCTGTGGCGCCGCCTTCGCCTTTGCCAGTGCAAATGTCGGCGCCGCCTGCGCCACCTGCGCCCCCTGCACCGCCAGCGCCGCCTGTGGTGACCGCCGCAGTCATCAGTGCTTCCAGTTGCGAAAAGCCTGAGTACCCCAGCGCTTCTAAGCGCTTGGAGGAAGAAGGCACTGTGCAGCTGAAGTTCTTGGTGGGCGTTGACGGCAAAGTCATGGAGTCTGCCATTGAGAAGTCTTCGGGCTTTAGGCGTTTGGACGAAGCGGCCAGGGCTGGCTTGTCCAAGTGCCAGTTCAAACCCGCCACAGTAGACGGCAAGCCTCAGCAAAGCTGGGCGAGCATGAAATACACATGGCGTTTGGAATAAACCCCATTCCAAGCCCAACCCATTTGTTGAACATTTTTTAAATTAATTGAATCCGTTTCAGAGGAGTCCTCCCATGATCAAGCAACTCAAAACTCTCGCCCTGGCCATCGGCTTGGTAGCCGGCCTGTCTTTGGCCAGCACCAGCTTTGCGGCTAAGCCCAAAGAAGCAGCACCTGCTGCTGCGGCACCTGCACCCGCTGCTGAGGCAGCGCCTGCCGCACCTGTTGCTGCGGCAGCACCCGCAGCAGCGCCTTCAGCGCACGAAGAAAACCCCTACGGCTTAAGCGCCTTGTGGGCCCAAGGCGACATCGTGGCCAAGGGCACTTTGCTCATCTTGGTGCTCATGTCCATGGGCTCTTGGTACGTGATCATCACCAAATTCTTGGAGCAATCGAAGGCCGCCAAGTTTGCCAAAGCCGCCCAAGACTCGTTCTGGTCTGCGGCTTCTTTGCGCCAAGGCGCAGACGGCTTGGCAGAAGACAGCCCTTTCCGCTTCATTGCAGAAAAGGGACTTGAGAGCGCCAACAAGCACACCGGCCTTTTGGGTGCGGTGGACTTCAACACTTGGAGCACCCAAAGCATTCAGCGCGCCATTGGCAACGTTCAAAGCCGCATGCAAGACGGCTTGGCCGTTCTGGCTACCGTGGGTTCTACTTCACCTTTCGTGGGATTGTTCGGCACGGTTTGGGGTATCTACAACGCGCTGGTCAAGATCGGTATGTCGGGCCAAGCGTCGATCGACAAAGTGGCCGGCCCCGTGGGCGAGTCTTTGATCATGACGGCCATTGGTTTGGCAGTGGCCGTGCCTGCGGTGCTGGGCTACAACTGGCTGGTGCGCCGCAACAAGGCCATCATGGAAGATGTGAACGCGTTTGGTTCTGACTTGCACTCTGTGTTACTGGCTTCTAGCAACAAGTAATTCATTTGACTGACTCGACACATCTCAATTTACCGAGAGGCCCATCATGTCAATGAACATCGGTTCAGACAAAGACGATGAGATCATGAGCGAGATCAACACCACGCCCTTGGTGGACGTGATGTTGGTGCTCTTGATCATCTTCTTGATCACGATTCCCGTGGTCACCACGTCCATCAAGGTGGACTTGCCCAAAGAGAAAAACTTGGTGCGAGAGACCAAGCCAGAGACCGTGATCATCTCGGTGGATGTGAAGGGCAAGATCTTCTTGTACGACACACCCATTAAGAATTCAGACGACTTGCTGCAGCGCATGAAGAAGTTTGCCGTCATGAAACCCCAGCCCGAAGTTCAGATCCGGGGCGATGGCAAGAGTGACTTTGAGTCGGTGGGCCGGGTGATGTTTGCGGTGCAGCGCGCCGGCATCACCAAGGTCGGATTCATCACTGAGCCGCAATAAAGGAACAAGACCATGGCCATGAACATAGGCTCCAGTTCGAGCGACGAACCCGAAGTGATGATGGAGATCAACACCACGCCCTTGATTGACGTGATGCTGGTGCTCTTGATCATGCTGATCATCACCATTCCGGCGCAACTTCACTCTGTGAATTTGGACATGCCGGTTTCTACACCGCCCACTAAAAAGATAGACCCCGTGGTCATCAAGATTGATGTGGACGCTAACAGTGTGATCAATTGGAATGGCCGTCCTTTAGCGGGTCGTGCCGATCTGGAGCTCAAACTCACAGAGGCGGCAGCCACTCAACCGCAACCTGAATTGCACATTCGCTCGCACGCCAAAGCCAAGTACGAGTCTGTTGCCTTGGTCATGGCCAGTGCCCAGCGTATGGGGCTGACCAAGCTGGGCATTGTGGGCTCTGAGCAGTTTGTGAATTAATGTTTGTCCTGAAGTCTGGCTTGTTCGGACGAAAAAAAACCCGCCTCATCAGGCGGGTTTTTCTTTGAACGACAACTTCAATCAGCGTATTTACCGCTGGCATCCACTGCCACTTTGATTTTCTGAATTTCAGCAGCCACAAACTTTTTGTGCTCTGCAGGTTCTACGCGCTTGTCAGTTACAACCAGAGCGCCCAGGCCTTCTTGCTTCTTGATGAACTCAGGATCCTTCAAGGCTTTTTTCATGGCTTCATTCAAAGCGGTGGTGATGGCTGCGGGTGTACCCTTGGGTGCATACAGACCGTGCCAAATGGTGAGGTCAAAACCTTTCATGCCCATTTCTTGCAATGAAGGGTAGTACTTCAAGGATTTGTGATCAGACAATGGCTTGGCGGTGGTCACGGCAAATGCTTTGATACGGCCAGACTCAATTTGAGCCGTGGTGTTGGTGGTTTGATCGCACATGACGTCGACCTGACCGCCAACCAAGGCATTCATGGCAGGTGCTGTACCGCCAAAAGGAATGGTGGTCATGGCTTCTTTGGACTGCAATTGTGCTTGCCACAACATGCCACAAATGTGCGACGCAGAACCCAAACCGGCATGCGCAATGTTCAACTTGCCAGCATTGGCACGGATGTAGTTTTCAAAATCGCGGTAGGTGTTGGCGGGCAACTGGGGTTTGCCAACCAAAGTCATGGGCACATCATTGACCATGCCCAAGAACTCGAAGTCTTCCAAAGGCTTGTAAGAGAGTTTGCGATACAAGGCTGGCGTTGCGGCCATGCCAATGTGGAACAACAGCAATGAATGGCCATCTGGATTGGCACGTGCCACCTTGCCTGCGCCAATGGTGCCGCCGGCGCCAGCGACGTTCTCGACCACAAAATTGCCACCGGGCATGGTCTTGGCCATGGCCACGGCCAGGTCACGAGCGACTTTGTCGGTGGGACCACCCGCAGCAAAGGGAACTACGATTGAAATAGGCTTAGAGCCTGGGAAATTTTGAGCGTTGGCTACCAAAGCTAAGGCAGCCGTTGCAAGAACCAGCAAGCGTTTCATTTTTTCTCCTAAAATTGGACACGTCAGTGTAACGTCTTAGCGCGCCCAAAAGCTTAAGCAGTCCAAGCAAGACCCCATTTTTTAAGGGGAAGCCAAGCCTCAAACGCACCTATTTTGGGCGAGATTAAATTTTCATTGGTAGCTGCGTGCGTCTTCAATCACTTTGCCATCATTGGCCAAAGTGCCGGGCGCCACCAAATGAACATCGCTTCGCAATTTGGTGATGTCCCGAATGGCTTCGGCGATCTGCGCCTTCAACTCGGCTTCAGCACCGAAGGCTGCTGTGGTTTCCACATGCAACGCCATGCTGTCATTGGCCATTTCACCTTGGACAACCAAACGTGCACGCAATGCGGCAGGGAATCGCTTCACCACCTCAGCCACTTGGCCTGGATGCACAAACATACCGCGCACTTTGGTGGTTTGGTCTGCACGTCCCATCCAACCTTTGATTCGCTGGTTGGTGCGGCCTGTTGGGCAGGCGCCCACCAAGATGGCGGACAAATCACCCGTGCCAAAACGAATCAAGGGGTAATCGGGGTTCAAACTGGTAATGACCAATTCGCCCACTTCACCTTCAGGAACGGGATCGCCCGTGCCAGGTCGCACAATTTCAACGATCACGCCTTCGTCAATCACCAGCCCTTGGCGTGCGCTGGTTTCATAAGCAATGAGGCCCACATCTGCTGTGGCGTAGCACTGAAAAGCATTGACGCCACGTTCAGCCATCCAATCACGCAAGCTGGGTGGAAAGGCTTCGCCAGAGACCAACGCCTTTTTCACAGAAGGCAAGGCCACACCCATTTCGGCCGCTTTTTCAAGAATGATTTTCAAGAAACTGGGGGTGCCAATGTAACCCGCCGGCTGCAACTCAGACATGGTTTGCACTTGCTGCTCTGTTTGGCCAATACCGCCCGGAAAAACCGTGCAGCCCAAGGCATGGGCTCCGGTTTCCATCATGGAGCCCGCGGGCGTGAAATGGTAGCTGAAACAGTTGTGAATGAGTTCACCCGACTGAAAGCCAGCCGCCGCAATGGCACGCGCCATGCGCCAGTAATCTGCGCGCGAACCTTCAGGCTCATACAAAGGGCCTGGGCTGGAAAATACGCGTGGCATTTTTGCGCCATAGCTCACAGCACTGAAGCCACCAAACACATTGCCACCCGCGGCACGTGAGGCTTTTTGTTTTTCAAGCAGTTCGTATTTGCGGATCACTGGCAATTTGGCCAGTGCAGCGCGCGACGTGATGTCGGCGGCGTTAACGTCTCTCAAAATGTCTGCAAAGGCAGGCGCATTTTTTTGTGCATGTGCAACTTGAGCAGGCAATGCCGCCAGCAAGGCGGCTTCGCGCGCTGCAGGGTCGCGCGTTTCCAATGCATCCATGTGCGTCTTCATAAAAATCCTTTGAATGTGATTGGAAAAATTAAGCCAACCAGCGCTTGCGCCGTTTGTAACTCTTCACATCTTTGAAGCTCTTGCGCTCGCCGCCGCCCATGCCCAGGTAAAACTCTTTCACGTCTTCGTTGGTTCGCAGGTCCTCGGCCAAGCCATCCATCACAATGCGACCCGACTCCATGATGTAACCATAGTCGGAGTACTTGAGCGCCATGTTGGTGTTTTGCTCTGCAATCAAGAACGTGACTTTTTCTTTCTCGTTCAAATCTTTGACGATGTTGAACACCTCTTCCACAATTTGTGGGGCCAATCCCATCGAAGGTTCGTCCAAAAGCATGACGCTCGGGTTGGTCATCAAGGCGCGGCCAATGGCACACATTTGTTGTTCACCACCTGAGGTGTAAGCGGCTTGTGAAGTGCGACGTGTTTTGAGACGTGGGAAATAGGTGTACACCTTTTCAAGGTTGGCCGCAATTTCACCTTTGTCCTTGCGCGTGTAGCTGCCCGTCATGAGATTTTCTTCAATGGTGAGGTGCGCAAAGCAGTGACGACCCTCCATCACTTGCACCACACCGCGGTTCACCAAATCGGCAGGGGTGAGGTTTTCAATGCGCTCACCACGCAGCTCAATGCTGCCCTTGGTGACATCGCCGCGCTCACCTTTGAGCAGATTGGAAATGGCCCGCAAGGTGGTGGTTTTGCCCGCACCATTGCCACCCAAAATTGCCACAATGCCTTGCTCTGGAACTTGCAGGGAGACACCCTTCAAGACCAAGATCACGTGGTTGTAAATGACTTCAATGCCATTGACATTCAATACAATTTTTTTATCGCTCATGGACTCTGCCTTTATGACCAAATGAAAATCTCAAGCCTTGAGACTTTCATTTGGCAACTGCTTTCGCAGTGCCAAATGGCCGCACTCTCTGCGGCCTCCAGTTTTTTAAGACTGGCAGTCAGCCGGTGTACGGCGTGTCAGTTTCTTTTCTGCCGCATATTTGTCGGCAGCGGCTTTCACCATGGGCTTGATGATTTGTTCATCGGCCTGGTACCAGTCGCTAGAGAATTCCCACTTGCTGCCGTTCCATGTGTGAATACGGGCCCAGTTGGCGCCCATGTGGTCGGCACAAGATGTTGAAACAGGACGCAACACACCCTTGAAGCCCAAGGTGTCCAATTTGGCTTGTGTCAGGTTCAAGTTTTCATAACCCCAACGAGCTTGCTCGCCAGACATGACTTTGCCTTTGCCGTATTTTTCTTGGGCTTGACGAACGCCTTCAATAGCAAACATGGCGCTAAACAAACCGCGCATGTAAAGCACTTCACCGACTTCGTCCTTAGGACCTGTGCCTTGGCCTTTGGCGTGAATTTTCTCAAGCACTTCTTTCACAACAGCAGAGCCCTTCTCGGCACCGTGTTGCATGGTGATGGCGTTGTAGCCCTTAGCGCCCATGCCAACGTCTTTCACATCGGGCTCAGCACCAGCCCACCACACGCCATAAATCTTCTCACGTGGGTAACCAGTGGCTTGCGCTTCTTTGAGCAAGGTGGAGTTCATCACACCCCAACCCCAGTTGACAACGTAGTCAGGGCGATCGCGGCGAATTTGCAACCAGGTTGACTTTTGCTCAACGCCAGGGTGTGTCACGGGCAACAAGCTGAGCTTGAAGCCGTGCATGGCTGCGCGCTCTTGCAAAATAGGGATGGCTTCTTTGCCGAAGGGGCTGTCGTGGTAAACCAAAGCAACGTGCTTGCCTTTGAGCTTGTCAGCGCCGCCTGCTTTTTTGGCAATGTCTTGGATGATCACGTCACCCGCCACCCAGTATGTGCCGGCCAATGGGAAGTTCCATTTGAAAACACCACCGTCAGAAGATTCGCTGCGGCCGTAGCCAGCGGTGATCAAAGGAATCTTGTCGCCAGGGGCTTTTTCAGTCAGGGCAAAGGTAATGCCGGTTGACAAAGGCTGGAACACTGTGGCGCCGCCATTTTTGCCTTTCAGGCGCTCATAGCACTCCACACCTCGGTCTGTGGCATAGCCTGTTTCGCATTCTTCGAAACTGACTTTCACGCCGTTGATGCCGCCACGCGCATTGACGAGCTTGAGATAGTCGACGTAACCATTGGCAAATGGCACGCCATTGGGCGCATAAGCACCCGTTCTGTACACCAGCACGGGGAAGAATTGCTCTTTGGTTTGTGCGGTAGCAACAGTACTGACCAGCGCGCTGGAAAGTCCTGCAGCAGCCACTGTAACGGCTAGAGCGAGTTGACGAAGCTTCATGGTTGTCTCCTGTAAAAAAATAAAAGTGTGAAGCACTGCGGAAAAAATCAATGAGGGAAAGGCCAGAGGCGAAGTTTTTGCTTCGCCACTGACCACAATTTTGCCAAGCCATGCGGCTCAACAATCAAGAACCAAACAATCAAGGCACCAAAAATCATGAACTCAGCGTGAGAGATGGCGGCAGTGGAGATGACCACTCCCACCAAGCTGCCCACCCAAGGCAAAAACTGATTCAGAAAAATAGGCAACACCACAATGAAAGCGGCACCAAAAAAGCTGCCCATGATGGAGCCCATGCCGCCAATGATCACCATGAACAGCAATTGGAATGAGCGATCAATTGAAAACGCAGCGGGCTCCCAAGAGCCCAAATGCACAAAGCCCCACAAAGCGCCCGCAACGCCCACAATGAAGGAGCTCACCGCAAAAGCGCTGAGCTTGGCGTACATGGGGCGAATGCCAATGACTGCCGCAGCCACATCCATGTCGCGAATGGCCATCCACTCGCGGCCAATGGCTGAGCGCACCAAGTTTTTGGCAAGCAACGCAAACACCACCAAAAAGGCCAAGCAGAAAAGGTATTTTTCAACCGGGCTTTGAATGACCCAGCCCATGACGTTCAAGTTGGACACGTTAACCGAGCCTGAAGCGGTGTTGTTGGTAAACCAGCCCACGCGCAAGAACGCCCAATCGCAAAAGAATTGAGCGGCCAAGGTGGCCACGGCCAAATAAAGGCCCTTCACTCGCAAACTTGGAATGCCGAAAAATACGCCCACCAAAGTGGCAAAAAATCCCCCACTCAACAACGCAAGGATCAGGGGCATGCCTTCAATGCGAATGTAGGTGTTGTAGGCCATGTAGGCACCAACTGCCATGAAGGCACCCGAGCCCAAAGATATTTGGCCGCAATAACCCACCAAGATGTTGACGCCCAGGGCGGCCAAGGCCAAGATCAAGAAGGGAATCAAGATGGCCCTGAACATGTATTCGTCGACCAGAAAGGGCACGCCAATGAAGGCGAAGGCGACCAATGCCAGAATAGCCCAACGATCTTGCGCGATGGCAAAAATTTGCTGGTCACTTCTGTAGGAAGTTTTGAATTGACCGTTTTCTCTGTAAAACATGTTGTGATTCCTTAGACGCGATCAATGATTTTTTCGCCAAACAAACCTTGGGGTCGGAACAGCAAAAAGACCAATGCAAGGACATACGCAAACCAAATTTCAATGCCGCCGCCCACATAAGGGCCGAGAAAAACTTCGGACAGTTTTTCGCCAACACCAATGATCAGGCCGCCAATGATGGCGCCAGGCACAGACGTGAGGCCACCCAAAATAATGACGGGCAGTGCGCGCAAAGCCACCGTGGTCAAGGAGAACTGGACGCCCATTTTAGAACCCCAAATGATGCCCGCCACCAAAGCGGTGATGCCCGCCACAAACCACACAATGACCCAAATGCGGTTGAGAGGAATGCCAATAGACTGCGCAGCTTGGTGGTCATCGGCCACCGCACGCAGCGCACGGCCGGTGCTGGTTTTTTGGAAAAACAAGGACAAAGCAACCACCAGCAAGGCGGCAATGACAGCCGCATACACATCTTCCAAGTTGACCAGCACACCGCCTGGAAAAACAGAGTCCAACAAAAAGACGGGCTCTTTGGGCATGCCCACATCGATCTTGTAAATATCGCTGCCAAAAATAGTCTGACCCAAACCATCGATGAAGTAAGTGATGCCCAGCGTGGCCATGAGCAAAGTCACGCCTTCTTGGTTAACCAAGTGACGCAAGACCAAGCGTTCAATGAGCCAAGCCAACATGAACATCAAAGCGGCCGCCAAAGCAAAGGCAATGACGTTGCTCAGAATCTTGTTGTCCAAACCCAATACATCGGGCACCCATTCGGCAAAACGCGCCATAGCCAAAGCAGCAAACAGCACCATCGCGCCTTGCGCAAAATTAAACACACCAGACGCTTTGAAAATCAGCACGAAGCCGAGTGCCACCAAGGCATACAGCATGCCGGCCATGAGGCCACCCAGTAGAGCTTCCAAGAAAAATGCCATGTTGTTCTCCTCAATGACTGGTGCCAAGGTAGGCACTGATCACTTCTTCGTTGTTACGCACTTCTTCGGGAGTCCCGTCGCCGATTTTTTTGCCATAGTCCAGCACCACCACGCGGTCTGAAATGTCCATCACCACACTCATGTCGTGTTCGATCAGTACAATGGTGGTACCAAACTCGTCGTTGACATCCAAGATGAAACGGCTCATGTCCTGCTTTTCTTCGACGTTCATGCCGGCCATGGGTTCATCGAGTAACAAGACTTGCGGCTCCATGGCAAGCGCACGGCCGAGGTCAACCCGCTTTTGCAATCCGTAAGGCAATTGGCCCACCGGTGTTTTGCGATGTGCCTGGATTTCAAGAAAGTCGATGATGTGTTCGACAAAATCTCGGTGCTGCTCTTCTTCCGCTTGGGCTGGGCCAATGCGCAAGGCTTGCATGAAAATATTGCTCTTGATGCGCAAGTTGCGTCCGGTCATGATGTTGTCAATCACGCTCATGCCTTTGAACAAGGCCAAGTTTTGGAACGTGCGGGCGACACCCATTTCGGCCACTTGGCGGCTGTCCATGTGGTCAAAAGTTTGGCCTCGAAATGTGATGCTGCCTTCTTGCGGTGTGTAGACCCCATTGATGCAATTGAGCATGGAGCTTTTGCCGGCACCATTGGGGCCAATGATGGCGCGAATTTCATGTTCTTTCACATTGAAAGAAATATCGGTCAGCGCTTTCACGCCACCAAACCGGAGGCTGATGTTGTTCACATCCAAAATGACGTCGCCAATTTTTTTGGTCATGCTGATTTCTCTGTGTTGAGGCAAGCCGCGTTCAAGCTGCAGCCTTCACGGGTACAAATGTTTTGGCGTCTGAAATATGGAGGGTGGCGCTCACACTGCCAGTGCGGCCATCTTCAAATTTCACAACCGTTTCAATGAACTGGGTGGCCAAGCCGCCATACAAAGCGTCGACCAAGGGCAAGTATTTTTCGGCAATAAAGCCGCGACGGACTTTGTTGGTGCGCGTCAGTTCGCCATCGTCAGCATCGAGCTCTTTGTGCAACACCAAAAAGCGACTGACTTGACTGCCTGCCAGCAATGTGTCTTCAGCCAAATCGGCATTGACTTGCTCAACACATTCTCGAATGAGTTCATAGACTTCTGGCTTTTGCGCCAAGTCGGCGTAACCGGCGTACGGCAAATTGCGACGCTCGGCCCAGTTGCCCACCGCATCAAAGTCGATGTTGATCATGACGCAGACTTGATCGCGCTGATCGCCATAGGCCACCACTTCTTTGATGTGCGGAAAGAACTTGAGTTTGTTTTCGACATACTTGGGCGCAAACATGGCGCCGTCGTTGTTGCCGCCTTTGATGCGGCCCACGTCTTTCACGCGGTCAATGATCTTGAGGTGGCCATGGCTGTCTAAGAAACCGGCATCGCTGGTGTGGTACCACCCGTCCGCTGTCAAAACTTCGGCAGTGGCTTCTGGGTTTTTGTAATAGCCTTTGAGCAGGCCAGGTGACTTGACCAAAATTTCGCCGTTGTCGGCCACTTTGATTTCAACCCCGCGGCAAGGCACGCCCACGGTATCGGCTCGGGCTTGGTTGTCGGGCTGCAAGCACACAAACACAGCCGTTTCGGTGGAACCATAAAGCTGTTTCAAATTGACGCCAATGGAGCGGTAAAAGCTGAACAAATCGGGGCCAATGGCTTCACCCGCGGTGTAGGCCACGCGCACGCGGCTAAAACCGAGGTTGTTGCGCAAGGGGCCGTACACCAGCATATTGCCCAAGGCATACATAAGGCTGTTGAACAAACCGATGGACTCGCCATCCATGCGCTTGGGGCCGACTTTCATGGCCAAGCTCATGAAGTATTTGTACAAGTTGCGCTTGATGCTGCTGGCATCTTCCATGCGAATGCTCACACTGGTGAGCATGCCTTCAAACACCCGAGGCGGTGCAAAGTAATAGGTAGGGCCAATCTCTTTCAAGTCGATCATGACGGTGGCAGAAGACTCGGGGCAATTGACAACATAGCCAGCCACCAACCACTGTGCGTAGCTGAAAATATTTTGACCAATCCAAGCCGGTGGCAAATAGGCCAGCACGTCTTCGTTGGACGTGAGCCGATCAAATTCGGCGCCAGCTTGTGCGCGGTCGATCAGGGTACCGTGTGTGTGCACAACACCTTTGGGATTGCCCGTCGTACCAGATGTGAAGAACATGGCAGCCACATCGTCTTTGGTGCCTGCTTCAACTTGTTCTTTGTAAAACTGGGGGTGCTGCTTGGAAAAAGCTTCTCCCGCTGCCAACAACTCGTCCATCGAACCGAGACCGGGTTCATCGTATTTGCGCAAGCCCCTGGGGTCGTCGTAATAAATGTGCGTGAGAGCGGTGTAGGTTTCACGCACCTCTAACATTTTGTCCACTTGCTCTTGATCTTCCACGACACACAAACGCACTTCGGCATTGGTCATGGGGAAAACACATTCAGCAGCGGCTGCGTCCTGGTACAAGGGAATTGGAATAGCGCCCAGCGATTGCGCAGCCAACATGGTGGCGTAAAGGCGAGGACGGTTAGATCCCACCACCACCATGTGCTCACCCCGTTTTAAGCCTGCTTGGTGCAAGCCACACGCCATGTGTGACACCATGGTGGCCATGGCTTGCCAACTGATGGTTTGCCAAATGCCATATTCTTTTTCACGCATGGCTGGCGCAGAGGGTCTTTGCGAGGCGTGCGTCAACAGCAATTGGGGAAAGGTCGTCTGCATACGGGTCCTAGTTGATCTCAGTCTTTATCAATAAAGAGAGACTGTTTGAATACTGAAACCAGATGCTAGACTCTGATTTGACGCTAAGTTGTCGTTTCGACGACAATCTATAGATTCACCCACTAGGATTTTCCCTAAGATTTTCAACGTCTTACAGCAAATTGACATGCCATCTGACCTGCATCAAAGAAGGCGCCCACCCACCGAGGAGGAGTTGACCAGCATCCCTTGGCTGGTTTCGCTCTTACCTAAAGAGCGTGAGCGTGCCATCAATGCGTTGCGCGTGGGCGATGCCGAAAAAGGAGATTTTGTGTGCCGCGTGGGTCGCCCTGTCACTTATTGGTTTGGCACTGTGTCGGGGCTGCTCAAAATGAGCACCGACAACGAAGATGGCCAAACCATGACCTTCACAGGTGTGCCACCAGGCGGTTGGTTTGGCGAAGGCACTGCCTTGAAACGCGAGGATTATCGCTACAACATTCAAGCCTTGCGAGCCAGTGTGGTAGCGGGCTTGCCCCTTGACACATTTCATTGGTTGATTGACAACTCTTTGGGCTTTAACCGCTTTGTAATGAACCAATTGAATGAGCGCTTGGCGCAGTTCATTGCGGCCAGGGAGTTTGACCGATTGAGCAATCCTGATTTGCGTGTTGCCCGCAATTTGGCGGCACTCTTTAATCCGGTTCTGTTTCCAGGTGTGGGCGATTTACTGCGCATCACCCAACAAGAGCTTGCTTATTTGGTGGGGCTTTCCAGGCAGCGTGTGAATGAAGCCATGATTCACCTGCAGGAAGAGGAGCTCATACGGGTTGAATATGGCGGCGTTCGCATTTTGAATTTGCATGGCCTCCGAACCCGCATGATTGACCGCAGAAACAGGGACAATCCGTCCAAAGAAAACGTTTTATGAATCAGCCTCCTCCAAAGCCAGCCTTTGCTCGCGCGCCACGACCTGCCAACGCGGTCTCAAGCGCACACCCCAGTGCCTCTGGCGCTACCACCGTCCGCTTGAACAAGCGCATGGCCGAGCTAGGACTTTGCTCACGCCGAGAAGCTGATGCCTGGATTGAGCAGGGGTGGGTGAGGGTCAATGGCCAAGTGGCCGAGATGGGCATGCAAGTGGGCTCCACCGATCGCATCACGGTAGAACGTGAAGCTCAAGCCCAACAAGAACAGCAAGTGACGGTGCTACTGCACAAGCCCATGGGCTACGTGAGTGGCCAGGCCGAAGATGGTCACGAACCCGCCATGGTGCTGTTTCAAGCGCGCAATCAATGGTCGGGCGACACCACCCGAATTCGATTCAGCCCTGCGCAGTTCAAAGGTCTGGCGCCTGCCGGCCGCTTGGACATTGACTCAGTGGGTCTGCTGGTCATGACCCAAGACGGCCGTGTCGCCCGACAGCTCATTGGCGAAGACGCCGACATGGAGAAAGAATATTTGGTACGCGTCACTTGCACGGGGCCGCAAGGCGATATTGCGGTCAACGTGCAAGCGCATTTTCCGGCGGCACAGATGCAACGCTTAAGGCATGGCCTCAGTTTGGATGGCAAACCCTTGAAACCGGCGCAAGTGGAGTGGCAAAACGCAGAGCAACTCCGCTTTGTGCTGAAGGAAGGCAAGAAACGTCAAATTAGGCGCATGTGCGAGCAAGTGGGCTTGAAAGTCGTCGGACTCAAGCGGATTCGCATGGGGCGCATCAGCTTGGGCGCTTTGCCGGTAGGGCAGTGGCGTTATTTGGGCCCCAAAGAGTCGTTTTAAGGCCCCTTCTGCCTCAAAAAACCCCTTGAAATTTTCCAACCCATCCCCAACTCTCAAGTTGCGGCTGTTTTGGCCCTTGCCGTCTGTGCGGCAGAACCTTTTTAAACCCTATTAACCGCTCTTCAGAAGATGACTAAAAAGACCCATGCTTTCCAAGCCGAAGTGGCCCAACTGCTTCATTTGGTCACCCACTCCCTGTATTCCAACCCCGAAATTTTTGTGCGCGAATTGGTGTCCAACGCTTCAGACGCATGCGACAAACTGCGCTTTGAAGCTTTAAACAACGATGCGCTGTATGAGAGTCAGCCCAATTTGGAAGTTCGTTTGTCATTTGACACCGAGGCCAAGACCCTGACCATTACCGACAACGGCATTGGCATGACGGCCCAAGAAGCCATCGATAATTTGGGCACCATTGCCAAGAGCGGCACCAAAGACTTTGTGAGCAAGCTCTCGGGCGATCAAAAGGCCGATGCACAACTTATTGGTCAGTTTGGTGTGGGCTTCTATTCTGGTTTCATTGTGGCCGACAAGATCACTGTCGAAACTCGCCGTGCAGGGGCACCCACCTCCGAAGGCGTGCGTTGGATCAGCGGCGGCACCGGTGACTTTGAAGTGGAAGCCATCGAGCGCGCCACACGCGGCACCAGCATCGTCTTGCACTTGCGCGAAGACGCCTTGCAATACGCCAACACGTGGAAGCTGAAAGAGATTGTTGGCAAATATTCCGACCACATCAGCTTGCCCATCTTGATGGAAAAAGAAGAGTGGAAAGATGGCGAACTGATTGGCAAAGACGCGAGCGAAGGCCGTCAACCTGGCAGCATGGTCAAAACTGGCGAATGGGAAGCCATCAACAAAGCCACGGCTTTGTGGACACGTCCTAAAAAAGACGTGACCGAAGAGCAGTACAAAGATTTTTACAAACAAATCAGCAAAGACTTTGCAGAGCCCCTGACCTGGACGCACAACCGTGTGGAAGGCAGCACCGAATACACGCAGCTTTTGTACATTCCTTCACAAGCACCGCAAGACTTGTGGAACCGTGACAAAAAAGCCGGCATCAAGTTGTACGTGAAGCGCGTGTTCATCATGGACGATGCAGAAGCACTCATGCCCAGCTATTTGCGCTTTGTGAAGGGCGTGGTGGACTCTGCCGATTTGCCATTGAACGTCAGCCGTGAGTTGCTGCAAGAAAGCCGCGACGTCAAAGCCATTCGCGAAGGCTGTACCAAGCGCGTGTTGTCGATGTTGGAAGACTTGGCCAAAAACAACGATGCACCAGAAGCTTCTGCCGATGGCGTAACCGATGTGGTGAGCGAAGAAGACAAAGCCAAGCAAGGCCAGTACACCAGTTTCTACAAAGAGTTTGGCGCTGTCTTAAAAGAAGGCCTGGGCGAAGACTTTGGCAACCGCGAGCGCTTGGCCAAATTGTTGCGCTTTGCTTCTACATCTTCAGACGAAGTGAGTGTGTCTTTGGCCAACTACAAAGCGCGCATGAAAGAAGGCCAAGAAGCCATCTACTACATCACCGCCGACACCTTGGCTGCAGCCAAGCACAGCCCACAACTTGAAGTGTTCAAGAAGAAGGGTATTGAAGTTTTGCTCATGACCGACCGTGTGGACGAGTGGGCTTTGAACTTCATGCACGAGTTTGATGGCACGCCCATGCAAAGCGTGGCCAAAGGCGCCTTTGACTTGGGCAGTTTGCAAGACGAAGAAGAAAAGAAAGCCGCCGAAGAAGCGGCAGAAACCTTCAAGCCATTGCTGGCCAAACTGAAAGAAGCTTTGAAAGACAAAGCGGAAGACGTGCGCGTGACCAGTCGCTTGGTGGACTCACCTGCTTGTTTGGTGGTCACCGACAACGGCATGAGCATGCAATTAGCGCGCATGCTGAAGCAGGCGGGTCAGCAAGCCCCGGAATCCAAGCCTGTGTTGGAAGTGAATCCTGAGCACGCTTTGGTGAAGAAGCTCGAGGGCTCGGTGCACTTCCATGACTTGGCCAACATTCTGTTTGACCAAGCTTTGTTGGCTGAAGGCGGCATGCCGGAAGACCCAGCAGCCTATGTGCGACGTGTGAATGCTTTGTTGGTTTAAGTTGAAATTGAAGGTAAATGCAAGTTCAAACAGCGGCCATTCTTAACTTCTGTTGTATGGTCCATTCACGACTTACCTTTTGACCGCTTGGTTTGGCCAAGTGCTTTAAAGGAGACAAGCCGCCCTCGGGCGGCTTTGTCATTTCTGGTAGGCTGAACCGTTGCGTTTATTTCGATTAATGTTAATATTGCGATTAAGACCTCGAAGAAGTCTAATGAATTTTGGCAACTGCTAGGAGAAATCAATGAGTCAACATGTTCTAGATCCAGCCAGTGAGGCTGAAGCAGAAATGGCGGGAGTTGCTCGGGCTTGCTTGGTCGCAGCTTTGGACCATTCAAACGCAGAGTTCATCAAAATTAGCATCACGACTGAGGATGGCGTGACTCAAATTCCAGAGTTGCAACTACCACCACGAGCTCTGAGATTTTTCGCAGATGTGTTGCGGCAAATGGCCAAGCGTGAACCAATGCTTTTAGTTCCACAAAAATGTGAGTTAACGACACAAGAGGCAGCAGCGTTTCTGAATGTTTCCAGACCATTTGTAATCAAAGAAATTGATGCAAATCGACTGAAATGTCGTCTTGTGAACAGTCACCGTCGCATCGAATTCGAAGAACTCGTACGCTACCAAGAAGCGCAAAAACAGCGCTCTGAAAATGCTCTGCAAAAACTACGTCAGTATTCTGACGATATCGGCGAGGCTCTTTAATTGGCGATCAGTGGTCGATATACGGCCGTATTGGATGCGTGTGTTTTGTTTCCGCGATTGCAACGAGATGTTTTACTAAGTCTCGCTCATGCAGATTTATACACCGCTCGATGGACTCAAGAAATTGAGAGGGAATGGACAACTTCAGTCGTAGAGAAGTACCCTGATGCGGGTGAAAAGATACCAAGGCTACTTGAACAGATGCGTGCAGCAGTTCCAGATTGCTTGATCGTGGACTATGAGCTTTTTATACCAAGCGTCATATTGCCAGATGAAAACGATAGGCATGTTCTTGCCGCAGCAATTCGCGGAAATGCAGACGCAATTGTTAGCTTAAACACCAAAGACTTTCCAGCTCACGTGTTAGCCCAGTTTGATGTTGAAATACAAACTCCCGATCAATTTGTTCTCAACCAAATTATGCTGAATCCACCAAAGGCTTTAACGGCAATCAAAAAGATGCGTACTCGTTGGAATCGGCCAGGCATGACTGCTGCTGACATGATTGATTTGTTTGAGAAAAGACACCTCGTGCAAACAGCCGCGCATTTGCGTGATGTGACGGAGCTTATTTGATTGGAATTAAATCAGTTAATCGCTTACCCACAGTTCTTCAAGCGACATTTAATTCAATGCAAATCGTTGCGAAGGTTTGTACTTAAACCACCAGCAGTGGTTCTTGCATTTGCTCGATCTGCTCTTCCAACATTTGCACTTGGCCGCGCCAATAATCTGGCGTGCCAAACCAAGGGAAGTTAATCGGAAATATAGGATCGTCCCAACGGCGCGCTAACCACGCGCTGTAATGCACCAAGCGCAAAGTGCGCAGGGGTTCAATCAGGGCCAATTCGCGCCGATCAAAATCGCGCACTTGTTCATAACCATCAAGCAACATGCTTAACTGACCTGAGCGCTGTTTGCGATCGCCCGACAACAGCATCCACAAATCCTGCACGGAAGGGCCCATTCGCGCGTCGTCCAAGTCAACGAAGTGCGGACCACCGCCTGGCAAATCAGCAGGTGTCCACAAAATATTACCGGGGTGGCAGTCACCGTGCAAACGCAGCATTTGAAAATGAGGCCAGTCGCTGCCATGCGCAGAACCTAAGCCAGCAGCATGCATCACGTCCATGGCTTGTTGCCACGCGTCTTGCCACGCCCGCTCTACTTCCATGGGAATGGCTTTGTTATTGAGCAACCAATCCTTGGGCTCTTGCATGAAGGTGTCAATGCTGAGTGAAGGTCGATTGTGAAAAGCTTTGGTAGCCCCTACGGTATGAATGCGCGCCAAAAACCGGCCGATCCATTCCAACACTTCGCCGTCATCAAGTTCTGGCCGCCGGCCACCTCGGCGTTCGCTGACGGAAAATGAAAAACCTTGAAACGTTTTGTGATGTTCAGCAAGATTCGGCTCATGAGCTGCAGAACTATTTGTACCCTTCACAAACTTCTTGTGATGCAAAGTGCGACCTCGTAAATTCAGGGGCGGCACCGCAGGCACTTCCGCGGCTACCAACTCGGCCGCAAAGTCGTGTTCTTCTTGAATCTGCGCATCTGTCCAGCGACCCGGCCGATAAAACTTGGCCACCACACTGTCGGGTACAGGCGTGCCATCTGTTTGCACAGGTGAACGTTCTGTTTCCAATTGAATCTGATAGACGCGGTTTTCATACGAGCTGAGCGCAATCAGCCGGCCATCTCCCATCAAACCAATGTCGGCCAACGCATCTAGCACGGCATCGGGTGTAAGGGATGCATAGGGATGCCTGGCGTCCCACTCGGCGGGCCATTGTGTGAGATCATTCGTCATTCAGTGTTCCTATGATCTTCAACGGTACGGCATCAGTGTGCCGCGCAAGCGCGAAGCGCCTGCAAATTGGCATGGATGTCAGACAGCAGCGCAATTTTCACAAGGCTATTTTCCAGTGAACCGCGCTGCGCGTTTTTCGATGAAGGACTGCACGCCTTCTTTGGCGTCTACGCTGTTAGACAAAGTTTTTTGAACTGAAATGAATTCGTGCATGGCCACCAAGGGGCCTTGTTCCACTGCTTTCAAAACATTCTGGCGTGTGGCCACCACGGCCAGTGGCGCTTGCGCGGCTATGGCTTCTGCAATCTTGATCGCCTCGTTCAACTGCTCACCTGCAGGCACGACACGTTGAATAAAATTCAAACGCAAAGCTTCTGCACTGCCAAACTCGTCGCCTGTGAGCAAATGCAACAAGGCATTGCCCATGCCTGCGCGCTCGGCCATGCGCAATGTGGCACCACCTGTGGCCATGATGCCGCGCTTCACTTCCAATTGCGAGAAACGGCAATTGTCGGCAGCCACCACAATGTCGGCTGCCAGCATCAACTCTATGCCCAAGGTGTAGGTAATGCCTTGAACCGCCACGACCATGGGCTTGGTACGGCGGCGATAGCCTTCCATGCCCAAATTCAAAGGGTCAACTAAGCCCAGCGGCACAGCTTTTTCACCACGCTGCATGAGAGGTGCGATGGTGGGCAAATCAAGGCCGGCTGTAAAGTGCTCGCCCATGGCATGCAACACGCCAACACGCAGGGTCACGTCGTCGTCCAGCCGCGTATAAGCCTCGCCCAACTCGCGGTACATCTTGGGCGTGAAGCCGTTGCGCTTGTTGGGTCGGTTAATGCCAATCAGCAGCACGCCGCTCTGTACTTCCAAGTCAATGCTGCCTTCAGGATGGATGGTCGTCATAAAAAGTGATTCAATTAGGTTAGAGACAAGTGCGCTCAGCGCACTTGAGCAAGCTCAATATTGGTAAACACCGTGACCCGTTTTACGGCCCAATCGACCTGCAGCCACCAATTCTTTCAACAGCGGGCATGGCCGGTATTTGCTGTCGCCAAATTCTTTGAGGTACACCTCCATGACGGCCAAGCACACATCAAGGCCAATCATGTCGGCCAAGGCCAAAGGGCCAATGGGTTGGTTGCAACCGAGCTTCATGCCGGCATCAATGTCGTCGGGTGTGGCCAAGCCTTCTGACAATACAAACAAGGCTTCATTGATCATGGGCACCAAGATGCGATTGACCACGAAGCCAGGTGCGTTCTTAACCGTGATGGGCGTTTTGCCCAAGGCGGTGGCCAAGGCGTGAACCGCATCGTGCGTTTCGTCGCTGGTTTGCAAACCGCGAATAATTTCCACCAGCGCCATCATGGGCACAGGGTTGAAAAAGTGCATGCCAATGAAGCGGTCGGCACGCGTGGTCACAGCGGCCAACTGCGTGATTGAAATAGAGGAGGTGTTGGAGGCAATGATGACATCAGGGGCCAACAAGGTATCCAGTTGCTTCAAGATTTTGACTTTGAGATCTTGATTTTCAGTGGCGGCCTCAATCACCAGATCGGCACTCATCAGGTCTTCATACTGGGTGCTGCCTTGAATTTTAGACAGCGCTGCCGCTTTGTCTGCTTCCGTGATTTTTTCTTTTTTAAGCAAGCGGTCTAAGCTGCCCGACACCGTGGCAATGCCTTTGGCCACTGCCGCTTCCGAGATGTCCACCATCACCACCGGAATGCCTGCCACTGCACAAGCTTGTGCTATGCCGTTGCCCATGGTGCCTGCGCCAATGATGCCTACTTTTTGAATGTTCATGATTTGAGAAATGAAAAGTGATGAAGAGAGTCGATTGATAAAAAGTTCGTTGTCATGCCCTGAAGCGCTTTCGGGTTAAAGCCAAAGCCACCCAAAATGCCGCCGCTGAAACGCCAACGAGCAAACTCAGATTGCCAGCCACATTGCTTGGCCATTGATCTAAAAACATCGGCCTGACCAATTCAACGGCCGCTGTCAAAGGCAAAAAGTCTGTGACGCGTTGCAACCAGTCAGGTAGCTGCGTGCGCGGAAAGTAAATGCCCGACAAAAACATCATGGGCGTTAAAAACAAGGTGAAGTAGTACGTGAAAAAGTCATAGCCCTTGGCCATCGCGTTGAAGATCAAGGCAATGCAACTGAAGGTGACGCCGACCAGCCACAACACTGGCCATGCCAACAACAACTTCCAACTGTGGCTAATGCCCAAGACCAGCATGACCCCCAAAATAGCCGTGACGGTAAACAGCGCTTTGTAGGCGGCCCACAACATTTCGGCCATGACCACATCGTCTAAACGCACAGGGGCATTCATAATGCCATCCCAGGTTTTTTGCATGTGCATTCGCGAGAAGGCAGAGTACAAAGCCTCAAAGGAAGCCGCATTCATGGCGCTCATGCAGATGCTGCCGCTGGCCAAGAACAAAATGTAAGACACTTGCTGACCGCCTGTGCTGACCTCGCCCACCAAGGCTCCCAAGCCGTAGCCGAAAGCCACTAACCACATGAGTGGCTCCGCAATGTTGCCCACCAAACTGGGAAGGGCCAACTTGCGCCACACCAACATGTTGCGCAAAAACACAGGCCACCAGCGCATCGATATTTGCGGCGGCGCCCAAACTGAAGGGGTCACGTGTTGCTTGTGCATCATGCGTTCTCCCTGATTTGTCGACCGGTGAGTTTCAAAAACAAATCCTCCAAATTGGCCGGGCGGTGCAGACTTCGAATGTGAGGCCAAGCTTGCAATGCCACCAGCAAAGGCTCTGCCTTGGCCGTATAGAAAAACACGGTTTCGCCACTGACCTCAACACGTGCCGCATATGGCCTAAGGGGCGAGTTTGCGGCCGCCAAATCCAAAGCCCCGTGGCCATACAGCTCCACCACATCGGGCTCTAAGTGCTGCGCAATCAAATCGCGCGGCTTGCCTTCAGCAATTTTTTTACCATGGTCAATGACCAACAAGCGGTCGCACAAACGCTCGGCTTCGTCCATGAAGTGGGTGGTCAACAAGATCGACTTGCCCTCTTGCATCAGCATCTGCAATCGCTCCCACATCAAATGCCTGGCTTGCGGGTCAAGGCCTGTGGTGGGCTCATCGAGCATCAACATTTGCGGCTGGTTGATCAGGGCGCGTGACAAACTCAAGCGGCGTTTCATGCCGCCCGACAGTTCACCCGGCTTGGCTTTGGCCTTGCTGGTCAAAGCACCAAACTCCAAGAGCTGGGCAATGCGTGCTTTGATGTCACGGTCTTTCATGCCGAAGTAGCGGCCATAAACCAACAAATTTTCTTCAGCGGTGAAGTCAGGGTCCAAGGTGTCCATTTGCGAAACAACGCCCAAACGTGCCTTGATGGCCATGGCCTCATCTGGCATCGACAGTGTGTCAAAGAAGGTGATGCTGCCCGAATCGGGCGTTGTCAAACCCAGGCACATTCTCAAAGTGGTGGTTTTGCCTGCCCCATTGGGGCCAATCACCCCCAAGCACTCGCCTGCCGAGATTTGGAAAGACAAGTCGTCAACCACCTTGTTGGTGCCAAAACTTTTCTCCAAATTTTGGACATTCAATAAATAAGTCATCCCCTGATTGTGCCTTGGAGGCACCCTTGACTTCCTGACGCAACACAGGTTTTGATGACCTGATCCCGCCTAAAGCCAAGTGCTTGCAGAAGACTTGCCAGCTTTAAATTAATATGTATACTTATTAAATCGAAGAAAAATTTCTAGGAGACTGACCTTGAACCCCTCCCATCAGACCGATTCCTTAGGCCGTTTGGAAGATTTGCCAGCCGACTACATTGCCGACATGACCGCCCTGTCGATCGCACCTTTGTGGCCGCAATTGCGGGGTCTTTTGCCACGCGGAAAGCCATCGCGAGCCACTCAGCCTTTTGTTTGGCATTACAAAGATGTGCGCCCCCAGCTCATGCGCGCCGGCGAGCTGACGCCCATTGAAAAAGCAGAGCGCCGCGTTTTGGTGTTGTGCAACCCAGGCCATGGCATCGAGAAATTGGTGGCCACACCGAACATCTACGTGGGCATGCAGCTCATCTTGCCTGGCGAAGTGGCACCCAACCATCGCCACACACCCAGCGCCGTGCGCTTTGTGGTGGAAGGCGAAGGCGGCTTCACCACCGTGCAAGGTGAGAAATGCCCGATGCACAAAGGCGACTTGATCCTGACCCCTGCCGGTCTTTGGCACGAGCATGGCCACGAAGGTCAAGGCCCCGTGGTCTGGATGGATGCGCTGGACTTGCCCATGGTCTATGGCATGGAGGCCTCCTACGCCATTGAAGGTCCGTCGCAAAATGCCAGCCCCGATTTGGACGCATCGCAAACCAAATACCAACGTGCGGGTCTGGTGCCTTTCAGCTCATTGAGCCAATCGGTGCGGGCGCCCTATCCGCAAATTCGCTACCCATGGGTGGACGTGCGCAAAGCCTTGTTGGCACTCGACAAGGGCACAGCCAAAGACGATGCCGTGCAACTGGCTTATGTGAATCCAGAAACAGGGGCGCCTTGTTTGCCCACCTTGGGCTTCTCTGCACAGCTTTTAAGAGATGGCCTTGATTTCAGCCCACGTCGTCGTTCGGCCAGTTCCGTCATGCATGTGATTGAAGGCCACGGCGAATCTGAAATTGATGGCGTGACCCTGAAATGGTCAGAAGGTGATACGGTGGCCATTCCCACACACGCTGAAATCAAGCACCGCGCCAGCCAAGGCAACGCTTACCTTTTCCATGTGGACGATGCCCCCACTCAGCGTGCATTGGGCTTCTATCAGGAGTTCTCTGCATGACCACCTCTGGCAAAAAGTTCATCGTTGTGGGCGGTGGCATTGGCGGTTTGGCTGCAGCTGTTGCCCTAAGCCAGCAAGGTGTTCATGTCACTGTTCTTGAACAAGCGGCTCAACTGGGTGAAATTGGCGCGGGCGTTCAACTTGGGCCCAATGCCTTTGCTGCGCTGGATGCTTTAGGTGTGGGCGAAAAAGCGCGCAAGCGGGCTGTGTTTACCGAACGCCTCATCATGATGGATGCAGTAGATGGCTCTGAAGTTGGCAGCTTTCCAGTGGGTCAGGCTTTTCGCGATCGCTTCAAAAACCCTTACGCGGTGATTCACCGTGCAGACATCCACACCTCGATGTTGGAAGCTACGCAAGGCTCCGATTTGATTCATGTGGAAACCTCAACCAAGGTTGTGAGCGTGACCCAAGACAACGAAGGCGTGACGGCCGTTGACCAAAACGGCCGCATCTTCAAAGCCGATGCCTTGGTGGCGGCAGATGGCGTTCGCTCTGTGATTCGCGAAAAAATGTTCAACGATCCACCCCGTATTTCGGGCCACGTGGTTTACCGTGCGGTGGTGCCTGTGGCAGAAATGCCACTCGATTTGCAAATCAATGCGCCCGTGGTTTGGGCGGGCCCCGACTGCCATTTGGTGCATTACCCGCTGCGCGACGGACAGCAATACAACCTGGTGGTGACTTTTCACAGCCGAGACGAAGAGGAATGGGGCGTGACCGATGGCAGCAAGGAAGAAGTGCTGAGTTACTTTGATGGCATCTGCCCTCGCGCAAGGCAAATGCTGCACCTTCCCAAAACTTGGCGCCGATGGGCCACCGCAGATCGCAACCCGCTCGAAAAATGGGGCGATGGCCGCGTGACCATGTTGGGCGATGCCGCACACGGCATGCTGCAGTACATGGCGCAAGGTGCGTGCATGGCCATTGAAGACGCTGTCACTTTGGGCCAAGCCATGAAGCATTGCCAAGGTGATGTGCTTAAAACTTTTCAGTTGTATGAGAAAAGCCGCATTCCTCGCACGGCACGGGTGGTGCTGTCGGCCCGTGAAATGGGTCGCCTTTATCACGCCAAAGGTGTTGAGCGCTTGGTGCGCAATCAACTGTGGGAAGGCCGCACGCCCGAGCGCTTCTACGATGCACTGGAGTGGCTGTATGGCTGGCGTGCTGAAAACGCATTGACCCATTAAAGAGCTTCAATTCGTGTCAGTGCCTACCCGGACTCATCGACAAAAGAGCCTCCTACAATAGGCCATCGTGCGAATCTAGGGAGTCCGAGTGTCCGATCAATTGGCGGTAGTACCGCAATACCTGATGCCCAAGCTGGCCATGACCCGCTTGGCAGGCCTTGTGGCCAGTGCTGAGTGGGGCGCATTCACCACCTGGGTCATCAAGCGTTTTGTCAAACGCTACAACGTCAACATGTCTGAAGCGGCCCACGCCGACCCTGCGCACTACAAAAGCTTCAATGAATTTTTCACACGCCCTTTAAAAGACGGCGCACGTCCCATGTCCAACAGCACATGGGTTTGCCCCGTTGACGGCGCCATCAGCCAATGCGGCGCCATTGAACGCGACCAAATCTTTCAAGCCAAAGGCCATCAGTACAGCACACAGGCCTTGGTGGGCGGCGATGCCGCACTGGCCGCTCAATTTCAAAATGGTCAATTTGCAACGCTGTATTTAAGCCCGCGGGATTACCACCGCATTCACATGCCCATTGCGGGTAAGTTGTTGCGCATGATTCATGTGCCAGGTGATTTGTTTTCTGTGAACCCCACTACGGCACGTGGTGTACCAGGCTTGTTTGCGCGCAACGAACGCGTGGTGTGCGAATTTGAAACCGAACAAGGCCCCATGGTTTTGGTGCTGGTTGGCGCCACCATTGTGGGCAGCATGGCCACGGTGTGGCATGGTCAGGTGAATCCGCCTCGCCCTGGTACCGTGCGTGAATGGCGATATGACTCTCAAGACGTGCGCTTGCAAAAAGGCGATGAGATGGGCCGGTTTTTATTGGGCTCGACCGTGGTGATGCTGTTTCCAGAAAACAGCCTTCAGTTCCCAGGCGATTGGCTCAGCACGCGGCCACTTCAAATGGGCGAAGCAATGAGCGGAAACTGATCGGCGGCAGATTGAGGATTTGGTAGAGAAGCTAAAAATTGGAAGGCTTACGCCTTCAAATTTCAATCTTCGAGCCCAACTCCACCACCGAGTTATTCGGCAGTTTCAAAAATTCAGCTGCGGCACTGGCGTTCAAGTGCATCTGTGCAAACAGCTTCTCACGCCATGTGGCCATGCCGCCGCCGATGGTTGGAATGACAATGTCACGTGACAAGAAATAACTGGTGCTCATAGGATCAAGGTCAGCACCATGAACTTTTAACTGTTCCAAGGCCTTCGGCAAATCGGGATCATTTTTAAAGCCATAGTTGACGATCACTTGCCAGCAGTCGTGGTGCAAAGGCTCAATTTCTATTCGCTTGTTCAATCCGATCCAGGGTACTTCGTGGTTTTGAACCGTGACAAACAAGTTTTGTCGGTGCAACACTTTGTTGTGCTTGAGGTTGTGCAACAAGGCGTTGGGCACACTGCCAATTTCGGCAGTCAAAAATACAGCCGTGCCCTCCACGCGGGCAGGTGGTGCTACAAAAATAGCGTCTAAAAAATCGACCAAGCTGAATCCGTCAGCCTTCCTCGACTCATTCAACAAACGACGACCATCACTCCAAGTGACCATCAGCAAGAAGATGCCGCTGGCAATGACCAATGGGAACCAGCCACCTTCAAAAAGCTTCATGAGGTTAGAGGCCCAAAATGCAAAGTCCACCACAAAGAAAAATCCGGTTGCGCCAATGCAAAGTGACAGCGGTAATTTCCAGCTGTAGCGAATCACAAAGAAGGTCAGAATGGTGGTGATCAACATGTCGGTACAAACCGCAATGCCGTAAGCTGCAGCCAAATTGCTCGAAGATTTGAACAAAGCTACGGCCAGCACAATCAGAACAAACAAACCCCAATTCACCAAGGGGATGTAGATTTGACCCAGTTCCTTCACGCTGGTGTGAAGCACTTGCAAGCGGGGCAAATAACCCAACTGAATCACTTGCTTGGTGACACTGAACGCGCCCGTGATCAAGGCTTGAGAAGCAATGACCGTGGCCATGGTGGCAAGACACACCAATGGAATCAAGGCCCAATCAGGGGCCATCATGTAAAAAGGATTTTTGACGGCCTCGGGGTTGGACAACAACAACGCACCCTGGCCAAAATAATTCAAAGTCAAGGCAGGCATGACAGTGGTGAACCAAGCCAATCGGATGGGCTGCTTACCGAAGTGACCCATGTCAGCATAGAGCGCCTCGCCGCCGGTCACACACAAGACCACGGCTCCCAAAATGATGAAGGTGGTGCCCGGGTTCTCCCATATGAACATCACCGCATAGTGCGGGCTGATGGCCCACAAAATTTCTGGGTGAGCCGAGATGTGATAAACACCCAAAATGGCAATGGCTCCAAACCAAACCAGCGTAATAGGGCCGAAGAATTTGCCAATGCCTGCTGTGCCTCGCTTTTGTACCGCAAACAAGGCAAACAAAATCAACAAGGTGAGGGGAATGACGGCCTTTTTAAAGTTGGGAGAAATGATCTCCAAACCCTCGACCGCGGAAAGCACTGAAATGGCCGGTGTGATCACACCATCGCCATAAAACAAACACGTGCCGAAAATACCCAGCATCAGCAAAACTTTGCGCAAACGAGGTTGGTCTTTGACGGACTGAGAGGCCAGTGCCAACATGGCCACCAAACCGCCCTCGCCGTGGTTGTCGGCCCGAAGCACAAGGCTGACATACTTCAGCGAAATGATGGTGGTGAGCGTCCAAAAGAAAATGGACAAAATGCCGTAAATGTTTTGAGTTGTGAACTCTACATGCCCAGATCCGAAGACCTCTTTCATGGCATACAACACACTGGTACCAATGTCGCCATAGACCACGCCGATAGCACCGACGGTCAGGGCGGTTAAAGAGGTTTTGCTTGAAGACACACAAAATTGGCCCAGCACGCGGTTAGGCTCTTGTTCAGAATGAAGGCGATTCTGCGCCTCTTTTCAGATCTTGACCATGGAGACTGGCGTCTAAACGAGAGCACTGCCTGGAAATGTTGCACTGCAGCAACTGGCACCACCTTCTGAATGCTTTAGTCGTAAACCTCAGCTTCAGGGTCGGTCGATTCCAGCTCGTAACTGGCCGCCAGCATGGCCAAACGGCCAATCACGCCGTACATGTAGAAGCGGTTGGGCACGCTGGCCCCAGGCTTCATGCCAGGCTGCGGCAGGTGCGGTGTTTCGGCAAACGCCAAAGGTACAAAACTAGCGCCAGGGGCATTCAAGTTTTCGTCGACACCGCGCTCTGCGTGCACTCGGTAGAACCCGCCCACCACATAACGGTCCATCATGTAAACCACGGGTTCGGCTACCGCGTCGTTCATGCGTTCATTGGTGAGGACACCCTCTTGAATGATGACGTCGCTGACCACTTGGCCGTCTTTGATCACGCTCATTTTGTTGCGTGTTTTGCGGTTCAGTTGATCAAGGTCGGACACATCGCGCACCGTCATGATGCCCATGCCGTAGGTGCCGTTGTCGGCTTTGACAACCACAAACGGCTTTTCGTTGATGCCGTACTCTTTGTACTTGCGCTTGATTTTGGTCAAGAGCCCATCGACATTGCTGCGCAGTGCTTCAATGCCCAAACCCTCTGCAAAATTAACATCGCCGCATTGGCTGAACATGGGGTTGATGAGCCAGGGGTCAATGCCTAACAACTTGCCAAAACGTTTGGCCACTTCTTCGTAGCTTTGGAAATGCACGGTTTTTCGGCGCACACTCCAACCCGCGTGCAAAGGCGGCAACAAGTGCTGCTCATGCAACTCTTCCAAAATACCAGGCGCGCCAGCCGACAAATCGTTGTTCAGCAAAATGGTGCAGGGGTCAAAGTCTTTCAAACCGAGCCGGTGCTTGGTGCGAATGACAGGCTCTAAGGTGACTTGCTCGCCTCCCGGTAATTCAATGAGTGTGGCTTCTTTGATTTCTGGATTGATCGAGCCAATGCGCACATTGAGACCCGCCATGTGAAAGATGCGCTGCAACTGAACCACATTGCTCAAATAAAAGGTGTTGCGTGTGTGGTTCTCAGGAATGATGAGCAGGTTCTTGGCTTCGGGACAAATTTTTTCAATGGCCGCTTGTGCCGCTTGCACCGCCAATGGCAACATCTCTGTGGACAAATTGTTCCAGCCACCAGGAAACAAATTGGTGTCAACGGGGGCCAACTTGAAACCCGCATTGCGAATGTCCACCGAGGTGTAAATGGGGGGCGTGTGCTCCATCCACTCCAGTCTGAACCAGCGTTCGATGGCGGGCATGGAATCAAGAACCCGTTGTTCAAGTTCGTTGATGGGGCCATTCAAGGCGGTGACTAAATGCGGAACCATAGGAGCCTTTTACTTTTTAACTTCTAACTTCACCGTCACCCAGTACCACGTACTTGAGCGAAGTGAGTCCTTCAATACCGACGGGACCACGGGCATGAAACTTATCGGTCGATATGCCAATTTCTGCACCCAAACCAAATTCAAAACCATCTGCAAATCGGGTACTGGCATTGACCATCACGCTGGCCGAATCGACCTCGCGCAAGAAGCGTTGTGCATGCATGTGGTTGCGCGTGAGAATGGCATCGGTGTGATGGCTTGAGTAATGGTTGATGTGGGCAATGGCTTGGTCCAAGCCCGCCACCACTTTGATGCTGATGATGGGTGCCAAATATTCTTCAAACCAATCTTGCTCGGTGGCATCCAGTAACTGGGCACCGGCCACCTGCGACAAAATAACTTTGGCCTTGGGGCAGCAACGCATTTCAACGCCTTTTTCTGCGTAAATCTTGCCAATGAGTGGCAAAAATTCTGCGGCCACGCCCTGCGCCACCAACAAGCCTTCGCTGGCATTGCAGGGGCTGTATTTTTGAGTTTTTGCGTTGTCCGCGACTTTCACGGCCATGGCCACATCACAGGGGTCGTCAACGTAGGTGTGGCAGTTGCCATCTAAGTGTTTGATGACAGGCACTTTGGCCTCGCGGCTGATGCGCTCAATGAGGCCCTTGCCACCGCGCGGGATGATGACATCGACATACTCGGGCATGGCAATGAGTTGGCCCACCGCCTCGCGGTCGGTGGTTTGCACCAACTGCACGGCGTGCTCAGGCAAACCCGACTGTTGCAAGGCTTGTTGAACCAACAATGCCAAGGCCTTGTTGGAGTCGATGGCTTCCGAGCCACCCCGCAAAATGCAGGCGTTGCCACTTTTGATCGACAAGCTGGCCGCTTCAATGGTGACATTGGGTCGGCTTTCGAAAATCATGCCAAACACCCCTAACGGAACGCGCATTTGACCCACGCGGATGCCGCTGGGTTGTTGTTTCATACCCAAGATTTCACCAATGACATCGGGCATAGCCGCCAATTGTTCACAACCTTCAGCACAGGTGGCCAGTATTTGGGGCGTGAGACGCAAGCGGTCGACCATGGGCGCGGCCAGGCCTGCAGCCTGAGCCCGCGCCAAGTCTTTGGCGTTGTCGATTTGGAGTGCTTCGGTGTTTTCGCGCAGCAAAGCAGCAAGGCGTTTCAAAGCACTGTTTTTGGTGGCAGTCGATGCCTTGGCCATAGCGGCTGAGGCCACTTTGGCCTGCTGCCCCAAAATTTGCATGGGGGTCTGCAAAGTTGTTTGCGAATTTGCGTTCATGGCGCTATTTTCGCACTCTTAGGCTCAAACGGGGAATTGGCCTTCTCATTTCTCAACTTCAGGCAGTCCCAAACAGTCCTCGGACTCTTTTGAGCTGAGTTGCCTAGGCTGGCCTAAGCTTTGAACGCACAAGCGCTAGAAACTCTCAAAGCCAATCGCTGCAAGGCCTGCCAGGGGTCGGCGGGCCAATCGGCGACTTTCAAGCCTTTCACAATGCCGTCCACTTGATGGGCGTTTTTCAGCAACTGCGCCAAGCGAGCCGTTGACAATTTAGGCAGCACGCGCTCAAAGAGTTTTTCACGCACACCCCAAATTCGTTGCTCGCGCAAAGCCATAGGCAAGGGTCGCCCTTCTGCCATGGCATCCTTGACCCGTTTCAAAGCGCGAATGTCTTCTGCCAGTGTGTAGTGCACTAAAACAGCCGCCTCACCCTCAGCTTGCAAACCATCTAGCATGCGTTGCACGCGGGCTACTTGGCCCGCCAACACCGCTTCCGACAATTTAAAAACATCGTAGCGCGCCACATTCATGACAGCACTTTCAACTTGCGCATGTGTCAGTTCACCGGCGGGGTACAACAAACTCAGTTTTTGAATCTCTTGGTGGGCCGCCAGCAAATTGCCTTCCACGCGATCTGCGAAAAATTGCAAACAGTTTTGGCCATCTTGTCCAGATGCAACGCTTTGATTTTGCAACTTCAATCGCTGTGCAATCCACTGCGGCAATTGGGCTCTTTCTAAAGAGTCAATTTGCAAAGAAACCCCAAATTGTTCCAAGGCTCCAAACCATGCACCCTTTTTGGTGGCGCTGTCTAAGCGCGGCAAAATAAACAGCGTCAAGGTGCTGTCGTTGCCTTCTGCGCTCTGAGCCAGTTGCTGAATCATGGGGCTGCCCTCTTTGCCGGGCTTCCCTGTCGGCACGCGAATTTCTAGAATTTGTCGCTCGGCAAAAAGACTCATGGAGCCACCCGCTGCCAGAACTTCGCTCCAATCAAAGTGAGCGCCCGACACCACATGCACGCTGCGTTCGGTATAGCCCTGTTGTCGCGCTGCTGCGCGAATGGCATCTGCCGCTTCTTGCACCAACAAAGCTTCATCACCGTGCAAGGTATAAAGACTTCGCAAGCCTTTTTGCAGATGTGCTTGAAGCTGAGGCAGGGCCAATTGCATAAAGAAGGAGAACCTTTGCGCTGGCTTTAAAGAGATTTGATAGAAGCCAAACGGCGCAAAATTTGTTGCACGATGTCGATCTGCATGTCTCGGTACATCATGGTTTCTTCAATTTCTTTGGAAAGCGCTGCAGACTCTAAAAAGCTCAGATCGCGCTGCTGCTGCAACTCAACTTCTGGAATGAGGCTCAGGCCTTGCGGCGTGCGCAAACGAAACTTCACTTTCAAGCGCAGTTGCAATTCACGCACTTGGCCGGATGCGTTCAACCCTACCACCACGCGTTCGCGCACTTCAGACATGACATCCAACACCACTTCAGAATTGGCCATGTCAGGGCCTTCAGTGAAAACTTTCAAGTTGGCTTGACTGGCTAAATTGCGCCGCAAGTCTGTGCCCAAGGCCGATTGCCGAGGCAAGATCAAAAACAAAGATTTGAATGGCAAGTCAGCGCTTTGACGCAATTGAAAACCACAACCCGACAAACCAGTTGCCGCGAGGCCGCTCAAGATCGCGCCGCCAGCCAAGTTACGCCCCAAGGCTTGCAGCGATTGACGGCGGTTCAGCAACTGTGGAGAAACGTTCATGGGGTGTGCGTGCAGTCGCTGTAATTGTGGGTGCTGTCGTTCAAAGCGATCTTGTTACAGCACCACATTGACCAAACGGCCAGGCACCACAATGATCTTCTTGGGCGCCGCGCCAGCCGCTTGCTTGATCACTTGCTCGTGCGCTGCAGCCGCCTGTTCAATGCTTGCCTTGTCGGCGTTGGCGGGCACGGTGAGCGCGCCACGCAACTTGCCGTTGATTTGCAGCATGAGTTCAATCTCGTCGCGCTGCAATGCGGTTTCGTCCACGGTCGGCCATGCCACATCGAGCAAATCGCCTTGGCTTGCGCCGTAGCCCAACTCGTTCCACAACTGGAAGGCCAAGTGCGGGCAAGCGGGGTACATGACGCGCAACAAAATGGAATAGCACTCAGCCAGAGCAGCGTTGTCGTTGACATCTTTGGAGGCAGCGAGCGGAGAATCTTCCAGCGTGTTGAGCATCTTCATAAGCGCAGACACCACGGTGTTGTATTGCATGCGTTCGTAGTCGTAATTGGCTTGGCGCAATACCGAGTGAATTTCGAGGCGCAGCTTTTTGGCATTGGCACTGAAGGTGAGAGGCTGCGAACGGTCGACGCCCAAGCCCACTTTCAAAGCACTTTCTACTTTGACTGCGTAGTTCCAAACACGGCGCACAAAACGGTAGCTGCCTTCCACGGCCGCATCGTTCCACTCCAAGGTGGCTTCGGGCGGTGCGGTAAACATGGTGTACAGGCGCGCAGTGTCGGCGCCGTATTTTTCAATCAGGTCTTGTGGGTCGACGCCATTGTTTTTGGACTTGGACATGGTGCCCACGCCTTCGTAGTCAATGGCGGTGCCCTCTGGCAATTGACCGACGGCCTTTTTCAAACGCGCACCAATGACTTTGCCGTCTTCGGCCAAGACATTCTCAACATCTTGTGGCCAGAAATAATCCTTGCCACCTTTGTCGGTGCGACGCGAGTAAATGTGGTTCAGCACCATGCCTTGCGTGAGCAATTTGGTGAAGGGTTCGTCCACTTTCACCAGGCCCAAATCACGCATCACTTTGGTCCAGAAGCGCGCATAGAGCAAGTGCAAAATGGCGTGCTCAATGCCGCCAATGTACTGGTCCATGGGCATCCAATAGTCTGCGCCCTCGGCCACCATGTGCTCGGTGTTCTTGGGGTCACAATAGCGCATGAAGTACCAAGACGAATCGACAAAGGTGTCCATGGTGTCGGTTTCGCGGCGCGATGGTTTGCCACATACAGGACACACCACCCCAGCATGAAAGCCTTCGTGTTTGTTCAGCGGATTGCCCGATCCATCGGGAATGCAATCTAGCGGCAAAACCACCGGCAAATCTTTTTCAGGCACGGGCACCGCACCGTGTTCATCGCAATGAATGATGGGGATGGGGGTGCCCCAGTAGCGCTGACGGCTGACACCCCAGTCACGCAGACGCCAAGTGGTTTTTTTCTCGCCCAAACCTTTGGCAGCCAAGTCGGTGGCCACGGCTTCTAGAGCGTCTTTGAAATTCAGACCGTCGTATTGGCCAGAGTTGACCAACACGCCATTGGCCTTGTCGCCAAAGCCGTCGTGCCATTCGGTATGGCTGAAGGCCACACCTTTGGCGGCCACCACTTGCTGAATGGGGAGCTTGTATTTCAAAGCGAATTCAAAATCGCGCTCGTCATGGGCAGGCACCCCCATGACGGCGCCATCGCCGTAGCTCATGAGCACATAGTTGCCCACCCACACTTCAACAGGTTTGCCTGTGAGCGGGTGCGAAACGAACAAGCCCGTGGGCATGCCCTCTTTTTCTTTGACGGCCAATTCGGCTTCGGTGGTACCGCCTTTTTGGCATGTCTCGATGAACGTGGCCAATGCTGGTTGTGTGAGTGCTGCATGTGCCGCCAAGGGGTGCTCGGCTGCCACCGCACAAAAGGTGACGCCCATGATGGTGTCAGGCCGTGTGGTGAACACATACATCTTGCCGTCTTGAATGAGCTGTCCGTCTGCACCTCGAATGTCGTGCGGAAACGCAAAGCGCACACCCGTGGATTTTCCAATCCAGTTTTCTTGCATGAGCTTCACGCGCTCGGGCCAGCCGGGCAACTTGTCGCCGGTCACAAAGTCGAGCAACTCTTCGGCGTAATCGGTAATCTTCAGGTAATAGCCTGGGATCTCACGCTTCTCAACCACCGCACCCGTGCGCCAGCCTTTGCCGTCGATCACTTGTTCGTTGGCCAAAACAGTTTGGTCAACCGGGTCCCAATTGACGACCTGTGTTTTGCGATAGGCCACGCCCTTCTCGAGCATCTTCAAAAACAACCACTGGTTCCACTTGTAGTAGCTGGCGTCACACGTTGCTACTTCGCGGCTCCAGTCGATGGCCAAGCCCATGGCCTGCATCTGCTTCTTCATGTAAGCGATGTTTTCGTAGGTCCACTTGGCAGGCGGCACACCGTTTTTAAGTGCGGCGTTTTCGGCGGGCAAACCAAACGCATCCCAACCCATGGGCATGAGCACGTTGTAGCCGTTCATGCGCAAATAGCGCGTGAGCATGTCGTTGATGGTGTAGTTGCGCACGTGGCCCATGTGCAGCTTGCCACTGGGGTAGGGCAGCATGGAGCAGGCGTAAAACTTCTTTTTGCTGGCGTCTTCGGTGACGCGGTAGGCATCGCGAGCGTTCCACAGGCTTTGCGCTGCGGGCTCAACTTCGAGGTGGTTGTACTTGTCTTGCATGGTGCAAATTGTAGGTGTTTGGCGAGGTGAAATTCCTCTACACGATGCCCTGAGCTCTGATTGGTCCGCAAAGGGCGCCTGCATTGCAAAAGATCAGGGCGTGGCAGGCTTTTGAGTGTCCCTTTGACCGTCACTTTGGGCATCCGTTCCAGGTGCCGTCACAAAGCCTATCCGGCTTAAGCCTGCCTGCTGAGCCAGGCCCATGAGTTCAAGCACTTGACCATAAGGCACGGCCTGATCTACCCGAAGCTGAACTTCCAAGTTGGGCTTTTGATTTGCCAATTTCTGAAGTTCAGTTGGCAAGGCCGCCAGCGTGACAGGCTTGTCATTGATGAAAAGTTCGCCAGAGGCTTTCAGACTGAGACTGAGCGCGTCGGGCGCCTCCCCCGCTTGCGCGGCTTTGGATTGAGGCAAGTCAAGACGAATAGCGCTGGTTAGCAGGGGTGCCGTGAGAATGAAAATGACCAACAACACGAGCATCACGTCTACCAAAGGCGTGACGTTGATGTCACTGAAGGGCTTGGCATGCGCTGCGCGAGGGAATCGACCAAATGCCATGGCTTTGCCTTCTGGCCTGTTAGTTGTGTCGACCGGTGAGCAAGTTCATCAGGTCTTGTGCAAAACCCTCTAGCTCAATTTCAATTTGCGCCACCGTGCGGCCCAACACGTTGTAGGCCAAAACCGCAGGAATGGCCACCGCCAAGCCTGCAGCCGTCATGACCAAAGCTTCGCCTACGGGGCCGGCCACTCGGTCGAGGGTAATTTGGCCCACCTCAGCCATACCGCTCAGGGCATTGAAAATGCCCCACACTGTGCCTAGCAAGCCGACAAAGGGTGAAATTGCACCTACCGTGGCCAACAACAATTGGCCCCATTGCAGCCGGTTGACCGTGGCTTGCAAACTGTCGCGAAGGACACGGGTGAGTTGATGTTCACGCTCACCTGCGGCCGCCAAAGTGCCGCCCAAGGGCAACAAGGTGGCCTCTAAAAGTGGGGTGACAGATTGATCGCGGTCGAATTGTGCAACGCGGGCATGGGCCTCATCGAATTGGGCGGCTTGCCAAAAAGCGGCCGTGCTTTGGGGCACGTCTAGCTTCACGCGGCGCAGCAAGTTAAGTTTCCAAAAAATGACCACCCAAGTACTAACCGACATGGCCAGAAGAGCCACTGCCACAAAGCGGGTGACCCAGTCAGCTTCTGCCCAAAAGGTCAATAAATTCATGGGCCGTGGCTTTATCTCAAGGACAGCACATCGAACATGTCGAAGAGACCCGTTTTTTGGTCCGCTAAAAATCGGACCGCTCGCAAACTGCCTTGCGCATAGGTCGCCCGGCTTGAAGACTTGTGCGTGACTTCGATGCGTTCGCCGGTACCCGCAAACAAGACGGTGTGGTCGCCCACAATGTCGCCGCCGCGGATGGTGGCAAAGCCAATGCTGGAAGGGTCACGCTCGCCCGTGACGCCCTCGCGGGCATAAACGGCGCAGTCTTTCAGGTCGCGGCCCAATGCATCGGCGATGACTTCGCCCATTTTGAGAGCGGTACCCGATGGCGCGTCTACCTTGTGGCGGTGATGGGCCTCAATGATTTCAATGTCGTAACCCGTGGCCAGCGCTTTGGCAGCCATTTCAAGCAATTTGAGCGTGACATTGACGCCCACGCTCATGTTGGGTGCCATGACAATGGCCACGTCTTTGGCGATGGCTTTGATTTCGTTTTTCTCGGCATCGGAAAAACCCGTGGTGCCGATGACCGCCTTAACGCCCAAGGCTTGGCAAACTTTCAAGTGCGCCAAGCTGCCTTCAGGCCGAGTGAAGTCAATCAGGAATTGGGAATTTTGCAAGCCCAACTTGAGGTCGCCGGTGACCAAGACGCCACTGGTTTTGCCCATGGCAGCGCCAGCATCGGTACCGACGGCCGTGCTGCTGGCCAAATCGAGCGCGCCCGTGAGGCGGCAATCTGGGGCATTGGCAATGGCCTCAATGAGCATGTGGCCCATGCGGCCAGATGCGCCTGCAACGGCCACAGCATGCAAGGGCACCGGATGTGAAGAAGCGACTTGTGTCATGTGATTCATCAGCGCTTGGCTGGTTCAAGCGGAGGGTAAGAACTGGGCAATGGCAAGGCTGCTGGGGCAGGGTCGGCTTTGCGAACGGGTGCAGGGAATTTGCGCAAATCTTCTTCTTTGGCTTCTAACACTGGCACTTTGGTACTGGATTTTTTGGCCACCAATTTGGTGACGAACTCAGTTTCGCTGGGCAATTCGTCACCGCTGACGCGATCGAGCACATCGCCCTTGAACCAAACACTCAGGCTAAAGCTTTGCGCCGGCACACCTTGGCGTCGAATGGTAAAGACGTAATCCCAGCGCTGCTCGTGGAACACGCTGGCAACCAAGGGCGTGCCCAGAACTTCTCGCACCTGCATGCGTGACATGCCTGGCTTGAGGAATTCTTTTTGCTCACGCGAGACGAAGTTGCCTTGAACCACCTCGGGAATGTACAAAATGGCATCCGTGGCCACATTGAGGCGAGGCAAACTGCATGCACTTAAAAGGGCCAGCAAAAAAGGCACGGCCACGCCCAAAGACAGCGTGTTGCGCAGAGAAATTAGAATTTGTTTTTTCATGGATGCTTGGCAGACCATATGATGGCTTCATTGTAGCGGTAGCATTCGGCTTCGGCGAAGCCTCTTTGACCAAAGCCCTTCTCATTCATTTGCAACTGTAAACACATGGACGAACTCAAAAGCACCGGGCTGAAGACCACCATCCCTCGTCAAAAGATTTTGGAAATCTTTCAAAAAGGGGTGCAAAGGCACATGACAGCCGAGGATGTTTTCAAGCATCTGCTCAATGACAATGCCGACATCGGTTTGGCCACGGTTTACCGGGTCCTCACCCAGTTTGAACAGGCTGGCCTTTTAAGCCGAAGCCATTTTGAAAGTGGCAAGGCGGTTTACGAGCTCAACGAGGGGCAGCACCATGACCACATGGTGTGCCTAGACTGCGGCAAAGTGGAAGAGTTTTACGACGCTGAGATTGAAAAAAGGCAACACGATGTGGCCTTGTCCAAGGGCTTTGTGATTGCCGACCATGCGCTTAGTTTGTACGCTCACTGCACCCAAAACCCCTGTCCCCATCGCAACCGAACCTAAGTCATCAGCAGCTTAATTCAGGCTCAGTCAGTCCATGGCCGCGCGTTGGCGCGCCATGAAGTCTTGGTAGGTGTCAATGCCCCGCATTTGCAAAATGGTGTTGCGAACGGCAGCCTCCACCAGCACCGCAATGTTGCGGCCAGCCACCACCTGAATGACCACTTTGCGAACCGGAATGCCCAGTACATCTTGGGTGAGCGTCTCTGTCGGAATGCGTTCGTAATCGCGCTCAAAGTTCTCGTGACGCACCAAGTGAACAATGAGTTTTAAACGCATTTTGCGACGAACCGCGGTTTCACCAAAAATAGCGCGAATGTCGAGCAGGCCAATGCCGCGGACCTCGAGCAAGTTTTGCAGTAACTCCGGGCAACGGGCCTCAATGGTGGTTTGGTTGATGCGAAATAATTCAACGGCGTCATCGGCCACCAATCCGTTGCCTCGGGAAATCAACTCGAGGCCCAACTCGCTCTTACCGAGGCCTGACTCGCCCGTGATCAAGACACCCAAACCCAAAATATCCATGAACACACCGTGCATGGTGGTGCGGTCGGCAAAGTGTTTGGACAAATAAGCCCTGAGCACATCAATCACAAAAGCCGACGACTCGGGCGTCGAGAACATGGGAATTTGAGCGCGCTCACACACTCGAAGCAAGGCCTCTGGCGCGGTTTGGCCGTCGGCCAAGACCAACACAGGGGGCTCTAAGGTGACGATGCGTGAAACACGCCTCAAGCAATCCTCGTCACTGCCCCGCATCAAATAGGACACCTCGCGTTCACCCAAAATTTGAACCCGGTAAGGGTGGATGTAATTCAAATAGCCCACCAAGTCGGCACCTGAGCGAGCAGCACGCACGGCGACTTCATCAAATCGGCGCTCTGAGGCACCCAAGCCCGCAATCCACTGCCACTTGAGTTTGCCTCGGTGGTCTTCAAACAGCGCATCTGCGCTGACGGCGGTAGGCTTCATCTCAACCTCGATTCGTTGATGGGCTTAAGAGCAGCATTCTCACTTGGCAGGCAACCACTTGTCGATCAGATCGTGCAAGCTTGACGCCGTTGCGCTGCTTATCATGTCGTCTCGTGTCCGGCCGTTGCTCAATAATTCAGCAATTTCAGACAAAATTTCCAAGTGCTTTTGGGTGGCCGCTTCGGGCACCAACAAGAAAATGAGCAACTTCACAGCTTGCTCATCGGGCGCATCGAAGCCAATGGCTTGCGCCAATTGAAACACTGCCGCCATAGGGGACTTCAAGCCCTTGATGCGGCCGTGTGGAATGGCCACACCATGGCCCAAGCCCGTAGAGCCCAGACGCTCCCTGGCAAACAAACTGTCAGTGACCAAGGCCCTGGACAGGCCATGCAAACTTTCAAACAACAAACCCGCCTCTTCAAAAGCGCGCTTCTTGCTGGTGGCATCTACGCCAACCAGCACTTGTTCAACAGGGAGAATGGCTGCAAGTCTGTTCATATCGAGGGCGGATTATGCACCCTGCGAAAGGTGATCTTCCAAAAAAAACCGCACCTCAGGGGTGCGGCGGTGTTCTTGACTTCAAAAAAAGGGCTTTTACATCATGCGCTTGGGCGCAATATGGTGATGGTCCATGATCCGATTTTTGTGGTTGACCACTTGGCGGTCCAGTTTATCAACCAAGTCATCGACGGCCGCATAGAGGTCTTGGTGCGAACTTTCTGCAAATAAATCATTGCCTTTGACATGGATATTGCACTCTGCTCGCTGACGTTTGTCTTTCTCTTTTTGTTTTTCAACCGTGAGCAACACTTTCACATCCACCACTTGGTCAAAATGCCGAGTGATTCGGTCTAGCTTGCCTGTGACATAGCTTCTGAGTGCGGGGGTAACTTCGAGGTGGTGACCGCTGATCGTCAGATTCATAAAAAAGCCTCCTGTTGCTCTCTGGGATAAACAACCACCTCCCCAAATAGGGGGTGGGCTGAATCCACTATGCGCCCCCCTACCCTGAAAAGCAAGCTTGGCTATTTAATCCCTTTAATTTGCTCAAGTCTTGCGCTTGTATGGCAAAAAAGCTGATAAATTCCTATCTTGAAGCATTTCATCAATGCCTCAAGCTTGAGCCTCACCATGAAGCCTCAGCTTGCTGGCCAGCACAAAGCTCAAAAGGCTGGCACCCCCTCCGAGCAAAGCCGCTGTCCAATAATGGGTCAAATGCCCATTGCCATCGCGACCCAAAATTTGCCCACCCACGAGTGCAGCCAAGCCCATCGCAAGTGACTGGACTGCTGAATTCAGGGTCATGAAACTGCCGCGCCTGCGAGGATCGGCTGAAGCGCCAATCAAGGCCATGCCCGGAATCATGCGGCCGCTCATCACCACAAACAAAATGGAAGAAACCAGCAACACGCCCACCATGGGCAAGTCTGCAGACAAGGTCATTGCCAGCAAGGGCAAGGGCATCAGAAGGGCCAAGCGGCGAAACGCATAGGCTTTGCCTGCGCGATCTGACCAATGCCCAATCAAGCGCGCAGAAATCAAGGTGCAAATTCCGCCGGTCAAATAAACATAAGGAATTTGCTCTGGCTTAAAGCCCGCATTGCCTTGCAAATAAAGCGCGATGTAGGGAATCACCGCAAAACCCGCAAACACCATGCTCGCTGACATGGCATAGGCTCTCAGGTGATTGGGGTCGACCAACACCAAGCGCAGGTTGGCCAACATGTTCGGTGCTGAATCTCCACTAGGATGAGCCGCCAAATGGCCCTTCAAGCTGGGCAGGGTTTTGGCTGCACCCAAGGCACACACGCTGACCATCAGTGCAATGGCCAAAAATGGCGCATGCCAATTGAAATGAGAGGCTAAGAAAAGAGCCAAGGGCACACCCGCTACCGTGGCCACGGAGAAGGATGTCATGACCACGCTCATCGCCCGACCCCGGCGCTCAAACGGAATGACTTCTGCCACGATGGTTTGAGACAAAGCCATCAAGACCCCGCCAAAAAATCCCGATGCCACTCGCGCCACCAAGAGCCACGCAAAAGTGGGGGCGAAGCTGCAAGCCAATGCTGCAGCCCCAAACAAGGGGTACAAGGTCAGCATCATTCGCTTACGGCCAAAGCGGTCAATGTAGGTGGCAGCCAAAAGACCTGACAAGCCCGCTGAAAAGGTGTAGGCCGACACCAAGAACCCAAACTCACTCGCAGAAATGCCAAAGAGTTCGGTCAATTGGGGCCCCAAAGGCATCATGATCATGAAGTCAAGGACGCTGGTGAATTGGATGCTGGCGAGGGTCAATAAAAGCCAGCGTTCGCGCTTTGGCGTCAAATGTGAAGTCATGGGTGGTTTTCCTGAAGCTCTGACTCTATCATTCGCTCATGCACCTTGATGACCTCACTCAAACTGACACCCTCGGTGGCCGCTTGGGCCAGCCGCCACAAAGCATGACGCGTGGTTTGGTGCTCATGGGGGGTGGCGCCAGAACGGCCTACCAAGCCGGTGTTTTGCAGGCCTTGGCTGCACTCATCAAGCCGTCGACTGACAAGGCCGACGCCTTTCCCTTCCAAGTCTTGGTGGGGACTTCTGCAGGCGCTCTCAATGCGACCTATTTGGCCAGCCGGGCCATTGACGGCCTAGCGGCATTGAGCGGACTTGGCGCGTTTTGGCAGGGTCTGCATTCTGATTTGGTCTACCACCTGCCTGATACTCCCATGGCGAAATTCAGCCGCTGGGCAACGGCATTGGGCGTCACCCTTTCAGCCCGCAAACAAGGCGCCGCGCTTGACAGCATGCCACTGGTCGACACCTTGCACCGACGCATTGCCCTGAACAACATTGAGCTGGCATTGTCACGGGGGGACTTGAAAGCCTTGGCCGTTACGGCATCCAGTTACACCACGGGCGTGCACTGGACTTTTTGCCAAACTCACCAACTGGCAAGCGCACAGGCATGGAACAGGCCTGGACGTCGCGCCGAATTGCAAGACATCACCATCGAGCATTTGATGGCCTCGAGCGCCATTCCTTTTTTATTTCCTGCCACACCGCTTTGGGTCGACGGCAACATGGAATACTTTGGCGATGGCTCAATGCGGCAAAGCTCACCGCTATCGCCTGCCGTGCACTTGGGTGCCAACAAAATTTTGGCCATTGGCGTTGGGCAACCGCAACGCAGGTCCATGGACCTATCAAGCGCAAGCTTTCAGGCCAGCCTGTCCAGCAAGCAGAGGCCCAGTCTTGGCAACATTGCAGGCCATGCGATGGCCAGTGTGTTCAACGACACCCTCATGGCCGATGTTGAACAAGTCCAACGCGTGAATCAAAGCATTCAACAATTAAAAAATCACCTTTCTGAGCACCACGGTCTGGCCTTGGCTCAGTCCTTGCCATTTCGAGAAGTAGAAGTTTTGGCCATGCAGCCCAGTGAGTCACTTGACGCCTTGGCCCAAGCGCATGTCCATGAACTGCCGCGGCCAGTACGCCGTGTTTTAGAGGGGCTCGGTGCATTGAAGGGTTCGGGCGCAGGGCTTGCGAGTTATCTTTTATTCGAGCCCGGATTTTTACGCGCACTCATAGCTCTGGGTGCTCGCGACGTGGCCATGCGCAAAGAAGAGCTCTTGGATTTTTTCAGCGATTAAGTGCCATAATCCGACCCATCATTATTTTGGAGTTTGCTCCGTGGAAAGCCACCCTAGTTGGTAGCTTTCGAATGAGATGGTTCCAGTGCTGCGCACCTAGATGCAGCTTAGCCAGACGTTCGAAAGCTGCTTTGCCCTCATTGCCGCCTTATCGAACACTTGGCCCCCCGTTTTTGGGGCTGAAGGAGATCTGCCATGCTCAACATTTTTACGCTAGCCAACGGCCGCTTGGTCCAGGAAGAGATTGAATCTCTAGAAGAGTTGTCCAAGTTCCAACCTATTTGGGTCGACCTTGAGTCGCCCACTGTGGAAGAAAAACGTTGGATCAAACAGTACTACGGCCTGTCCATTCCAGAAGATGCGATGGACGAGGACATTGAAGAATCTGCGCGCTTCTACGAAGAGGACAACGGCGAATTGCACATTCGCTCTGACTTTTTAATTGCCGACGAAGACGAGCCCCGCACAGTTCGTTGCGCCTTTATTTTGAATCTGCAAAACGCCGACCTGCGCAGCATGGGCGTTCTGTTTTCCATCCACGACGAAGACGTGCCTGTGTTTCGCTTGCTGCGTTTGCGTGCGCGCCGCGCGCCCGGCTTGTTGGAGGACGCCAAAGAAGTTTTGCTGAAGTTGTTTGACGCCGATGCCGAGTACTCTGCCGACACACTGGAAAACATTTACGACAAGCTAGAAATTGCCGGCAAGCTGGTGCTGTCTGGCGACGTGACCGATGCCATGGCCGGTGAGGTGCTGGGCGCCATTGCTCGCCAAGAAGATTTGAACGGCCGCATTCGCCGCAATGTCATGGACACACGCCGCGCGGTGAGTTTCATGATGCGAAGCAAAATGTTGAACGCAGAGCAGTTTGAAGAAGCACGTCAAATTTTGCGCGACATTGATTCACTCGATTCGCACACCGAGTTTTTGTTTGAAAAGATCAACTTCTTGATGGACGCCACTGTGGGTTTCATCAACATCAATCAGAACAAGATCATCAAAATCTTTTCAGTGGCCAGTGTGGCCTTGCTACCGCCTACGCTCATTGCCAGCCTGTACGGCATGAACTTTCAGTACATGCCCGAGCTGTCGCAAACTTGGGGTTACCCGTATGCGCTGTGCCTCATGGTGGCCAGCGCCGTGGTGCCGATGTGGTACTTCCGCAGACGCGGCTGGCTTAAGTAGGAAATCGCTTTAAAAACTCAGACACAATGGCAGCACTGTAATGACTGGCCACGTCTTTCACAAATTGAGAAAAATCAGTGTGCGCAGCATCGTCTGCGCGGTCTGACAAGGTGCGAACCACCGCAAGTGGAACGTCATAGGCATGGCACACCTGCGCCAGCGCAGCGCCCTCCATTTCCACAGCCAACGCATCCGATATTTGAGTTTGCAATCTTTGGCTTTCAGATGCACTTGAGACAAATTGATCGCCACTGATGATCAAGCCCACATGCACTGTGGCTTGCGGCAAAGCCTGACGAGCACTTTCTATCAGGCACTGAGTCATGCTTTCGTCTGATGGAAAGCGAGAGAGATTTAGCAAGGGCACTTCATATTGGGGAAACAAAGGCGAGGCGTCGATGTCATGCTGAAGTAGCTCTGCGCCTACCACTACGTCACCCACCTTCACATGAGACGCTAAGCCTCCCGCAACACCCGTGAACAGAATTCTTTGGACTTGATATTTTTCGATGAGAATGGTAGCCGTAATGGCCGCAGCCACTTTGCCAATGCCTGACAACACAGCCACCACCCTGTGCCCCTGAAGATGGCCTACCCAAAATTCTCGGCCGGCAACAGGGTGGCAGCTTGCGTCCTGCATAAGGGCCAACACGGCCGACAACTCTTCATGCATCGCACCAACGAGTGCGATGCGCGGCACCAACTCACTTCGGCGCATCACGCAACTCTCGCCGCAATATTTTGCCCACTGCAGTTTTGGGAAGTTCGACTTTGAACTCAATGATCTTTGGCTGCTTATAACCCGTCATGTTGGCTTTGCAATATTCACGCACCACCACTTCAGTGAGGGCCGGGTCTTTTTTCACGATCACCAACTTAACAGCTTCGCCTGTTTTTTCATCGGGCACACCTACCGCGGCACACTCTAAAACACCTGGGCACAAAGACATTGTTTCTTCGATGTCGTTAGGGTAGACATTGAAGCCGCTGACCAAGATCATGTCTTTCTTGCGATCAATGATTTTAAAAAATCCATGTGCATCTCGAATGCCTATGTCTCCGGATTTGAAATAACCATCAGGGGTCATGCTGCGCGCAGTTTCGTCGGGGCGTTGCCAATAACCTGCCATCACTTGGGGGCCTTGAATGGCTATTTCACCAGCTTGGCCTAGTTCGGTCACTTCACGGCCTTCATCGTCCAAAAGTTTCATGAACGTGCTTGGCAAGGGAACCCCCATGTTGCCCGTAAATTGTGTGCTGGTGGTGGGGTTGCAACTGGCAGACGGACTGGTTTCAGACAAGCCGTATCCTTCGCAAATAGGGCAACCGGTTTTTTGTAACCACAATGTCGCTACCGCGCTGGTGACTGCCATGCCGCCGCCAACGGACACCTTGAGGTTTTTCCAATTGACTGTGTCAAAGTCTGGGTGATTGGCCAAGCCATTGAACAAGGTATTGACCGCCGGAAAACTGTGAAATGTTTGTGTCGACAAGGCTTTCAACACCGCGGGTAAATCGCGTGGATTGGGGATCAAAATATTTTTGCCGCCCGTGCGCAAGCCCAGCATCATGTTGACCGTAAAAGCAAAGATGTGATACAGCGGCAAAGCACACACCGAAGTGGGTTGCTCGTTGTCTGGCACCAGCTTCATGACGGGCTGGTTCCAAGCTTCTGATTGCAACAAGTTGGCAATGACGTTGCGGTGCAAGAGCATGGCGCCTTTGGACACACCGGTGGTGCCACCAGTGTATTGAAGGACGGCAATGTCATCGCTGTGAATCACCGGCTTGACAAATATGGCACGCTCTCCGCGGTTCAATGCTTGATTGAATTTGACGGCTCCAGGCAAGTCAAAGTCTGGCACCAAGTTCTTCACATTGCGAACCACAAAGTTCACCAAAGTCCCTTTGGGCATGCTGAGCATGTCGCCCATGGTACACAACACCACGTGCTTGATTTGAGTTTCTGCGATGCACTTTTGCAGTGTGACTGCAAAGTTTTCGATGATCACAATGGCTTGGGCGCCAGAGTCTTTGAGCTGGAACTCAAGTTCGCGCGGGGTGTAAAGTGGGTTGACATTGACCACCACCAAGCCCGCTCGCAAAATGGCGGCGACAGCCACAGGGTACTGCGGCACGTTGGGCATCATGATGGCAACGCGGTCGCCTTTTTCTAAACCCAAGGATTGGAAGTAGGCGGCCAGCGCTTGGCTTTTGACATCAGTCTGCGCGTAGCTGATGTCTTGCCCCATGAAACTGTAAGCAATTCGGTTGGCGTATTTGGCAAAGCTGTCTGCCATCAAGCCCACCAAAGACGGGTACTGAGAAGCGTCTATGTCAGCCGGGACGCCATCAGGGTAACTGCCCAACCAAACGCGTTCTTCAGTCATTTCTCGTATCCTTAAAAATGAGGGCGCCAACTTGCGGTTCAGGTTTCAGGGCTGTGTGCTGACTTTTTCGCCCGCAGCAACTTGGTCCAAGCGAGCCTCCTCTGCAAGCACTTTGGCCACATAGCCCGTATCACTTTGCAAGGCGTCGCCTCCTAAGTAGAAAAGCAGGCCATCCTCTACCACCCCGCCCTTCATGCGAATGTATTCTTGAAGTACCTGAGTGCCAACACGCATGTTGGTGAGCGGGTCAAATGCAGTCAATTTGCCACCATATTTGTCATATTTTTTGACATGAATCTCAGTCATGACCTGCATCAGACCCTGCGCTCCCGCTTGGCTTTGAATGTAAGGATGAAAGCTAGACTCGATGGCCATGACGGCCAAAAGCAAATGCGGCTTGATCTTGGTGGACTCTGAAAGCACATAGGCCTCAGCCACCAAAGCGGCAATGGGCTCTGGCGCAACCCTGTACTTGCGGGCCAGCCAAGCTGCAACAGCCGCTTGCTTGCGCGGAATGTCTTTCAAATCGGTGGCGGTGGCCCGTTCGGCGGTGTTTTGCGGCTCCCACCACAAACTGAATTGGCGCGAGCGAAGCCATTCATAAACCGTCGACTCTGTTTGGGCCAAGATATCGGGCCGAAATAGGGCAACGCTGAAGCCCATGACCACCACCAGGCCCAGCATCGCCAAGCCGCTGTGCGTCAGTGTGAAAACGCCTTTGCCAACATCTTGCAAAAAGATGCTGACGGCCGCTCTCACTTTGGCTAAGTTGGAAAGGTTTGAATTGACTGGCATGTGGTGCAAGTATAGGTATTTAGATCAGGGGATAATTGGCGCCATGAAGCATCACCGAATTGTTGTGGGTTTGTCTGGCGGCGTCGACTCCGCAGTCACCGCTCACTTATTGAAAAAGCAAGGCCACGAAGTGGTCGGCATTTTCATGAAGAATTGGGAAGACGATGACGACAGCGAGTTTTGTTCGTCCAACATTGACTTTGTCGATGCGGCGGCGGTAGCCGATGTGGTGGGCATTGAAATTGAACACGTCAACTTTGCCGCCGATTACAAAGACCGCGTGTTTGCAGAGTTTCTACGTGAATACCAAGCCGGCCGCACGCCCAACCCCGACATTCTGTGCAACGCCGAAATCAAGTTCAAATCCTTTTTAGACCATGCGCTGCACGTGGGTGCAGAAAAAATTGCCACGGGCCATTACGCGCGCGTTCGTTTGAATCAAACAACGGGTCTGCACGAACTGCTAAAAGGTTTGGACAACAGCAAAGACCAAAGCTATTTTTTGCACCGCTTGAATCAATCGCAACTGTCGAAAACTTTGTTTCCTGTTGGTGAGTTGCTCAAAACGCAAGTCCGCCAAATTGCAGAAGAAATCGGCTTGCCCAATGCCAAGAAAAAAGACTCTACGGGCATTTGCTTTATTGGAGAGCGGCCTTTCAGAGATTTTTTGAATCGTTACATTTCCAAAGAACCCGGTCCCATCAAAGACGAGACAGGCCGAACCATTGGCAAGCATGTGGGCTTGAGTTTTTACACCTTGGGCCAACGCCAAGGTCTTGGCATCGGTGGCATTAAAGCCAAAGGCGCACAGCGCGGCGGTGGTGAACACACGCCTTGGTTTGTGGCCCGCAAGGACATGGCCAAAAACATTTTGTGGGTGGTGCAAGGGCACGATCACCCTTGGCTCTTGTCACCTCAACTTGAGGCTGCCGATGCCAGTTGGTGCTCGGGCAGCCAGCCCATGGCCGGTCTTTATGCTGCCAAAACACGCTATCGACAAGCCGATGCCCACTGCGCACTGACATCGCCCAATGCGGCCGAATTTGCCTTGGCGTTTGATGAAAGCCAGTGGGCTGTCACGCCCGGGCAAAGTGCCGTTTTGTACGACGGCGAAGTGTGTTTAGGCGGTGGCGTGATTAACTCGGCAGTGACCTTAAGCTGAACTTAGTCAGAGCCCAAAGTCAACTTGCTTGGCTGCCGCTTTTCAACAGCAAATCTAAGCAACGCGGCTGTTCTGAAAATGCCATGCGCAAATTTGCCATAAGGCAAAGTGAGGAACAAGGCCATGACCATGCCCAAATGCACCGCCAACAACACTGGCATGGCCGAGGTATTTTTGGAAAGCATCAAGGCCAGGCCCGTCACACTGATGAAGAACAACAAGGCAATGAATCCACGGTCCATGGGTCTTTGTTGAACATCGCCATGCTGGGGGTCTCGCGCCAAGTTCAAGCGCCACAAGCCCAGAGTTCCAATGGCCAATGCAATGCCGCCCACTGTGCCCAATATTTTGGGCAAGCTGGTGTAGTCATAGGGTGCGGGCCACCCGAACGCATAGTGATACAGGGTGGCCACACTGGTGGCTGCAAAGCACAACATAAAACCATAAAACGTGAGGTGGTGCATGCGTTTGCGCGCCAAGGTGAATGCGTCGTCTTCGTTGTTGCAACCATCGCCATGGCCACCCCCCAAATATTTCAAACGCAAGGCATCGTGGGCGGCTTCAGCGGCGGCGGGGGAGCTCAAAGGTGCACCACTGGTGGCAGGCGTCACTTCGCGCCAAAACTTCATCACACCCAAAGCCAGAGCCAGCACAGACCACAAGAAAATAGGTGCAAACATGCTCACCATGAGGTTGTGAGGGAAGATGGCATAAAAACCATTTTCAACAGGGCCACCCCACAGCGTGCCATTGCTTTGAATGGCCAAGATCAAAAATAAACTCAAGCTGAGAGCCAAGGCCATTGACACAGTCAGGCCATTGCTTTTGTAGAGCCCACCCAAAGCTTTGGGCCATGCGTAATCAGCGTAAGTTTGACCGCGCACCGTGGCCATCGACTTAGGCACATTGATGGCAAATTCATGCGGCGGCGCATATTGGCAGGCGTGCAAACACGCACCGCAGTTGTGGCACAAATTGGCCAAGTAATGAATGTCTGCCTTGCCAAATTCCAAACGGCGTGTCATGGCGGGAAACACCGCGCAGAAGCCTTCGCAATAGCGGCAGCCATTGCAAATTTGAAGTTGTCGCGCGACTTCTTGTTCAGGTCCCGTTAAAACGATTTCACCGCGCGCCAAAGCCTGCGCTTCTTGAGTCAATTGTTGGAGTGTTTGCATGGTGTTCTATTCAAGCGGCTGCGCGCGTGTCTTGGTCGGCTGTGCCCTGCATCACCTGTGTTGCCAAACGTGGCACCGAGTCAGGCATGCCCAAAGCAGCTCGCGCTGCTTGCTGGCCAGAAATACGGCCAAACGCCGTGCCAATGGTCATGCCGACACCTGCGGTGTAGCCTTTGCCTAAAACGTTGCCGGCCATCATCTCGCCAGACACAAACAAATTAGGGCTTGGCTGATTGCCAAAGCGAACAGCCGTGGTGTCATCGGTTTTCAGACCGAGGTAGGTAAAGGTAATGCCCGGTTTGACGGGGTACGCATAGAAGGGCGCCGTATCAAGGGGCAGCGCCCAATGCGTTTTGGCTGGCGTCACGCCCTCGGTATGGCAATCGTCCAAGACGGTGTGATCAAAATGTCCTGGAACGCAAGCTTGGTTGTAAGCGTTCAAGGTGGCCATGAAAGTGTCTACACTCAAGCCCAGTTTCTGCGCCAACTCTGGCAACGATTGAGCAACAGTACCTTCAAAAACAGGCGGCATAAAACGACCCACTGCTTTGGCATCGGTAATGGAATAGCCAATTTGGCCGGGTTGCTGAGCCACCAAACGACCCCAAATGGCGTATCGCTTAGGCCAAAAATCTTCACCTTCGTCGTAAAAACGCTCCGCGTTTTTGTTCACCACCACGCCCAAAGACACACAGTCGATGCGGGTGCAAATGCCGCCGTCGTACAAAGGTGCGCGTGCATCAATGGCGACCATGTGGGCTTGTGTGGGATCGCCAATTTGATCTGCGCCCAAGTCCAATAAGTGCTTCAGCAAGGTGCCTTGGTTGAATTTGGTGCCGCGGATGAGGAAGTTGTCGGCAGGAAATTCTCCCAGTGCATTTTGACCCCAGGCCTCACGCAGCCAGCCCAAATTGGATTCAAATCCACCCGCGGCCATCACGCATGTTTTGGCGGTGACGCGCTCTGTTCGGAGCAACTCGCCTGTGGGCGTTTTGTGGTTCACGATGGCCGCTTTGAAAACGCCATTCTCAATTTCCAGTTCATTCACTTCTGCGTTGTAATGAATTTGAATGCCCAGCTTTTCTGCACTGCGGTAATAAGCATTGATCAATGCTTTGCCACCGCCCATGAAGAACGCATTGGTGCGCGCGGTGTGCAATGCGCCTGACAAAGAAGGCTGAAAGCGCACACCGTGCTTGACCATCCAAGGCCGGCAGTGGTGCGAGTGCCGAATGGCCAAACGCGCCATGTGCTCATCGGTCAGGCCGCCTGTGACTTTCAACAGGTCTTGCCAAAACTCTTCTTCGGGGTAAGCCTCAATCAAGACATCTTGCGGTGCATCGTGCATGCAGCGCAAGTTGCGGGTGTGCATGGAATTACCACCACGCCATTCGCGAGGTGCTGACTCGAGCACCATGACACTGGCGCCCGCTTCCCGGGCCATGAGTGCCGCACTCAAAGCCGCGTTGCCGCCACCAATGATCAATACATCCAAACTCATTCCACGCACCCCAAAATTAGAACTGATAGCGACGCAAACCACCGTCCACTGGGATCACAGCACCTGTGATGTAGCTGGCCAAAGGCGAAGACAAGAACGTGACCAAATTGGCCATGTCTTCAGGTTCGCCGTACCGGCCCATGGGGATTTCGTTTTCGCACTGCCACTGACGGTATTCAGGGGTGTAGTTGCGGAAAATTTGCTCAGAATGAATGCGGCCAGGCGGAATGCAATTTACGGTAATGCCGTGCGGCCCCACCATGCGCGACAAGCCCTTGGCCCAACTGTGAATACCGGCCTTGGCACAAAAAGCACCGTTCACATGATCGGGTTCGCTTTTGCCAGTGATGTTGATGATGCGGCCCCACTTGCGGGCAATCATTTGGTCCACCAAGGCATCGGCCACTTGGCGGGGACGATGGAAATTCAAGGTGATGGCTTCTTGCCAAGCTTCTTCGCTCACATGCAAATCTTTGAAGCTGCGAGAGCCGCCTGCATTGTTGACCAAAATGTCAACGTGGCCCAAACCTTGGATGGCTGCAGCCGTGAGTTTGGCAGCGGCGTCTTCTGGGTACAGGTCTGACTCGATGATGACAGGACGCTGTCCGCCTGCCGCCACGATTTCATCAGCCACTTCTTGCAACTTGTCGGCGCGGCGTGCTGAGATGGCCAACTTGACGCCTTCTGCGGCCAAAGCCTTGGCAATGCCGCGGCCAATGCCAACGCTTGCGCCAGTGACAAGTGCTGTTTTGTTTGTGAGTTGCAAGTCCATGATGTCTCTTTGTTGTTGAATGTTGTTGCGATGTACAACACTTTAACTTGAGGACAGAGTGATTGAATACTCAGGAAAGAATTGGGGTATCAAAAATAATGATACCCTTGGGTCGCCCGGTTATTTCGAGGGTTTGACTCGTGCGCCAGTCCAAATACCCTGAGACACCAATTGCTGAGCGCACTCTTTCAAGACCACGCGCGCAGCCAAAGCCACCGGTGAAAGCTCATCTTCAGACAAACTGCAAAGCACATTGACGCGCTGGACATTGGCTTCTGATATGCGGGCCATGTGAAACCTTTCTGCAGCATCCGGAAATCTGGCCACAGCGGCCCAAGGTTGCAAAGTGGCACCTAAGCCTGCATCTACAGCATCCATGAGCAAGGCCAAGGAATCGATTTCTAGAACGATGTTGGGCACCAGCTTGATCCTTGCAAAGGCGGCATCGAGGGTGGTTCGTAAGCCATGCGGCCCCGTTGGCAAAATGAGCGGTTCTTGCTTCAATTGACTCAGTTTGAGGGAGCTGCCCATCTTGGAACTGGTGTTTCTTTTGGCGCTGATGAAAAACAAATCTTCTTCAAGCAATGGCATGACACTCCAGCGCCTCGCTGTTTTTAAATCCGGGCTGGGTAACAAATGCGAGTCGAACAAAACGGCCAAATCCAGTTGGCGCGCATTGAGCATGCTGGTGAGGTGACCCGAAAGACTCTCTACCATGTGCAGGCGAACATCAGGATAGCGCTCTCGCAATGCTCGCATCAAAGGCATGCCGAGCACCGCGGCCGTGGTGGGCGCCATGCCAACACTGACGGTACCGGACAAGCGCGATTCTTGCGCGGCGCGGATGGCTTGTTCAGCATGCCTTAACGTGAGCTGGGCTTCTCGAAAAAAAGCCACGCCTGCTTCGGTGGGCGTGACGCCCTGAGGCGAGCGCTGAAGAAGCCGAGTAGACAGCTCGCTTTCAAGCTTGCTGATTTGTTGACTTAAAGCAGACTGAACCACATTCAAGTCGATTGCAGCACGGCTGATGCTACCAACCTCGATCACCCTCACAAACGCACGCAACTGACGAAGTTCCATGGTTCGTCCTAGCCTCGCAACACAGTCAAGAAATCTACCGTCATCATGGCAACATTGTGCCAGTGATGCGACTTAAGCAGATTAAACAGCTGTGGTGCTACAGGGCGCCGCATCAGGCACCCCCAGTTTGCGCAACATCCAACCCATAGGGCAGACATTGGTAAAGCCAAACTGAAACAAGTTGGCGCCTACAAATGCGGTGAATGCCAAAGCCCATGAACTGACAAACAGCGGACTGCCCTCAATGCCTAAGGCAAGTGAGGCCAAGATAAAAATGCCAGCGAAAATGCGAATGTAACGTTCAACGGTCATACAGACTCCTTAGGTTTAAACAACGAGAAATACAAAACGGGAATGACCACCAAAGTGAGCAGGGTGGAAACCAAAATTCCAAAGATGAGGGATACGGCCAACCCATTGAAGATGGGGTCGTCCAAAATAAAGAACGCACCAATCATGGCGGCCAAGCCTGTCAGCACAATGGGTTGTGCGCGCACTGCGGCCGATTGAATGACGGCTTCTTTGAAGTCCATGCCTTGCGCCACTTGAAGCTCAATGAAGTCGACCAACAAAATGGAGTTGCGCACGATGATGCCAGCCAAGGCAATCATGCCGATCATGCTGGTGGCCGTGAACTGCGCATTCAACAAAGCGTGGCCTGGCATTACCCCAATCATGGTGAGCGGAATGGGCGCCATGATGACCAAGGGTGTGAGGTAGCTCTTGAACTGCGCCACCACCAAGAGGTAAATCAGAATCAGGCCCACGCCATAGGCGGTGCCCATGTCTCGGAACGTTTCGTAGGTAATTTGTGATTCACCATCCCACTTCACGGCGTATTCGCGGTAAGTGTCGCTGGGTTGTTGAATCCAATACTCACCCAACTCGCCCTGACCGGGCAAGGCGGCTTCTTTCATGTAGCTTCGAATTCCAAACAAGCCATAAAGCGGCGAGTCTTGCGAACCGGCCATATCACCCGTCACATAACTGACCGGCAATAAGTCCTTGGTGAACAACGGTTTTTGAATGACGCCCGTTTTCACTTCAACCAATTCAGACAATGGCACCATTTGACCGTTGGCAGCACGCATGGGCATGGCCAAAACATCCTTCAAACCCATTTGCGATTGAAGGGGTAATTGCAACCTAACAGGCACTGGCAATTTGCTGTTGCCATCGTGCAGATAAGTGGCGTCGGTACCTTGTAAGGCACCTTGCACTGTTTGCGAAATGGCACTGACTGAAATGCCCAGTGTTTCGGCGCGTTGTCTGCGCACCTGTAACCACTGTCGTGGCGCGTCGGCCTTCAGAGAAGTGTCAATGCCAACGATGCCGGGTGTTTGTGCAAAGGCTTTGGCCACATTGGCGGCCAAGACCTGACGACCCGCTTCATCGGGGCCATAAATTTCAGCGACCAAAGGACTCATCACGGGCGGGCCAGGCGGCACTTCGACCACCTTGATGTTGGCGCCATGATCCTTCGCAATCTTCTCAAGTTGAGGACGCAAGCGTTGTGCAATGGCATGGCTCTTTTCTGAGCGCTGCTGCTTGTCGACCAAGTTGACTTGCAAGTCACCTTGTTCGGCATCGGCGCGCAAATAGTATTGGCGCACCAAACCATTGAAAGTGATGGGGCTGGCGGTGCCGGCATACGTTTGCACGTCTAGCACTTCTTTTTGTTTGGATAAAAACACACCCATTTCATGCAATGCAGCTGCTGTGTTTTCTAAAGGTGTGCCGGATGGCATGTCGACCACCACTTGAAACTCGCTCTTGTTGTCGAAGGGCAACATTTTCAAAATGACCCATTGCACACCGGCCAAGCCCACCGACAAGGCCATGGCCAACAAGATACCGCCTAAAAGTTTCCAGCGTTGACGGCTGCTATTGAGAAAGGGACGCAAGATACGTCCAAAAAAATCTGGCAAACGAGCAGCCAAGCCGGTTGCTGCGGGTTGGGCCGTGTGCTCACCATGCGCTGTGCCGCTGTGATGCGACTTCATCCACTTCAAGGCCAACCAAGGCGTGACAGTGAAGGCAATCAACAAAGACAGCGCCATGCCCAAGCTGGCATTGATGGGAATGGGGCTCATGTAGGGGCCCATGAGGCCCGACACAAAGGCCATGGGCAACAAGGCAGCAATGACGGTGAGCGTGGCCAAGATGGTGGGCCCCCCCACTTCATCGACAGCGCTTGGAATGATGTCCTTCAAAGATTTTTCGGGGTACAACTGTTGATGGCGGTGAATGTTTTCCACCACCACAATGGCATCGTCCACCAGAATGCCAATTGAGAAAATGAGCGCAAACAAGCTCACTCTATTGAGCGTGAAGCCCCAAGCCCAACTGGCAAACAGTGTGGCAGTGAGGGTCAAAATAACTGCGCCGCCCACAATCACAGCTTCGCGTTTGCCCAAGGCCAAGCCCACCAGCAGAATCACAGACGCAGTTGCGAAAGCTAATTTTTGAATCAGCTTGTTGGCCTTTTCAGCGGCGGTTTCGCCATAGTCGCGTGTGATGGTGGCCTCAATGCCTTGGGGCAACACGGTGTTGCGCATTTGTTCAACCCGAGCCCGCACGGCACGCGCCACATCGACGGCGTTTTCACCGGGCTTCTTCGTCACCGTCATGGTCACAGCGGGATACATTTGGCCGCTGAGTTCGGCGTTGTTATCGGTTGCAACTGGCGCACTCACGCTGCCAATTCCCGGCATGTAACTCACGTACTGCTGCGCTTGCTGTGCACCTTCTTCAATCTGTGCCACTTCTTTCAAATAAATGGGCTTGCCTGCGTGCACGCCCACCACCACATCGGCCACATCTTTGGCTGACTCAAAAAAGTAGCCCGTTTCAATGCTGATGCGCTGACCACTTGGACTGTCGGGGTTCATGACAAAACCAGAAGGCCCACTTGCATTGGCGCCTGCCAGTGCAGCTCGCACACTCAGCATGTCAAGCCCACGCTCGCGCATGCGCGTTGGATTTAAGTTAACTTGCACGGCACGCCCTGGACCACCGATGGTCTGCACTTCACGCGTGCCTTTGACCTGCTTCAAATCCATCTCTAGGCTGCGCGCTACACGCTCAAGCTCTAAAGCCGACGGCGCATCTTTGCCCCACAAAGTGACCGCCAACACAGGCACATCGTCAATGCCTTTGGGTTTGACAATAGGTGCCAAGGTGCCCAAATCTCGCGGCAACCAATTTTGATTGGCGTTCAGCACGTCGTACAAACGTACCAAGGCTTCAGTGCGCGGCACGCCTACTTTGAACTGCACCGTGAGCACCGCCATGCCAGGACGTGATACCGAATATGTGTGATCAATGCCCGCAATTTGCCCCAACACTTGCTCTGCTGGCATGGCCACTTTGCTCTGCACATCGGCACTGCTGGCACCCGGAAAAGGAATCAGCACATTGGCCATGGTCACATTGATTTGCGGCTCCTCTTCTCGCGGCGTCACCAGCACCGCAAACAAACCCATCAGCAAAGCCACAATGGCCAGCAAGGGTGTGAGCGCATTGTTTTGAAATTTGGCGGCCAACTGACCCGCAATGCCAAAACTGCCTGTTTGTTTATCGGGCTGCATGTGCGCCTTTCATGCCGGCTTGCACTGCATCTACGGCAATCAATTCGCCTTCTTTAAGTCCTGCCCAAATTTCGACGCCAGCACTTCCATGGTCGGCACCTAAGCGCACCAGCTTCATGGCGAAGCCATTGTCTTGTGCCACATAGACCGCTGTGATTTCACCTCTGCGCAAGATGGCTGTAGATGGCACAAGGCCTTTGGCTTGAGAAGAACCGGCCATTCGCACTCGCACTTGTTGACCTGGTACAGCATTAGCCGCAGCGCCTGCAACAGGCAAATCGAGCTTGATGCCAATGGTTTGACTCACGCCGTCGGCGTTGGGCATGATTTGCATTGACACTGGTTTGATCATGTCGCCGCCCATCAGTATTTGAATGTCTTGCAATTTAGGCAAGGTATTTTTTTCGGATGCTGGCCACTGCATGACCACGCGCAATGGCTTCGGTGCGTAGACTGTGATCAGAGGTTTGCCAGGCATGGCCAAGTCACCGGTTTGTGCAGAGGTTTCTAAAACCCACGCGTCATAAGGTGCTGTGACTTTAGAAAATGACTGAGTCACTTTGGCTTGCTCGCTTGCTGCACCCGCACTGTCACGACCTGCTTTGGCTGCTTTGTATTGCGACTCTGCCAAATCCAATGCAGCCGAACTCACAAAGCCCTGAGCTTTCAATTCCTGTGTTCTTTTGAGTGCTATTTGCAACTGACGCAGTTCAGCATCACTTTGTTGCAACTGTGCTTGGCTTCTCATGACACCGGTTTGCGTTTCCCGGTCATCGATGCTGGCCAATACTTGTCCAGCCCTGACGCGATCGCCCGCTTTGACATTCAAACTGACAACTCTCCCCGGTATTTGGGACGACAAGGTGCTTTGCTTGACAGCTTCAATCAAGCCGTCTATTTCACTGAAGTTGGAGACTGATTTTTGACCGGCCGCAATGACTTTGACTGACGGGCCTTTTGCTAGCAACGCAGTTTGAGCCTGACCTTGTAGGGCCGCCAAAGCCACACCCAAGGAGAGGGCAATGCGAATAGCCCAAGTTGATGTCACATCACGGTGTTGAGGGTGTGCCAATGATTCAATTTTCTTTTTCATGTCGTCTCCAACGAAAGTGACACTTTAGCATATACCCTATGGGGTATGTAAATGCACGAAAAAAAAGCCCGCAGGTCATACAGGCTTTGGGGTTGGTTTAAACGCGAATGGGGCTTAGAACGGAATGTCATCGTCCATGTCGTCAAAACCGCTGGCAGGCTTGGCAGCTGGTTTGCCAGCTGGTGCCGCGCTGGCCGCAGGACGGGGCGCCGCTGCGGGCCGGCGGGCCGGAGTGCCACCCTCATCATCGCCACCACCACTCGGGCCGCCCATGCCCTCACGGCTCCCTAGCAATTGCATTTCGGTGGCAATGATGTCGACCGTGTTTTTCTCAACACCGGCTTGGTCGGTGTATTTGCCGTATTTTAGGCGGCCTTCAATGTAGATGGGGCGGCCTTTTTTGACGTATTCGCCAGCGATTTCGGCCAGGCGATCGTAAAAAGTGACGCGGTGCCACTGAGTATCCTCAACGGTTTCGCCAGATGTGCGGTCTTTGCGGCGGCTGGTGGTGGCGATGCTGATGTTGGCCACGGCCTGGCCGGAGGGCAGGTAGCGAATTTCGGGGTCACGGCCGCAGTTGCCGATCAGAATGACTTTGTTGACGGATGCCATGTTTGTTTCCTTGAAATCTCTTGCGATGAACAGGTGCAATTATGCTTGCTAGCGGGCAGGTGCTTCAATGGGTTCCATGAACCATGCAACCAAAAGCCAGACCAGCGTGGCCAGGCCACAAACTGCAAATAAAACCTGCGCGCCCCCTGATTTCATGAGGGCGCCGCCTGCCGCGCCGCCTACAAAGAAGCCAAGGGACTGCAAGGTATTGTAAAAACCCATGGCCATGCCGCGTGCATGCGGTGGGGCGCCGCGCGAGGCAATGCTGGGCTGACAGGCTTCCAAAATGTTGGAAGCAGAAAAGAAGACGCACAAAATGCCGGCAATGCACCATAAATTGGGCGTACCGCCAGCTACCAAGCCCAAGCTGAACATGACCAAAGCAATGACCAAAGCCGAGGTCAAGAACACAGCCCTCAGATACCCTTTTCGCTCAAGCGGGAAAAGCGTTTTTCCCATCACCAAAAATCCAAACAATACGGCTGGCAAATAAATCCACCAATGGTGCTCTTTGGGCAAGCCAGCATCCACCATCATTTGCGGCACGGCCACCCACATGGCCAAAAGCACGCCATGCAACACAAAAACCCCCAAGTTATTGCGCAAAGAGGGGATGTGCGTCAGAACTTCCTTCAAACTGCCTTTGGGCACGACTGTCCTGATGGCCGGCTCGGGCGGCACACCCCAAATGACCACAGCCACACCGCCAAAAGCCAACAGGCCTGTTAGAACGAACAAGCCCGACAAACCCGCAATGGTATTGAGCGCAGGCGCCAAAACCAAGGACAAAGCGAACATCAGACCAATGCTGGCGCCAATCAAAGCCATGGCCTTGGTTCTGACCAGATCGCGTGTTTGATCTGCCAACAAAGCGGTTACCACCGCTGAGACAGCGCCCGCCCCTTGCAAAGCTCGGCCGATGAGCACGCCCATCAAGCTGTCAGCCGTTGCAGCCCAAAAACTGCCCACAGCCAGAATGAGCAAGCCAAAGACAATCACTTTTTTGCGGCCAATCTTGTCGGATGCCGCTCCAAACGCCAATTGCAGAGCGCCCTGCGTGAGGCCATAAATACCCATGGCCAGGCCTACGAGACTGGGGTCGTCTCCGCCTGGGTAATTCGCAGCCTCGATGGCAAATACGGGCAACACCAAGAACAAGCCCAGCATGCGCAAGCCATAAATGGCCGCCAGAGAAATGCTGGAGCGCTTCTCCAACGAAGTCATGAGCGAAGCATTCAAAGCCACTGCGGGCTCGGATGGCGAAATTGGGGCGGGGGTAGGTGATGCGTTCATGTCGTTCAGCTTGAGTCCTGATTGTCTCTGATTCCGGAGGGGTTGAGCAGACAGCTTATGGCGGCTTCCTCATACTGGGGTACCAGAAATCGTTCAGCCGCCATAAGCTGTCTGCTCAACTTCGCAATTGGGAAACTCTTCATGACGAAATCTATTGCTGTTCAGATGGAACCTGCCAACAAACTTTCATTTTTAACGTTAATATTCATCCGTTCAGATTTTTAGCAACCTCATTGGAAATTTTATGAAACAAACCAATCGTCGCGTATTCATGATGCAAGTAGCTTTAGGTAGCACTGCATTGGCAGCTCAACAAGCCATGGCCCAAGCCATGGTCAACGAAAAAGATCCACAAGCTGCTGCTTTGGGTTATGCCGCTGACACCACCAAAGTTGACGCGAAGAAATTCCCTAAGCACGCTGCAGCACAAAAATGCAACAACTGCGCTTTGTACCAAGGCAAGGCCACTGACCCTGCTGGCGGTTGCCCCTTGTTTGCAGGCAAGAAAGTCCACGGCAATGGTTGGTGCTCTGCTTACGCCAAGAAGGGCTAATGTTCTATCAGCTTGAGCATTCTCAATGCTCAAGCTGAATTTCTCCAAGCGCCCCTTCAAGGCCTCAAAAACATTTGTTTGACAGCCTCGCGGGCCTTGACTCTGAGCGGCTCTTCTGTGTGATTCAACTCACGCAGGGGGCCGTTCAACATTTTCTTCATCATGCCCACCGAAAGCGACTCTAGAACGCTTTCAATGCTCTGACCTTTGTCGAGCAATTTGCGCGCGCGCAGCACTTCGGCCTGCCGCCAAGCATCAGCTTGGTAATTCAACTCTTGAATCAAGGGCACATCTCTGCGCTGAGACAGCCAAGTCATGAATTTTTCCACGCCTTCGTCGATGATCACTTCTGCATCGACCACGGCGGCTTGTCTGTGGACTTGGCCGCTGTTGATCACTTCGGTCAGATCGTCCACGGTGTACAGGTACACATCGCGAAGGTCTTTGACCTCGGGTTCTATGTCACGCGGCACCGCCAAATCGACCATGAAAATGGGTTTGTTTTTTCTGGTGCGCAAAGCACTTTTAACGGCGCCAAGTCCAATCAAGGGCAAGGTGCTGGCAGTGCAACTGATCACAATGTCAAACTCGTGCAAGCGCTTGGGCAGATCTGCCAAGGAGATGCTTCTGCCGCCGTGAACTTGCGCCAGCAGGTCGGCTCTTTCAGCCGATCGGTTGGCAATCGTGATTGATTTCGGCGACTTGGCTGCAAAGTGCGCCACGCACAACTCAATCATTTCACCGGCGCCGACAAACAAAATATTGGTTTCTTTGATGTTTTCAAAAATACGGCCAGCCAAACGCACCGCGGCCGCGGCCATGCTGATGGAGTGCGCACCAATTTCCGTGGTGCTTCTGACTTCCTTGGCCACTGCAAAGGAGCGCTGAAACAGTTGGTTGAGCGTGGTGCCCAAGGCGCCTGAGTCGCTGGCCGTGCGCACGGCCTCTTTGAGTTGTCCCAAAATTTGCGACTCGCCCAAGACCATCGAGTCGAGGCCACTGGCAACTCGAAACGCATGCCGCGCCGATGCATCGCCTTCAAATCGGTAAGTGTGCCTAGCCAAAACATCGACTTGTGTTTTGCCGGTATCTGCCAACCAACTCAAAGTTTGTGGAATTTGAACTTCATCGCCTGCACAGTAAATTTCTGTTCGATTGCAAGTAGACAAAATCGCCACTTCTTTGTGTGTTGTAAAACTTTGGCGCAAACCTTTCAACGACTGATCCAAGCGCTCAGAGGCAAACGCAAAGCGCTCGCGCAAATCAATCGGCGCAGTTTTGTGATTCAGCCCTAAGGTCCAAACAGCCATCAGCCCACCACCCTCAAGAAAGGTGCGGCCTTCACCTCGGGCCAGCAGTCTTCAATGCGTTTTTGAATGCCGGGCGCAGTCAGGCCATAGTGCTGCATCAGTTTTTGCGGGTCGCCATGCTCGGTAAATTCATCTTCAAAGCCTACCACCAACACTGGCATTGCAATGCCCATGTCTTGCAAAGCTTCCAGCACAGCCGCGCCTGCACCGCCTTTGCGAGTCGCATCTTCAAGCGTGACCAGGCGATCGTGTGACAGCGCAATTTGTTTCAAGGTTTCAACATCCAAGGGCTTGGCCCAACGCATGTTGACCACCGTGGCATTCATGCCTTCAGCCACTTTGAGAGCTTCGTACAAAAGAGGGCCAAATGCGAGCAGCGCAACGCCTTGGCCTTGGCGCCTGATTTCGGCTTTTCCAAACGGCAAGGTCTGTAAGTCAGTAGCCGCTTTGGCACCCACACCTGCACCCCTTGGGTAACGGACTGTGACTGCATGATCTTGCGCATAAGCCGTGCTAAGCAACTGACGACACTCTGCCTCGTCGGCAGGGCATGCAACACTCATGTTGGGAATGCAACGAGTGAACGCAATGTCGTACATGCCTGCGTGAGTAGGGCCATCGGCGCCCACCAAACCGGCACGATCGAGTGCAAACACCACAGGCAAGTTTTGCAAGGCCACGTCATGAATCAGCTGGTCGTAGGCGCGTTGTAAAAAGGTTGAATAAATGGCCACCACAGGCTTCAAGCCTTCGCAGGCCATGCCGGCGGCAAAGGTCACCGCATGTTGTTCGGCAATGCCCACATCGTGATAGCGATGCGGGTACTGTTGGCTGAAGTTCACCATGCCCGAGCCTTCGCGCATGGCGGGTGTGATGCCCACCAAGCGCTCGTCAACCGCTGCCATGTCGCAAAGCCATTGGCCAAAAATTTGGGTGAACGTTGGTTTTGGAGGCACAGATGGTGCAGCACTCACAATGCCCACAGCGGGATCAAATTTACTGGGACCGTGATAATTCACAGGATCGGCTTCAGCTCTTGCATAACCCTTGCCTTTGCGGGTGACAACGTGCAAAAACTGCGGGCCAGGTTTGTTGTACAAACCTCTCAACGTATCCACCATCTCTTCCACATTGTGTCCATCCACAGGACCCGTGTACTCAAAACCCAAATTTTCAAACATGGTTTGCGGTTGAATGAAACTTTGCGTTTGTTGCTCAATCATTTGCGCCAAGGCATACAAAGGCGGCGCATTTTTCAGCACCTCTTTGCCAATTTTTTTGGCATCGGCATAAAAGCGACCACTCATCAATTCGTGCAAATAATGGTTCAAGGCACCAACCGGCGGGCTGATGGACATGTCGTTGTCGTTCAAGATGACCAGCAAGTTGCAATCGCTCGCGCCAGCGTTGTTCAAGGCCTCGTAGGCCATGCCTGCTGTCAGTGCGCCATCGCCAATGATCGCGACTGCTTTGCGGCGGCTGCCCATTTGTTTGGCGGCCATGGCCATGCCCAATGCGGCCGAGATGCTGGTGGACGAGTGGGCCGTGCCAAAGGCGTCGTAAATACTTTCTTCACGGCGCGGAAAGCCACTCAAACCGCCCATTTGGCGCATGCTGCCCATCTGCTCGTTGCGGCCCGTCAGCATTTTGTGGGGGTAAGTTTGATGACCCACATCCCATACCAAGCGGTCTTCAGGGGTGTTGAAAACGTAGTGCAGCGCCACCGTCAGCTCAACCGTTCCCAAATTGGAGCTGAAATGCCCGCCCGTTTGCGAGACCGACTGAATCAAACGCTCCCGCAACTCTGCAGCCAAAGGCGCCAAGTTGTCTCGGGACAGTTTTCTAAGCTGCGATGGGGACTTAATCCAATCTAGCAGGGCACTCATCATTTGCCTTCAATATCTGTTCAATGAAGCGATAATTTAACTGGATTTGACAAAACGTCAAGTTAAATTGACACTTTGCATAATTTTTTAAGTTGACACTTTGTCATTCGGCCCGTTTTAACCTTTACATTGAATCAGATGTCTTTGACCTTTCCCTTCTCTGCCATCGTTGGCCAAGACGACATGAAATTGGCCATCATGCTGACGGCCATCGACCCCAGCATCGGGGGCGTTTTGGTGTTTGGTGATCGCGGTACAGGCAAATCAACAGCCGTCAGGGCATTGGCTGCACTGTTGCCCAAAATGCGCGCTGTGGTGGGTTGCCCCTATGGTTGCGACCCTGAAAACGCCAAGTGCCCAGACTGCTTGGCGAAGGCGGCAGCGGGCAGCAAAGCGGGCGCCGCCACAAAAACCAGCCATTTGGTCTCGGTGCCGGTGGTTGACTTGCCCCTCGGTGCCACTGAAGACCGAGTGGTCGGCGCTTTGGATCTTGAGCGGGCCCTTTCACAAGGCGTGAAAGCCTTTGAGCCAGGACTGTTGGCGCGCGCCAACAGGGGTTACTTGTACATCGATGAGGTCAACTTGCTGGAAGACCATTTGGTCGACCTGCTGATTGATGTGGCCGCTTCAGGCGAAAACGTGGTGGAACGGGAAGGCCTGAGCGTGAGGCACCCAGCGCGCTTCGTTCTCATTGGCAGCGGCAATCCGGAGGAAGGCGAATTGAGGCCGCAGTTGCTGGACCGCTTTGGCTTGTCGGTGGAAGTGAAAACACCAGACACCCTGGCACAGCGCGTGGAAGTGGTGAAACGCCGAGACGCCTTCGAGCAAGGGCCACAAGCCTTTACCGACGCATGGAAAAAAGAAGACGACCGCGTCAGGCGCAGCATTGTGGCGGCCCGCAAACGTTTGCCAGACGTAGCCATTCCCGATGCAGCCCGCGAATTTGCCGCTCAACTCTGCATGAGTTTGGGCACCGATGGCTTGCGCGGCGATCTGACACTGGTTCGCGCAGCGCGGGCCGAGGCTGCTTTGCAAGGCGCTTCCAAAGTTGAACAAAAGCACCTGATTCGGGTGGCGCCCTCTGCGCTTCGTCATCGGCTTCGCCGCAACCCCCTTGATGATTCAGGCTCTTCAACGCGCGTCGAAAGAGCACTGGCAGAGCTCACGGCACCCAAGCCCTAACCTAACAACACCTAAGCGAACAGGCCCTCCCCTCCTATGCAAGGCGACGCCGCAACCATCGCTGCACTTTTTGCAGTCGACCCAGTGGGTCTGGGCGGTGTGGCCCTTCGATCTCCTGCCTGCGACAACCGAGACCAGTGGCTGGCGCTTTTAAAAAGTCTCTTGCCATCACAAACTCCCCTGCGGCGCGTGCCCCTGAACATCAATGACACGGCTTTGTTGGGCGGACTTGACTTGGGCGCTACCTTGCAAGCAGGCAAGCCCATCGCCCTCAAAGGCTTGCTGTCACAAGCCGATGGCGGCGTGTTGGTATTGGCCATGGCCGAGCGCATGAGCTTGTCTTCAGCGGCTCGCTTTGGCAGCGTACTTGACACCGGCATGGTGGCTTTGCAGCGGGATGGTTTAGACACATCGGCCAAGGCCAGCTTAGGCTTGGTGGCCCTTGATGAAGGCGCGAGCGACGACGAACAAATGCCAGCCGGCCTAGCGGATCGACTGGCCTTTCGTTTGCTGATGGGCGCGCAAGACGAAGACGAAGAAGGACCCGAATGGACAGCTCAAGAAGTGCTGAATGCACGCGAGAGTTTGTCACAAGTGACGATAGACGACGAAGCGGTGCAGGCCCTTTGTGCCGCAGCGTTGGCGCTGGGTATAGATTCTCTAAGAGCCAGTGTGTTTGCCGTGCGCGTGGCACGGGCCGCTGCTGCATTAGCTGGCAGCAACACCGTCGAAGAAGAACACACCGGCGTCGCTGCCCGATTGGTGCTTGCACCACGCGCAACACGTCTGCCGCCAGCAGAACCACCAGAAAATGAGGCGCAAGACACGCCTGCAGAAACTCAAGAGCCCCCAGAGCCATCGCCCGAGCCACCTTCTGAGCCTGAGTCCCCAGATGCTCAGAACAAGGACGAATCCAAAGCAGATGACGATCAAGAAGAAGACCCTGGCCTGCCTGAAAATTTAGCCGAGATGGTCCTTGAGGCAGCCCAAGCCGCCATCCCTTCTGGCCTCTTGGCCAGTTTGAAAATTGGCCAACTGCAGCGCGCCAAAACACCGACCTCGGGCAGTGCAGGCGCTCTGCAAAAAAATGCATTGCGCGGCCGGCCTGTGGGCGCACGCAAAGGCGAGCCGCGTGCGGGGCAACGCATCAATGTGCTTGAAACGCTCAGGGCTGCAGCGCCTTGGCAAAAACTTCGGCAGCGACAACAAGCCCCTACTGATGGGAAGAAACAACGCATCGTGGTGCGCAAAGAAGATTTCCATGTCACGCGCTTTCGCCAATCAGGCCAGACCACCACGGTGTTTGTGGTTGACGCTTCTGGCTCCTCTGCGCTCAACCGTTTGGCCGAAGCCAAGGGCGCCGTTGAATTGTTGTTGGCTGACTGTTATGTGCGGCGCGACAGTGTGGCGGTGCTTGCATTCAGAGGTCAAACAGCGGAGCTGATTTTGCCGCCCACCCGCTCTTTGGCACGTGCCAAACGCAGCTTGGCCGGTTTGCCCGGTGGTGGTGGCACGCCGCTGGCGCATGCCATTGATGCGGCCATCTTGTTGGCAGATCAGCTGAGAAAAAAAGGCGAGACACCCATCGTGGTCCTGCTGACAGATGGCAAGGGCAACATTGCACGCGATGGCAGCCCCGGTAGAGCGCAGGCCGCCACAGACGCTTTGGCTGCGGCCACAGAAATGCGCCTGAGAGGCTTTAGCACTTTGCTGGTGGACACCTCGCCGCAAGCCCAAGATGCAGCCAAAAATCTGGCCCAAGCGATGGGCGCGCAATACTTGGCCTTGCCTTATGCCGGCGCCAATTCCTTGAACCAAGCAGTTCGCGCGGTGGCTGGCCGGTCTTGAGAAGAAGCTGATTGTGAGCCAACGCCAAGCTTTAAATTGGAACACCGATGGCCGCCACTGGCCTCTGCGGCAGCTTTCAAGTTTCATTGAAACGCCTCGGCTACGCTGGCATGTGCAATGCACCCATCACCCCAACCCGCAGGCCAAGAGCATCTTGCTGTTGCACGGCACTGGCGCATCGACCCATTCATGGCGCCATCTGATGCCTTTGCTGAGCGACCACTGCACGGTGATCGCAATCGATTTTCCGGGCCATGGTTTCACCGCCATGCCACAGGATTCTGACGTTGCCACTTTGTTTTCAATTCAGGGCATGGCAGCAGGTGTGGCCGAGTTGATGGCACAAATGCAGTTCAAGCCTGACATCGTTGTCGGTCACTCTGCAGGCGCTGCAGTGGCTTGCATGTTGACGCTCGACGGGCATCTAAAGCCGCAGCGCCTGGTCTCTTTGAACGGTGCTTTGCTGCCCTTGGATGGCGTCGCTGGACAAGTTTTTTCACCCTTGGCCAAGTTGCTGACCAAGGCACCCTGGATGCCCGAGTTGTTTTCATGGCAGGCGGCGCGCGCCTCCGTACTGAATAAGCTTTTGGAGGGCACTGGCTCAAAGCTGGATCCCGAAGGCACCCGACTCTACCGAACTTTGATCAGCAACCCATCCCATGCACAAGCTGCGCTACACATGATGGCGCACTGGGATTTGCGCACTTTTTGGGATCGGCTTCGCACGCTTCAAGACCCTCTCACCTTGATTGTCGGCTCGCAAGATTGGATTGTGCCGCCGTCTGTGGCCTATCGCGTGGCCGAATCACTGCCGCATCTGCGTCCACAAGACATCATCTCGCTACCCAACCTGGGGCACCTCGCGCACGAGGAGCAGGCGCAGTGGGTGGCCGATGTGATCCTGCCCATCGGCCAGTCTGCTGCCAGCACGCTTTGAATTTAATTTCAGAAAAGCAAGGCATGCCCTGTTGACAGACACATTTGATGTGTCTATATTTGTTTACACACACAAGTGACAACCATAATTGTCACTTGTTCCGTGTTTTACATTGATTGGAGACAAGCGCATGAAGGCAATCACAAGAATCGAGCAGTGTCTGGCTATGGCCTTGGCGTCTGCCGAAGACCCCAGTTGCCCTCCCAAGTTGGCTGGCGCAGTTCGTCATGCCGTGTTTCCAGGCGGTGCGCGTGTTCGGCCGCAGTTGACTTTGGCAGTAGCACAGGCATGTGGCATGGACGATGCTCGGCTGAGCGAAGGTGTCGCAGTGGCCATTGAACTCATGCATTGCGCCTCCTTGGTTCACGATGACCTGCCCTGTTTTGACGATGCCAAAACGCGCCGTGGCCGCGCCTCGGTGCATTTCGCCTATGGCGAACCTTTGGCCGTGCTCACAGGCGACGCCTTGATCGTTTTGGCCTTCCAGACACTGGCTGCAGCCGCCAGCCAATCGCCGCTGCGCTTGCCCGGCTTAATGCACATCGTGGCCTCTTGCGTCGGCATGCCCTCGGGCATTGTGGCGGGCCAAGCCTGGGAATCTGAATCGCGCGTGTCTCTGATGCAATACCAGCGCGCCAAAACCGGTGCGCTGTTTGTGGCGGCCACCAGTGCGGGGGCATTGAGCGCAGGCGCGGATCCCAAGCAATGGCAAGCCTTGGGCGACTGTTTAGGCGAGGCTTACCAAGTGGCTGACGACATTCGTGACGTCATGGGTCAATCCGATCTCTTGGGCAAGCCCGTCGGTCAAGACGCGCAGCACGACAGGCCGAACGCCATTGCCAACCTCGGACTTTCAGGCGCCATTGCCCATTTTGAATCGCTCATTCAAGCTGCTTCAGATTCCATTCCAGAAGGACCCAACGCCCAGTCGATGCGTGAGTTGGTGATGCAACAGTCTGAGCGTTTGGTGCCCCGTGCAGCTTGCAATGCTTATCGCGCCGGCACAAGTACCGGCAACAACCAAAGCGTGTCACATTGATATGAAAACGCTGGATTTGGCCTCATCGGCTCAGCGCGTGGGTCGTAAGACGCCTTGGCGAGACTCGCTGGAAGCGGTCTGGGATCGCATGATGACCAGCACGTCTTTGTACCGCTGGAGTGTTTCCAACCCTCTGACCCGTTGGATCACACAGCGCCGTGCGCGCCAAGTGTTTGACCTCATGGCGGGTTTTGTGTATTCACAGGTGCTGCTTGCGTGTGTGCGCTTGCGCATTTTGGAAACAGTTGCTGAGCGCCCACGCACCCTCGAAGAATTGGCCCAGTTCACCAACCTGCCTGTCGCTGGTTTGCAGCGTTTGTTGCAATCGGCACTGGCCTTGCGCTTGCTAAATTTGCGCAGCGAAGGGCGCTATGGATTGGGCGCATTGGGTGCGCCTGTGGCGGGTCATGTTGGCATTCGCGCCATGATCGAACACCACGCCGTGTTGTACCAAGACATGCAAGATCCTGTGGCCATGCTCAAGGGCACAGACCAGCCAGGCGCCATGTCGCAGTACTGGCCCTACACCATTGAAGAGCAAAACGCGCAACGCGCGGCAACAAATGCAGCCCAGGTCGAAAAGTTTGCACGCTACTCCAATCTCATGTCAGCGTCACAGCCCTTCGTGGTGGACGAGATTTTTGCCAGCTACTCGTTTGACGAGCACCGCTGTGTGCTCGACGTAGGAGGTGGTCAAGGCACCTTCTTAGGCCGCTTGGCACAACATGCCAAGCACTTGCAGTTGCATTTGTTTGACTTGCCTGAAGTGGCGGCCCTCGCCCGCGCTAACTTTGAGCGCCAAGGGATTGCGGATCGCGCAACGGCCAATCCTGGTAGTTTTTTAGAAGACGCTTTGCCCCGTGGCGCCGACTTGGTCACTTTGATCCGTGTGGCCCACGACCATCCCGATGCCGATGTGAAAACTGCGCTTCGCGCCATTTACGAAGCACTGCCTGTGGGCGGCACTTTGCTTTTGGCAGAGCCCATGGCCCAAGAGCCCGACGAAACGCCTCATGGCGATGCGTATTTCCATTTTTACCTGCTGGCCATGGGCGCTGGCAGGTTGCGTACAGCCCGTGAGTTGATGGCCATGATGGCAGAGGCTGGCTTCTCGAATTTGGAACTTGTGCCGAACCCCATGCCCTTGCAAACGCAGATCTTGGTGGGGCGAAAGCCACAGGGTTTACACCCATAAATGGAATTATTTGTAAATATTTGTTGACACAAATCAGTGTAAGAGTAAATATACAGTTATGCAGTCTACCGCCATCGTTTTTCAGCAACCCAAGTCATTGGCTTTGACAGGTTTGTCTTTGCCTGAAATGGGCGCGGCAGACGTCAAAGTCGCGGTGGAATTCAGTGGTATCAGCACGGGTACAGAGCGCCTTCTTTGGGATGGCACCATGCCCGCATTCCCCGGCATGGGCTACCCCTTGGTGCCAGGCTATGAAACCGTGGGCCGCGTGGTCGATGCAGGTGATCAAGCCACTTTGAAAGTGGGCACACGGGTCTACATCCCTGGCTCTCAATGTTTCCAAGAAGCACGGAATTTATTTGGTGGCTCTGCCTCCAAATTGGTCGTTCCCTCTGCACGCGCTTTGCCCATCCAAGAATCTTTGGCCGAGCAAGGTGTCTTGTTTGCGTTGGCTGCCACCGCATACCACGCGCACAGTGCGCCAGGTACGCAACAACCCGATTTGATTGTGGGCCATGGTGTTTTGGGTCGGATGATTGCCAGACTGGCTGTGTTGGCAGGTGGCCATCCAGTGGTGTGGGATACCAACCCTGCCCGCCGCTCGGGCGCTGTGGGCTACGAGGTCATTGACCCAAGTACAGACACCCGTAAAAACTACAAATGCATTTGTGATGTCAGCGGCGTCAGTTCACTTCTGGATGAACTCATTGGCCGCTTGGCGCCTGGCGGTGAAGTGGTCTTGGCAGGTTTTTACGACACGCCGCTTTCTTTTGTTTTCCCACCTGCTTTCATGCGCGAAGCGCGCATTCGAGTGGCAGCACAGTGGTCACCCCCCGATTTAGCCGCGGTGATTGCCTTAGCAGGCGATGGCCTTTTATCCCTAGATGGCTTGATTACGCATCGCCAAGATGCAACGCAAGCAGATGCCGCATACCGCACCGCTTTTGGCGATGCAGATTGTTTAAAGATGGTTCTTGATTGGAGACAAGTCGCATGAGCTCGAGTTCAATTCCTTCTGTAGCCCCCGTGAATTTCATGCGCGATATTTTGCGCACTGAAGCGGCCATTGAACCCACACCTGTGTCCACCTCCGAGGTCACAAAGGAAACTCAGATTATTGCCATCTATGGCAAAGGCGGCATTGGCAAAAGCTTCACGCTGGCCAACCTCAGTTACATGATGGCTCAGCAAGGTAAAAAAGTTTTGCTGATTGGCTGCGACCCTAAAAGTGACACCACCAGTTTGTTGTTTGGTGGCCGCGCTTGCCCCACCATCATTGAAACTTCTTCCAAGAAAAAATTGGCCGGTGAAGCGGTTGCCATTGGCGATGTTTGCTTCAAACGTGATGGTGTGTATGCCATGGAATTGGGCGGCCCTGAAGTGGGACGCGGTTGCGGTGGTCGCGGCATCATTCACGGCTTTGAATTACTCGAAAAACTTGGCTTTCACGAGTGGGGCTTTGACTATGTGCTGCTCGACTTTTTAGGCGATGTGGTGTGCGGCGGATTTGGTTTGCCCATTGCCCGGGACATGTGCCAAAAAGTGATTGTGGTGGCCAGCAACGATTTGCAATCACTGTACGTGGCCAACAACGTGTGCTCTGCGGTTGAATACTTCCGCAAGTTGGGCGGCAATGTGGGTGTGGCCGGCATGGTCATCAACCGCGACGATGGCACCGGCGAGGCCGCCAACTTTGCCGAGAAGGTGGGTATCCCAGTGTTGTCCACCATTCCTGCCAATGAAGACATTCGCAGAAAGAGCGCCAGCTACGAAATCATTGGCCGCCCTGAGTCTGTGTGGGGCCCCATGTTTGCAGAGTTAGCCGCCAATGTGGCGACGTCAGTTCCCATTCGTCCTAACCCCATGACACAAGACCAGTTGCTGGGCTTGTTTGCAGCTTCTGCTGTAGGACGTGATGTGGTGCTCGAGCCTGCAACGCAATTTGACATGTGCGGCAAGACTGACACCAGCAAGCCCACCCTTGAAGTTGTGTACGACGAAGTCTGACATCATGAGCAAAACGATTCCCATCGTCCCAGCCTCTCAAGCGCCAGCGGGCATGAGCACTACCATCGAAGGAGATGGTATGGGCTGCCACTCGGGTGGTGAAAAAATGTTGGCTGCTGCCAAGGCCTCCGGCAAGTCTGAAGTGTTGGCGCAATATGCCAAAGACTATCCTGTCGATCCCAAAGCCGGTCCCCACGATCAACCGCAAAGCATGTGTCCTGCGTTTGGTTCATTGCGTGTGGGTCTTCGCATGCGCCGCACGGCCACCATTTTGTCTGGCTCTGCATGCTGTGTGTATGGCTTGACATTCACTTCCCATTTCTACGGCGCTCGTCGCAGTGTCGGCTACGTGCCGTTTAACTCTGAGTCACTGGTCACAGGCAAGTTGTTTGAAGACATTCGCGAGTCTGTGTACGACCAAGCCGATCCCGAAAAATACGACGCCATTGTGATCATCAATTTGTGCGTACCCACTGCCAGTGGTGTGCCACTGCAATTGTTGCCCAAAGAGATCAACGGCGTTCGAATCATTGGCATCGACGTACCTGGGTTTGGTGTGCCTACGCATGCAGAAGCCAAAGACGTTTTGGCCGGCGCCATGCTGAAATATGCGCGCGAAGAAATTGTGGCAGGCCCTGTTCAAGCACCGCGCACAGGCCGTTCTGACAAGCCCACCATCACCATGATTGGTGAAATGTTCCCCGCCGATCCCATCATCATTGGCCGCATGCTCGAGCCCATGGGCCTTGCAGCCGGTCCTGTGGTGCCCACACGCGAATGGCGCGAACTTTATGCAGCGCTCGATTGCGCAGCGGTCGCTGCCATCCACCCGTTTTACACCGCAAGCATTCGCGAATTTGAAGCAGCAGGTCGTCCTGTTGTGGGCTCAGCACCCGTTGGACATGACGGTACCGAAGCTTGGTTGCAAGCCATTGGCAATGCAGCCAATGTGCCGCAAGCCAAAATCGACATGGTGAAAAACATCATGCTAGGCGCCATCAAAGGTGCCTTGGCCAAGTCACCCATCAAAGGCCGTATCACGCTCAGTGGCTACGAAGGTTCTGAGTTGTTGGTAGCGCGTTTGTTGGTAGAGAGTGGTGCCGATTTGCGTTATGTGGGCACAGCCTGCCCTCGCACACCATGGAGCGCTCCTGATTGTGAGTGGCTTGAAGCGCATGGCGTACACGTGCAATACCGCGCATCGCTTGAGCAAGATTTGGCCGCCATGCACGAGTGGAAGCCTGACTTGACCATTGGCACCACACCGATCGTGCAAGCGGCCAAAGAACTCAGCATTCCAAGCTTGTATTTCACCAACCTCATTTCTGCGCGCCCCTTGATGGGGCCTGCAGGTGCAGGCTCCTTGGCGCAAGTGATCAATGGCGCTATTGCCAACAAGTCGCGCTTTGATGAAATGAAAGCCTTCTTTGGCGACACTGGCTCAGGCCATGCATCTGGCGTTTGGGAAGCCTCGCACGGTGTGCCGCAAAACCGCCCCGAGTTTGAAGCCGAAACACGCAGACAGCTCGAGAAGTTAGCTAAAAAACGCAAAGCGGAGGCCATGATCTGATGCTAGTTCTTGACCACGATCGCGCAGGTGGCTATTGGGGAGCGGTGTATGTGTTCACCGCCATCAAAGGCTTGCAAGTTGTCATTGACGGCCCGGTGGGCTGCGAGAACTTGCCTGTCACTTCGGTCTTGCACTACACCGATGCACTGCCCCCTCATGAGTTGCCCATTGTGGTCACAGGTTTAGCTGAAGAACAGTTGGGCCGCGAAGGCACAGAGGGCGCCATGCGCCGTGCGCACGCCACACTCAACCCCGACCTGCCCTCCGTGGTGGTGACTGGCTCCATTGCCGAAATGATTGGCGGCGGCGTAACGCCCGAAGGTACCAACCTGCAACGCTTCTTGCCGCGCACCATCGACGAAGATCAGTGGCAGTGCGCAAACCGCGCCATGTACTGGTTGTGGCAGCAATACGGCATGAAGCATGTGCCCAAGCGCGAACGCAAAGAAGGCGAGCGTCCTCGCGTCAACATCATTGGACCCAGCTACGGCACCTTCAACTGCCCAAGCGATTTGGCTGAAATTCGCCGCTTGGTGCAAGGCATCGGCGCCGACGTCAACATGGTCTTCCCCTTAGGTTCACACCTGGCCGATGTGTCGCGTTTGGTTGAAGCCGATGTGAACATTTGCATGTACCGCGAATTTGGCCGCATGCTTTGCGAAGCTTTAGAGCGGCCTTACTTGCAAGCACCGATTGGCTTGCACAGCACCACCAAATTTTTGCGCTCTTTGGGCGAATTGCTTGGCCTCGACCCAGAGCCCTTCATCGAAAGAGAAAAGCACAGCACCATCAAACCGATTTGGGATTTGTGGCGCTCTGTGACACAAGACTTTTTTGGCACCGCCAACTTTGGTGTGGTAGCCAACGAAACCTACACACGCGGCATTCGCCATTTCTTAGAAGATGAAATGGGCCTGCCTTGCAACTTTGCCATCTCGCGCATCGCGGGTGCCAAAACAGACAATGCAGAAGTGCGCAAGCTGGTCACTGAAAAAACGCCGCTCATTTTGTACGGCAGCTACAACGAGCGCATCTATTTGGCCGAGTGTGGCGGCGGCGGCATGATGAAAACCAGTTTCATCCCTGCCAGTTTTCCATTGCCCATTATTCGTCGCCATACCGGCACGCCTTTCATGGGTTATGCCGGCGCCACTTACATCATTCAAGAGTTTTGCAACGGCCTGTTCGATGCGCTGTTCCACATCCTGCCATTGGGCACCGAGATGGACAAGATTGAAGGTACTTTGGGTCGCTCTGCGCCCAACACCACTGTGCCGTGGGAGCCAGAAGCACAAGACAGATTAGAGGCTTTGTTGGAACAACAACCGGTGTTGGTTCGAATTTCAGCAGCCAAAAGAATGCGCGATCAAGCAG